>CAMZLV010000163.1 GCA_947311835.1 uncultured Lutibacter sp. | reverse complement strand
ATCTACAGATCAAACCATAAAAGACCTTAATAAAATTGCAGAACATCAAGGTTATGTAGAAAAAGGTGATTTAATCATCACCCTTTCATCAATGCCTGTAAAAGAAAAAGGAATGGTAAATACAATGCGCTTAACACAGTTAAAATAAATCACTAAAACTTAACTTCCTTTTTTACAATAGTAGCATCATTAATCACAAAAGGAGTTGGTATAAAACTTTGGTTTTTTCTTGGCTTAACGTTTAGTTGAGTGTTGGTGAATAAATCGTATTTTACATCTTGTACTTCAAAGTGTATCTTCATTTCTTCAGGTGTAGAAAACTCTAAATTTATGATTTCATTAGGTTTAGTAAAATAGTATGTTAATATACTTTTACGCTTTTTTATATAGAAGATAGAATTTGCATCTTCATCATTTATTTTAAAGGTTTTAAAAGAAATATTGTTTTTAGTCAAAATCTCTATTCTATTTGCGTTTCTTGCTGATTGAATTTGCAACTTAATATGCCTTATACTTCCTTCAATAGTGTCTAGTAATTTCGTTATTATTGGTGTTTTTAAATCAATAACTTCTGTTTGTTTATACAGTTTGTATTTTGAGAAGTATTTACTTGCGGTAACATCGTTTGTAAAACTTCCTTTAGTTGGATTTGTTGTTAGATACGCCTTATTATACTCATTAATTGTGTTTTCATAACTCGCCCAATATGCTTGGTTTTTATCTGCATCTAAATAATACACTAAACTTGTTGGTTGTTTTCTTACAGATGAGTAACTTGACTTTAAAGAAGCACTTACAAAGGCTAAAACACCTAAAATTAAAAATAAAAAACTTAGCTTTTTAGTGTTTTTAATAAGGTGAAAAATAGGAAGCAACAACCCAAATAGCAAAACAGTAAAAACGGTACTAATAGGCAATAATTTGAGCCCTAAACCAACAGGAAACATTTTAATTAAAGGGACAAAAACTATTAATGTTGGTATTGACAAAATAGTAATGACAATCAATTTAACTTCAGATTTTATGGATGAGAATAAAACCATCAATGAAAATAAAGAAAGAAACACAGGAAAAATAAAAAAACCTGCTCCTTTAAGTTTTATAGTGATCATTAAATTGATTAACAGCCAAATAAAAATTGGAGCGATTAAAAGGTTTTTTACGTCATAATTTTTAAAATGTTCAGTGTAAATCCAAAATAAAAAAGCAAGTGTTAATGCTGTGAAAAAAACGATATACCAGTGACCATTATAAGTAAAACCGTGTAAAATTTCGGTGTATTGTGGATACCATTTATTAATCACCCTCATACCGTAATTGGTAAAAAGGGAAACTATAATTAACGAAAGTGAAAAAGGAATAAACCCTTGTAAAATTTCTCTTACTAATAATTTTTTTTGTTTGATTCCTATAAACAAGAATATTAAAAACAAGGTAACAGCACTAATAAGCATCGGTAAAACCCATGAAAAAGGATAAGTAACTAAGCCAAGTTTAGGAAACGAAAAATAAACATCATCTGTTGTTGAGTTTAAAAGGTCTAGATTAGCATCAGAAAAATAAGTTAACATTGTTGTTAAATAATCGCCTTGTTGCTCAAGTGTATTTCTATCTAATCTACTATATGTATCTTGTGCAGTATGGTAATCAAAATGATCATCAATAAATGCAAAATTGAAACCGTTAATGTTTGCCTTTTCTCTAAAAACAGTTAAATCAGTATCGTTTGGCAGCATTTTATAAATACTATACATCAACGAATTAGCAACTGGAAAGTTAGGTTTCGCTTTATTAAAAGCTTTAATAAGTTCTTTATTTCCACCATTTGTTTCGAGCAACATATAACTTGGCCCTCCACTTCCTCTTGCTTCAAAATTTAGCACTAAACCAACGTTATTAGTCCATTTGTGGTGTTTTACAAAGGCTTCTGCACCCAACAACCCAACTTCTTCAGCATCAGAAAATAAAATAATAATATCGTTTTTAGGCGTTTTATTAGTTTCTAAAAATGCACGAACACCTTCTAAAATGGTTACGATACCACTTCCTGCATCGCTTGCGCCATAGGATGAATGTACAGCAGAATCATAATGAGAAAGTAATAATAAAGCCTTATTATTCGGCTCAGAACCCTTAATTTTTGCAATAATATTAATCGTATTTACAGCAGCTTTCCACTTGCTATTGATTGCAAATTGCTCTTGAATTTCAACGTCTAAACCTAACTTCTCTAATTGATTTACTAAATATTCTCTAACAATTTTGTGTTCTTTAGTTCCAACAAAATGCGGTTTTTTAGTGATTTGTTTTAAATGAATTAATGCTCTTTCGGTTGAAAATTTAGTTAAAGAAGTTGACTCATCACTAATATTTGAAGGTAATAATGAAACAAAACTATAAAATACAGTTGCTGTTATTATTAAAATAGAAAATGCTTTTGCGTATTTAAATTTCATAATATTAATCTCTTTTAATTAGTAAATAGTAATCATTTTCTAACTGCAAATATCCTTGATCATATACATAGTAATAAGTGTTTCCTGTTTTGGTTGTGTAGATTGATGTAAATGTGTTGAAATCAAAATTATTGCTTAGCAACTTTACTCTCGTAACTTTTGTTTTTCCAGATATATTAAGCGTACACAGTGTTTTATAGTTTTTTCGCAAACGATAATTTACATTGCGAATCATATTTTTACTCTCTTTATCAATTTTATTATTATACGTATTTCTACAATAATCTGAACAAAATTTCTTGTCTATTCTACCTTTAAAAGGTTCGTTACACTCTAAGCATTTTTGTGATTCCATCTGTATTTTTTAATGTATAAATATACGTAATTTATTCGAATGTAGTCGATTTCATTCATTTACTACCGAAAGTAACCGTTTAACAACCAATAAAAACTATAAACCTATTGCACTTTTGCAGTGTCAAAACGAATTGACAAAACAAAATTTATATAAACCTACACTAAGTAAAAACGAAGTGTTTAAAACCTTATCTTATGAGTACGTTAAGAAACAAAGTACAGTTAATCGGAAATTTAGGAAACAATCCTGAAATCATCACTTTAGATAGTGGAAAAAAACTAGCAAAATTTTCACTTGCTACAAATGAATCGTATAAAAATGCACAAGGCGAACGTGTTACCGACACGCAATGGACTAACATTGTGGCTTGGAATAAAACTGCTGAAATTGTAGAAAAATACCTAGAAAAAGGAAGTCAAATTGCTATTGACGGTAAATTAACCTCAAGAAGTTGGGATGATAAAGATGGTAATAAACGATATATTACAGAAGTTGTATGCAATGAAATAGTAATGCTTGGTAAGAGCTAAAAAGGGAACTTTGCTATGAAAATAAAAGGAGTGTTAAAAAACGCTCCTTTTA
Source organism: uncultured Lutibacter sp. (assembly GCA_947311835.1). Lineage (GTDB taxonomy): Bacteria > Bacteroidota > Bacteroidia > Flavobacteriales > Flavobacteriaceae > Urechidicola. The sequence goes on along the minus strand of CAMZLV010000163.1, from coordinate 39,381 downwards.
TTATTATACTTCTTTTTCTTACGAAAAATACACATAAACACTAATCACAATAATTGAAATTGCTATTCCTACAGGTTTAACATATTTCCAAGGTGTAATATCTACTTCTTTAGTATACTCTTGTATATATGGCGTTTCTCTTGGTGATACTTTTCCTATTAATAACATAATTATCACATTAAACACAAACAATATAAACATTACGTGTAAAAAATGCGGATAGTTATCGGTACCAAATACATAGGGTTTTAATATAAACTGACTGATAATATATAATACAACTCCAGATGCCAAACCTATTTTTGCTGCTTTTGCAGGTACGTATTTGGTCAAGTAACCAACTACAATAATGGTTAAGATAGGAATACTATACGCGCCATTTGCTTCTTGTAAATAAGCAAACAATCCTCCTGGGAATTTTGCTATCATTGGAGCAATTAACATCGCAAAAATTGCCAAACCAATTCCGAATTTTTTTCCTGCTTTTACGACTTGTTCTTCTGATGCTTCTTTATTAAAAAAGGGACGGTATAAATCTACTCCAAATAAGGTAACCGAACTATTTAGACCACTATTAAACGAACTTAAAATAGCACCAAACAACACTGCTGCAAAAAAACCAATTAAATAGGTTGGTAAAACTTTATTTACTAGCATTGGGTACGCTTTGTCTGCATTTTCTAATTCACCTCCAAACAAATAAAAGGCTATCATTCCTGGTAACACTACAATAATAGGCCCTAATATTTTTATAAATGATGCCAACATTAACCCTTTTTGACCTTCTTTTAAATTTACGGCTCCTAATGCACGTTGTATAATGGCTTGGTTTGTTCCCCAATAAAAAACTTGCACCAACATCATACCTGTAAAAAATGTTGAAAACGGAATCGAAGAACTTTCGCTACCAATTGAATTGAATCTTTCTGGTTGTGAGGTCATCAAAGTATTTAAACCTGTCATCATATTTCCATCTCCTATGAGTTTTAATCCAAAATACGGAATTAAAACACCTCCTATTAACAAACCAACTGCATTGATTAAATCAGAAACTGCTACGGCTTTTAATCCTCCAAAAATTGCATAAATAGAACCTACAATTCCTATTCCCCAAACGGTAATCCATAAAGCGGTTTCTTCTGATACCCCTAAAAGTTCTGGGATACCAAACATTCCGTTTAAAGCCAACGCACCTGAATATAAAACAATGGGTAAAAAGATAATTACATAGCCTGCTAAAAACAAAATTGAAGTTATGCGTTTTGTTTGAGCATCGTATCGTTTTTCTAAAAATTGTGGAACGGTTGTAATACCTCCTTTTAAATACCGTGGCAATAAAAATAATGCTGTAATTACTATGGCAATTGCGGCTAAGGTTTCCCAAGTCATTACCAAAAGTCCTTCTTTATAAGCGGCTCCGTTTAATCCTACCAATTGTTCTGTCGATAAATTTGTTAACAATAAAGAACCTGCAATAACAACGGCAGTTAAACTTCTTCCTCCTAAAAAATATCCGTCAGCAGAGTTTTCATCTGTTTTACGTGTTGCTATATACGCAATAATTGCTACTAAGGCTGTAAAGCCAATAAATGAGATAATTTGTATCATATTTTATATTTTTAATGTGTTGATGCTGATCCTACTCCTGACGGAATTCTAATATTTTCTACCAAGTCTTGAACTTCTTCTGGTGGTGCAGGTGTAAATTTTGAAATGATTATAGATATAGTGAAGTTGACTAACATTGCAACAGTACCAAAACCTTCTGGCGAGATGCCAAACCACCAATTATCTTTACTTCCTCCTCCAAACCATCCGAATTTGAATTTTGTCATATAAAAAAGCATTAGTAAAATACCAACTACCATTCCTGCAATCGCTCCTTCTTTATTCATTCTTTTATTAAAAATCCCTAAAATTATCGCAGGAAAAAAGGATGCTGCTGCCAAACCAAATGCTAAGGCAACTGTGGCAGCGACAAAATCTGGTGGATGAATTCCAAAATATCCGGCAACTACTACTGCTACAACTGCTGATAAACGTGCTGCAATTAATTCGCCTTTTTCTGAAATATTTGGATTGATCATTTTTTTGATTAAATCATGTGATACCGATGATGAAATAACCAACAACAAACCTGCTGCGGTTGATAAGGCTGCGGCTAAACCACCTGCTGCAACAAGTGCGATTACCCAATTTGGTAAATTAGCAATTTCTGGATTTGCCAATACCATAATATCTTTATCTACTTTTAATTCGTTTTTTGATGCATCGGCTACGTACTGTACTTTTCCATCTCCGTTTTTATCATCAAATTGAATTAAGCCCGTTTTTTCCCAATTAGAAAACCATTGTGGTAATGTTTTGTATTCTTTATTGCTAACTGTTTCTATTAAATTAGTTCTAGAAAAAAGTGCAATTGCAGGAGCAGTTGTATATAAAATAGCGATAAATAATAAAGCCCAACCTGCCGATTTACGAGCATCACTTACTTTTTTAACTGTAAAAAATCTTACAATTACGTGCGGTAATCCTGCGGTACCAACCATTAAAGCGGCTGTAATAAAAAAGACATCAATAGTAGATTTACTACCTGATGTATATTCGTGAAACCCTAATTCTCGATGTAAACCATCTAATTTATCTAACAAATAAATACCATTTGTATCTGTACTTCCAAAACCTAATTGAGGAATTGGATTTCCTGTCATTTGGATAGAAATAAAAATAGCAGGTACCATAAATGCAAAAATCAATACGCAATATTGAGCAACTTGTGTGTAGGTAATACCTTTCATTCCTCCAAGTACTGCATAGAATAAAACGATAATCATTCCGATAATAACTCCTGTGTTAATATCTACTTCTAAAAACCGAGAAAACACCAAACCTACACCACGCATTTGTCCTGCAACGTATGTAAATGATACTATTAAAGCACAAATTACTGCAACGGTTCTTGCTACATTAGAATAATAGCGATCACCGATAAAATCGGGTACAGTAAATTTTCCAAACTTTCGTAAATAGGGCGCTAAAAGTAGTGCAAGTAGCACGTAACCTCCTGTCCAACCCATTAAGTACACAGAGCCATCGTAACCGTTAAAGGATATTAATCCTGCCATTGAAATAAAAGATGCGGCAGACATCCAATCGGCAGCAGTTGCTAATCCGTTGGCTAATGGAGAAATTCCACCTCCTGCTACATAAAACTCTTTTGTAGATGATGCTCTTGACCAAATGGCGATACCGATATATAAAGCGAATGTGATTCCTACGAGAATCCATGTCCAAAGTTGTAAAGTCATAATTAATCGTTTAAATTATATTTTTCATCTAAAGCATTCATCAGTTTAATATACACAAAAATCAAGATTACAAATACATAAATTGCTCCTTGTTGTGCAAACCAAAACCCGAGTTTAAATCCGCCTAACTTTATATTATTGAGTTCATCAACAAATAAAATTCCACATCCGAAGGAAACCACAAACCAAATGGATAGTAAAATGGTTAAGTATTTTAAATTGGTTTTCCAATATTTTTTTGTGTCTGTTGCCATAATTAATTGTAAATAGTTTGACTCATGATTGATACAGATAAAGGTGATTTAAGACGTTTTGAAAACGTCTTTAAATAGGCATTCCATTGCTTTATATTCTTAAATTGATTGCTTTTTTTCCATCCAAAACCTGCATAATATGTCAGTTTTTTGTTATAAATTTTAACTTTTACATATTGATTTTTCACCTCTTCTTTTTCGTTCTCATATACCTCTAAATCAATAATATCTTCTTTATTTGCTAACACAACTCCAGTTCCTAATTCCGAATCATCTAAATTTTCCCAATAACTTATAAAGCCGTTTTCTTTATCAGTAGTTATTATACCATCGTTTTTATGTAAAGTTAATCCGATAGAAGCCGTGTTAGTACCATCCAACGTAATTTCGAATTTTGATAGATTATTTCCTTTGTCTAACGTAATTATTCTACTTTCTTTAATCTGTTTTCCTTTTGCATCCCAAATAGCATATTCTACTAAAAACTGTGTTCTTATTGGTCCTGTAGTAATGGTTTTATAGTTGATAAAGTTTTTAGAATTGTAATATATTGAGTCTACTTTTACTGATATTCCTCCACAACCTCTGCTAACACCAACATGATAATTATCTAGCCCTTCACCTGTATCTACATGATATGTACCTGTTTTATCGGCATATTTTTTATACCATTTATTAATAATTGGGTATTCTACTCGTTTTAACCAACAATCTACTCCACTTGATAATGTTCCTCCTTCTACTCCATCTTCTTTCATTTTTTGTGCCGTTGGGCCGTACACTCTAAAAGCAACTTTATCATTTTCCCAAGCGTAATCATCGGTACGTTCGGGTACAAAACGCGAATAACAAACCAATTCTTCATTAGTTTTCTTTTCTTTTTTTATCAAAGTAAAATTAGAGTGTTCATTAGAATTTATTTCGGGTTGAAACAATAATACATTTGCTTTTCCATCATTATTAGTGTCAACATATTGTACCGTTTGTGGTTTTTGTTTAGTATCTACCAATCCGTAGTCTTCTAAATTATCTTTTTCTGATAACTTTAAATCAGATTTTGACAATTCAACCGTTTCAAAAGTCCTTGGAATATCTAAATTATTGGTGATTGAAATAGTAGTACTTACTTCTTTGTTACAAGAAACAAATACGATTGTACTGAAAAAGAAAAGGAATTTAGTTAGTTTCATATGTGGTTTTATTCAAATTGTTTTCTGTCTTGGCAAGAATAACAGTGTTAATTATTAATCTTCATTTGCAGGTTTACCTATGGTTGCAAGAATTCCTCCATCAACATAAATTATTTGTCCGTTTATAAATTTACTTGCTTCGGATGCTAAAAAAACGGCTGTTCCTGCTAAGTCTTCTGGGTCTCCCCATCGACCTGCAGGCGTACGCCCTACAATAAAATCATTAAATGGATGTCCATCTACTCTAATTGGTGCGGTTTGCGTAGTAGCAAAATAACCTGGACCAATACCATTAATTTGTACATTGTATTTTGCCCATTCGGTTGCCATGTTTCTAGTTAACATTTTCAACCCTCCTTTTGCTGCTGCATAAGCGCCAACGGTATTTCTTCCTAACTCACTCATCATCGAACAAATATTTATTATTTTTCCGCTTTTACGAGCCATCATCCCTTTAATAACGTGTTTTGCCATAATAAATGGACTTACTAAATCTACTTTTAATACTTCTTCAAAATCAGTTACTTCCATTTCTTCTAAAGGTGTACGCTTAATGATTCCTGCGTTATTTACCAAAATATCAATAACACCAACTTCTTGTTCAATTTTAGCGATGGCTTGTATAACTTCTTGTTCATCTGTTACATTAAATTTATAACCAAAGGTTTTTAAACCCCAAGATTTATATTGTGTGACAGCATCATTTAATTTTTCTTGCGATGAATTTCCGTTAATGATTAATGTTGCTCCTGCTTCACCTAAACCTTTTGCCATTGCCATTCCTAAACCGTGAGTTCCGCCAGTTATTAAGGCTATTTTATTTTCTAAATTGAATAGTTTGTTCATTTGTTTGTTTTTAACCGCAACGGTTGCAATGTTTTTCGCAATGGTCGCAATGCTATCTGTTTTTAACTGTTAATTTTAATTTAAAAAAAATCAAAATTAATTTTTATCTTAATTCTGTTATTTTACAGTGATCCATATCTCCATAATCTAAATTTTCACCAGCCATTCCCCAAATAAATACATAGTTACTTGTACCAGAACCTGCGTGAATTGACCATGGTGGCGAAATAACGGCTTGTTCGTTTTTCATCCAAATATGTCTAGTTTCTTTTGGTTGTCCCATAAAATGAGAAACTGCTTGTTCTTCTGGTACTTCAAAATAGAAATATACTTCCATTCTTCTATCATGACTGTGTGCTGGCATGGTATTCCAAACAGAACCAACTTTAAGTTCGGTCATACCCATTTGTAATTGGCATGTTTTTACAATGCTATTTACAATTAATTTTCTTATTGTTCTAGCATTAGCGGTTTCTAAAGACCCTAACTCAACTATTTCTGCGTCTTGTTGGCTTACCTTTTTTGTAGGAAATGACTTATGTGCTGGTGTAGAATTTAGGTAAAAATGAGCGGGATTTTTTTCTGAATCGCTCGAAAAACTTATTTCTTTACAACCTCTACCAACATATAAGGCTTCTTTATATTCTAAAACGTATACTGTTCCGTCAACGGTTACTGTACCTTTTTGACCAACATTTATAATTCCTAATTCTCTTCTTTCTAAAAAATAATTGGCTTTTAAAGGATCAATGGTTTCTAGTTTAACTGATTTTTTTATCGGAATTACACCACCTGTTGCATACCTATCATAATGCGAATATGTCCATTTTATAACATCTTTATGCATTACTTTTTTAATTAAGAATTCTTTTCTTAACTGCTTAGTGTTCATTCTTTTTACTTCTTTAGGGCTTGCAGCGTAACGTACTTTATAATTTTTACTCATCGTATATTTTTTTTATGATCTTAACTCTTTTATTATATTTAATGTATTAGCGACTTGATGTTTCATTTGCTTAAAATTACCACTTTTTAAAATTTCTTTTGTAATTAATTTAGAGCCCATTCCAACACAAGATACACCTGCATTAAACCAAGCACTTAAATTTTCTTTTGTTGGTAAAACTCCTCCTGTTGGCATAATGCTCGTCCACGGACAAGGGCCTTTAATTGCTTTTACAAAATCGGCTCCATAAATTTCACCTGGAAATAATTTTACAATTTCTGCTCCCAATTCTTCTGCTTTGGCTATTTCTGTTAGAGAACCACAACCTGCGCTCCATAATACTTTTCTTCGGTTACAAACCAGTGCAATATCTTCTCTAAGAACAGGAGTTATAACAAAATTGGCACCTAATTGCATATAAAGTGAAGCAGTCCCTACATCGGTTACAGAACCAACTCCTAAGACCATCCCGTCTAATTCTTTGAGTGCATATTTGTTTAATTCTGAAAAAATCTCGTGTGCAAAATCACCTCTATTGGTAAATTCTAACAATCTCGCTCCGCCATCATAACAGGCTTTAAGTACTTTTTTTCCTAATTGAATGTCATCAGTATAAAATAATGGAACTAAACCTGTTTGCTCCATAATTGTTGCTACTTGTATTCTTGTATATTTTGCCATAAGTATATCCTAACCTTCTTAAAAAGAAGTTTTTTAAAATTCTATTATCTTACTACTCTTCCTGAACCATCACCTTTCATTAATTTTTCTACTTCTGTTACTGTAACCAAATTAGCATCACCTTTTATAGTGTGTTTTAGGCAAGAGGCTGCAACTGCAAAATCTAATGCTTTTTGATTATTATTTGGGTTTTGAATTAAGCCATAAATTAAGCCTCCCATAAAAGAATCTCCACCACCAACACGATCTACTATATGTGTTATTTGATATTCTTTTGATTGATACATTTTATTTCCGTCATACAATACACCTGCCCATGTATTATGAGAAGCGCTGATAGAGCCTCGTAAGGTGGTAATTACTTTTCGTGCTTTTGGAAATTTTTTCATCATCTGTTTACAAACCGATAAAAATGCCTCTGCTTTTATTTTACGACCATCTTTGGTAATATCTAAACCTTCTGGTTTAATACCAAAATGTTTTTCAGCATCTTCTTCGTTTCCTAAAATAATATCGCAATAAGATGTGAGTTTAGTCATTATTTTTTCTGGTTTTACTCCGTATTTCCACAATTTTGCACGATAATTTAAGTCTGTAGAAATAATTATTCCCATTTCACTCGCAACTTTTACGGCTTCTAAACAGACATCAGCAGCAGATTGTGAGATTGCAGGTGTAATACCCGTCCAATGAAACCAACTAGCATCTTTAAAAACTTCTTTCCAATTTATCATTCCTGTTTGTATTTCAGAAATGGAAGAATGTGATCTATCATAAACTACTTTACTGCCACGTGAAACTGCGCCTGTTTCTAAAAAATAGATACCTAAACGGTTTCCTCCAAAGATAATTTTATCAGTACCAACTCCTCGCTTACGTATTTCCATCAATGCACATTGACCTATATCATTTTTGGGTAATCGTGTTACAAAATCAACAGGAATACCATAATTTGCTAAAGAAACTGCTACATTTGATTCTCCGCCACCATAAACCACATCAAAACTATTGGTTTGTGAAAAGCGCAAATAATTTGGTGGTGACAAACGCAACATTATTTCTCCAAAAGTGACTACTTTCATACTTGTTTTTTTTTTAATTAAACGCCAAATAGTTTAGGTAGCCACAAACTTAACATCGGAAAATAAGTGATGATAAACAAGGCTATAATCATAGCGATATATAAGGGGATTAATGGTTTTATTACTTTTTCTATAGTGGTATTGGCAATTCCTACACCTACAAATAAGACTGATCCTACAGGTGGTGTACACAACCCAATAGATAGGTTTAACACCATCATAATTCCGAAATGTACAGGATCTATTCCTAATTTAGTAACAATCGGTAAAAATATGGGCGTAAATATTAAAATGGCTGGAGTCATATCCATAAAAACACCAACAAACAACAGTAACAAATTAATAATCAGTAATATAACTATTTTATTATCGCTAATACTCATTAATAAATTGCTTAAATCTTGTGGTATATTCTCGTAAGACATAACCCAAGACATACTCATAGATGCGCCAATTAACAACATTACAACTGCTGTAGTACTAACGCTGTCAATCAAAATTTGGGGCAAATCATCAAAAGAAATTTCTTTATACCAAAAGGCTAAAAGAAGTGTATATAAAACGGCTATTGCCGATGCTTCTGTAGCGGTAAAAATTCCTGCAACAATACCACCAATAACAACTACTAATAAAAACAAACTTGGTATTGCTTTAATAAATGTACTAAAAATTTCTTTTAAAGAACTACGCTCTCGTGTTGGGTATCCTTTCTTTTTTGCCCAAAAAACAGCAACAATCATTAAAAACAATCCTGTTAAAATACCTGGAATGTAGCCTGCCAAAAATAAGGCAGCAATTGATACGCCTCCACTCGCTAAAGAGTACACAATCAGCACATTACTTGGCGGAATTAATAATCCTGTAGTTGAAGACGTAATATTAACAGCGGCTCCAAATTCTTTAGAATAACCTTCTTTTTCCATTTCTGGTCCTAAAATGCTTCCCATTGCAGAGGCTGATGCCATTGCTGATCCTGCTATTGCTCCCATCATCATTGCAGAAACAATATTTATTAATGCCAATCCTCCTGGAAATGAACCAATCAATGTTTTTGCAAAATCAATGAGTCGTTTTGCAATTCCTCCGTTGTTCATTAATTGCCCTGAGAGGATAAAAAATGGTATTGCCAATAAAGCAAAACTATCTAGTCCTGTGGCAATACGTTGAGAAATTGTTGTGAATGCTGGTAATGCAGGAATACTAATTAACATCGTTAACAATGAAGCGATGGCAATACTCCACGCAACAGGTACTTTTATTGCTAATAACACAATAAAACTAAGTACTAATACGATTATGGGTGCAAATTCCATCATATCTTTTTGGTTGAAATATCGTTTAGTTTATAATAGATAATTAGCAATCCGCTTAAAGGAATAACTGCATACACTACTGCTAACGGAATGTGTAATGCAGGTGAATTTTGATTTAAAACGGCAGTAATATAAACCAATCTTAATCCACCAATTACCAAAACCAACAATGAAAAAAGAATAACAATACTATGTACAAATACATTGAGTTTTTGCTGATTTTTAGGAGTCATTTTATTAGAAATCACATCAATAGCAACGTGCATGTTTTTTCCTGCAACATAGGCTGCTCCTAAAACTCCTACCCAAATCATTAAATAACGTGCCAATTCATCTGTAAAAGAACTTGGGTTGTTTAATATAAATCGTGTAAAAACTTGCCACAACACATTAAGTACCATAACTGCCATAATTATGGATAAAAAAGAGGCGATAATTTTGTCTATTTTTTGTCGTATCATATTAATTTATTGCTTGTATTTGTTTGATTAAACGATATACATCTTTATCTTCTTTATATTCATCAAACATTGTTTTTACTTTATCGGCAAACTTAGATTTGTCTGGTGTTACGACCTCAACTCCTGCTTTTTTAACGGCTGCTAAGGCTTTGTTTTCTGATTGCTCCCATAATTTTCGTTGATATATTACAGAGGTATCCGCAGACATTTGCATCCACTTTTGTTCTTCTTTTGATAAAGAATTCCATAAATGAGTGCTAATAACCAAAACGTCTGGAATTGCGGTATGTTCGTCTAAAGAATAATATTTACAAACTTCGTATTGTCCTGACAAATAAAATGTTGGCGGATTATTTTCGGCACCATCTACCACTCCTTGTTGTAAAGCCGTATAAAGTTCTCCTGCTGAAATTGGTGTTGGAGACCCTCCTAATTTACTGACCATATTCATGGCTGTGGCACTTTCCATCACTCTAATTTTCATTCCTTTTAAATCATCTGGAATGTTTATTTGCTTTTCTTTGGTGTAAAAACTTCGGCTACCTGCATCATAATACCCTAACCCTTTTAACCAATATTTTGTTCCTCCATCTAACAATTCTTTTCCTATTTTTCCATCCAATACTTTAAAACGATGTGCTTTATTTTTAAACAAAAATGGTAACCCAAAAACTTTCATATTGGGCGAAAAATTTTCCATGACTGCAGCAGACACTTTGGTCATTCCTAAACTACCAATTTGCAATAACTCTAAGCATTGACGCTCAGATCCTAATTGCGAACTCGGGTAAATTTCTAATTTCATTTTTCCATCAGAATTATTTTCTAATTCTTTACCCATCAAAATCATTGCCTTGTGTACAGGGTGATTTACATCCAATCCGTGAGCCAATTTTATAATTTTTACTGATGAATTATTTGAGCATGAAAATGCTATCACCAGAAATAAAAAGCAAAAAGCCTTAAAAAATAATTTCTTTATATGTTTGATTTTATCTGTCATTTTGATATTAAGAATTTTGGAAAATCAGTTACTTTCTCGCAACAAATCTGCTCCATTACCTGCTGTAACTGGGTTTTTAAAATGTTAATGGTGTGTGTACCTCCTTTTTTACCCAATGCCGAAACTCCGTACATAAATGGTCTTCCCATAAAGGTAAATTCTGCACCAGATGCCAACATACGTGCAATATCTGGTCCTGAACGAATACCACCATCAATCATTATTTTTGTTTTTCCTTTATATTCTTTTACTATTTTTTGTAGAGAGTGAATGGTTGATTCTCCTGCATCTAATTGCCTACCTCCATGATTAGAAATAATAATTCCGTCCAATCCTAAATCTATAGATTTTTGAACATCTTTTACATTTACCACTCCTTTTATGACAATTTTACCTTTCCATTGATTGCGCAAAATTTTAATTTTTTCTTCATTTAATCTTCCAGAAAAAGTAGCATCCATAAATGCTCCTAATTGTTTTAAATCCAATCCTTTTGGCATATAAGGCTCTAAGGTTTTAAATTTTGGTTGCCCATATTTTAATGTATTTAATGCCCAATTAGGCTTTCCTAAAATTTGTAAAACGTTTTTTACCGACATTCTTGGTGGCATTGCTAAACCATTTCTAATATCTCTCGGTCTGTAGCCAAATGTAGGAACATCTGCCAAAATAACTAACACGTTGTATCCTGCATGTTCGGCTCTTTGTAAAATACTATCGGTTACTTTTTTTTCTGCAGGATGATATAATTGAAACCACGCCTTTCCTTCGGTAATTTCTGCCACACGCTCTATACTGCTTGTGGTTACGGTACTTAACACAAACGGAATATTTTCTTTAAAAGCGGCTTTGGCTAATATTTCTGGTGAATTTGGCCACATTAAGCCTTGTAAACCAACAGGAGCCACCCCAAATGGAGCGCTGTATTCTACTCCAAATAATTCGGTTTTTATCGATGATTGTACATGCTTACTCAAATATTCTGGACGTAATTCTACCTCTTGAATATCATACATGTTTTTGTGCAAATTTACATCGGCATTACAGCCACCATCTAAATATTCAAAAGCAAAACGAGGAATACTCTTTTTTGCTTTGGCACGTAAGTCGGCTATGGTTGGATATGTTGGATTGTAGTTGATATTTAGTTGGTTTTAGTTGGTTTTAGTTGGTTATTTCTTCTAATAAAAGCGGTGGTAATTTTTCTAATTTATAGTTTTCTTTTAAAAATTTACTACTTATCTTTTTATCAGCAATTACCATAGCAGCACCCAAAGCCGTTCCTAAAGATGATTTTGAAGTGCGTATTTTATAGTTTTTAAAATGATGTGCCATCAGTTTTACAAACACATCATTATCTGTAAAACCTCCATCAATATAAATTTGTTTAATTTTTTTATTATTTCCGATAGCATTTTTTATGGTTTGTACTTGCAGTTCCATCAATTCTATCATTAATTGATGAAATGCTTCTTCAAAAGTAGCAAAAGAAGCCAAATCTGTTTTTGTAATTTGTTTTCTTTTGAGTGTAATCCCTTCAAATTTAAAATATATTTTTTTGGTAGACATTAACTTTAAATACAATTCTTTATTGAATTTTATTTTCCGATGATAGCCGTATTCTTTCTCGTATATTTCTCCTAATTTTTCTACCTGAATTCGATATTCATTTCCCATAAAAAAACGAGTTGCTTTTACACGTTTACCATCAATACGCATGTAATTTAAGCAATTTTCTGACAAGTCTTTTTCTGATAAAACCTCATTATTAAACGGATTTAAAGCAATACTCCATGTACCTGTAGACAACAATAAAAACGGTTTCTTTTTACTTAATATATAAGGCAATAATGCTGATGAACTATCATGAATACCCACACCAATTTTTATTTTTTTCTGTTGATAGGTCATATTTATACTTGTTTTTGTAGAAACAATTGGAGGGAGTTTATCATCAATCCCTTCTTTACCAACCCATTGATGGTATTCATTTTTTTTGAAGTTCCATAAATTAGTATGACAACCAATACTTGTAAATTCACTCAACGGAATGCCTGTAAATAAATATGATAAATACTGCGGAAAATGCAATGAATATTTAATCTGCTTAAAAATATCAGGTTTTGTTTTTTTGATCCAATACAATTGTATTCCAGAATTAAGCATACCGTTTTGTGGCGATGCCGTTTCACAAGCAATTTGCTGTTCACTTCCATAGGTTTGATAAAATTCTTTTACTATGTTTTCTGAAATTTGCTTGGTGTAGTTATACAAAGGCGTCAGTACTTTTCCGTTTTTATCTAAATGAACAAAACTTGCTCCGTAGGTAGAAAAATTGATAGCAGTTACATTGTATTTTCCTGTTTTTAAAATTCTATCAAAGCAAGATTTTAGCCATTTTTTTAAGGCTTCTAAATCTTCGGTAGGATGTCCATCTTCATCAGTAATTTCATCAAAACGAGAATATTCACGATACACTTCTTGATAATCTTTATCAAATAAAAAGAACTTTTTGTTCGTTTTACCAATATCAAAAATTGCTGTGACTTTCTGTTTCTTCATATTTCTTAATCGCAAAATTTACGAGGTATTCGCAAAGTTTTTATTTATTGAATTCTTCTTTCTTTATTTAATTATAATCCTGTTGCAATACTATTTGTTCCTCGCTCTTTAATTAGATGATTTCTTACATTAAATTTTCGATAAGCATCTATCGGATTGATAACACCTCCTGATTGTAGTCTCGCTTTTTGAATTAATGGGCGTACATCTGTACGATACGCATTTTGTAAAATTTCTTGACATTTGGTTACATCATTTTCTTGTTGTGCATTTCTTAATTCAGTTTGATTTACCAAAAGTGCTTGTGCGTAGGCAATTAAAATTGCATCTAACGATTGCATTAAATCTTCTAACGGATCTTTTACGTTATGACTTGCATCAATCATCCAAGATAAATCTGGATTGTTTTTGTTGTTTTCCATTCCGTACACCAATTCATTAAAAATTAAAAATAATGCATATGGTTTTATAGAACCAACTGTTAAATCGTCATCGCCATATTTACTATCATTAAAATGAAAACCACCTAATTTTCCTTTCATCATTAAAGTAGCGACAATTTGTTCGATATTGGTATTTGGTAAATGATGACCTAAATCTACCAAAGTAAAAGCCTTAGAACCACAACTTTCTGCCAATAACAAAGAAGTCCCCCAATCTCTTATTACAGTGCTATAAAAATTGGGTTCGTAAGGCTTATATTCTATAAACATCTTCCAATCATTTGGTAGTGTTTTGTAAATTTCTTTTAGTGAATTTTGCGTGTTTTGTAACGCTGTTTGAAAATTATTTTGTCCTGGAAAATTCGATCCATCTGCCAACCAAACCGTAATGCTTTTTGATCCTAATTTTTCTCCAATTTTAATCACCTGATTATTATGAGCAATCGCCTGATCTCTAACCGCTTTACATGTGTTAGATAACGACCCGTATTTATAGGTTTCTTTTGCATTTGGTTGATCTTGAAACGTATTTGAATTTACGGCATCAAATACAATATGATGGTAATTTGCCAATTCTTTAATTGCCATATAATCTTTAGGGATGTCCCAAGGAATGTGTAATGATATTGCGCCAGCAGTTTGTGTTAATTGATGAATTAAACCAATGTCTTCTATTTTTTGTTCTAATGATGATGGTTCTCCTCCGAAGGAAAATCGTCCAAAACGTGTTCCTCCTGCACCTAGCGCCCAACTTGGAATGGCTACTTGAAAATCGGCTAATTTTTGGATAATTTCTTGCGTATTAAAGCCTTTTTTCTCTAATTGATTTCCTAAAAAATCTACTCCATCCGCTACTTCTTCTTCTCTTGAGGTATTATAATTTGCTATTTGCTCTTTGTTTAATTGCATTCTTTTTGTTCATTTTAGGACTTACTGATGGCTATTCACTAATTCTCACTATCGTACAAAGGCATTTGCCATTCCGCCATCTACATTAATTGTGTTTCCTGTACTTTTGTCTAAAATACTTACCAATGCAAATACACCGTTGGCAATATCTTCTGGTAAAATAATTTGGTTTAACAAATTCCGTTTTGCATAAAAAGCGGGTAATTCTTCAACTGTAATTCCGTTTGATTTGGCTCTTCCTTCTGCCCAAGCGCCTTCCCAAATTTTGCTCCCTACAATTACACCATCAGGATTTATGGTATTTACTCTAATTTTATCTTTAGCAACTTCTGCCGCCAACAAACGTGTCATATGCTGTTGTGCTGCTTTTGCGGTTCCGTAGCCAATATTGTTTGGTCCTGAAACCAATCCGTTTTTACTGGCAATATTAATAATATTTCCTCCTAACTGTTGTTTTCGCATTACCTCAACCCCTTTTTGCGCCATTAAAAACTGCCCTTTAACCAGCACATTTTGTAAAATATCCCAGTCTTTTGTGGTTGTTTCTTCTAAAGGTTTAGAAATGGCTAATCCTGCCGAATGTACAATAATATCTACACCTCCAAAATCTAAACAGGCTTTTTTATAGGCTTTTTCAATCGATTTTTCATCTGTCACATTGCAAATCACAGTACTTACTTGATCTTTTTTAAAGGTTAATGCTGCCGTTTTTAAAGCATCATTATTAATATCAGTCAAAACTACATTTGCTCCTTCTTCTACTAATTTATGGGCAATGGCTTTTCCTATTCCGCCACTTGCTCCTGTAATAATAGCCACTTTTCTTGATAGCGGTTTCTCTTTAGGTTGACGTTGTAATTTTGCTTCTTCTAACAACCAATATTCTATATCAAATGCTTCTTGACGTGGTAATGAAGTATATGTTGATATGGCTTCTGCTCCTCGCATTACATTAATGGCATTGATATAGAATTCACTTGCTACACGTGCTGTTTGCTTATTTTTAGCAAAGGTGAACATTCCTACTCGTGGAAAAATAATTACCACAGGATTGGCGTCTCTTATGGCAGGACTATTTGATTTTTTACACGTATTATAATACTCTTGATATTCTTTTCTATACCGTTCAAATGCTGGTACAATTTTATTCAATACTTCTTCTGTATTTGACAGGTCGATATCAGCATCAATATCTAAAACTAATGGTTGTATTTTGGTACGTAAAAAATGATCTGGACACGATGTTCCCATCGGTGCTAACCGTGACAAGTCCTTACTATTTACAAATTCTAAAACAACATCAGCATCGGTAAAATGCCCAATCATTGGTTTGTCACTCGAACACAATCCTCTTAACAACGGTGCTATTAAACTTGCTTGTTCTTTTCTTTTTCCACCTGATAAACTTGTGATAATTTGACCTCCAAACACAGGTTTTTTAGTTACTTTTTCTTCAATATATTCCGATGCCATTTCTATGACTTCTAAACTATTCAAATAACAATCATAAGCCGTATCTCCCCATGTAAAGAGACCGTGACTTCCTAAAATTAAACCTCTAATTTTAGGATTATTTGCTAAACATTGTTCAATTTGTAAGCCTAAATCAAAACCAGGTCTTTGCCAAGGCACCCATCCCATAGTTTCACCCCAAATTTCTTTGGTAATTTTTTCGCTGTCTTTTGCAGCAGCAATGGCAATTAATGCATCTGGATGTAAATGGTCGATATGTTTAAAGGGCAACAAACCGTGTAAAGGTGTATCAATAGAAGGTGCTTTACTGTTTAAATCATAAATACAATGATTAAACAAACCTACCATTTCATCTTCGTATTCTATACCTCGATATACATTTTTTAATGCCCGTAATTTATCTACATATAAACCTGCCAATCCACTTCTGGTAAGACTTCCTATATCTCCTCCAGATCCTTTTATGTACATTATTTCGGTTTCTTTACCTGTTAAAGGGTCTTTTTCTATGGTTCTACAACTTGTGTTTCCTCCACCATAATTGGTAATGCGTAAATCGGCACCTAACAAATTAGATCTATATAGCAATAAGGCTACTTCATCATCTTTTAAAATCGCTGCTTTTTCTTTATCCCAAAGGTAATCTACGTGTTTATATGCTTTGTGCTTTGTTGCCATCAAATTTTTTAAATATTAAAAAGTAAAAATATTTTTATCTTATAAAAACGGCATCCTGTGCTGTACTGATGTATTTTCTTTTTTTTAACATCAATTAACTAAAAAATATGTATAAATTTACGGTTGTTATTTTGTGAAACACCAAATCCAAAGTAGCCTTATAAAAAATAATCATGTTTTTAACTATTGATGAAAAATCAAGCAAACCTAAGTACAAGCAAATTGTTGATTCAATCATTGCTAAAATTAGTGATGGTTCTTTAAAAATTGGTGAAAAAATACCTTCTATTAATGAGTTAAGTGAAGATTGTTATCTGTCAAGAGATACTGTTGAAAAAGCCTACCGCCAATTAAAGGAAAAAAAGGTTGTTGTTTCTGTAAAAGGAAAAGGATATTACACCGCTAAAACAGAACTAATATCAAAGGTAAATATCTTCTTTCTAATCAATAAATTGAGTTCTTATAAAATGCGTTTATACAACTCTTTTGTTAACAGTATGGGCGTAAATGCTCATATTAACCTTTTTATTTATCACTACGACAAGTCTCTTTTCTTAAACCTTATTAATAAACATATTGGCGGATATGACTACTATATTGTAATGAGTCATTTTAAAGATGATAACAGACGATATGTAGAATCTGACGATGCAATTATAAAAGCCATCAAAAAAATACCTACTAACAAATTGGTATTGTTAGACAATCTATTTCCGCAAATAAAAGGAGATTACATCAATATATATCAAGATTTTAAATTAGATATTTATGACTCTTTAAACAAAGGAGTAGATAAGTTAGCAAAGTATAAAAAAATAATTTTAGTGTATCCAACACACTCAGAATATCCATACCCAAAAGATATTATAATTGGTTTTAAACGTTTTTGTATCGAACACTTTTTCAATTTTGAAGTGATTGATGAAATTTATAAAGATATGGATTTTGACACTCCAGAATGCTTTATTGTGATTGACGAAATGGATTTGGTTTTCCTAGTAAAACAAACCAGAGAAAAAGAATTAACCATCGGAAAAGATATTGGCATTATTTCTTATAATGAAACTCCATTAAAAGATCTTTTAGGCATTACTGTAATGTGTACCGATTTTAAACAAATGGGAAAAATAACTGCCGAAATGATACTTCAAAATAAAAAAGGAAAACTACAAAACAACTTTACTTTTACCGACAGAAATTCTCTTTAAGTCTTATATCTTCTTCTAAAACCAACTTCACCCTACAGGATAGCACAGGATAATAGTATGTCTATATAAAATTATTATTGTGTAGAAGTTTTCTTCGCCATAAATTTAACTGTTAAATATCCTATAAATGAATGCAAATTTATCCAAAGAACAAATCCAATCTTATAGAAAAAATGGATTTTTAATTATTGATGATTTTTTAAATTCTGAAGAAGTAACACATTGGAAAAACACCATTGATAAAGCAGTAACAGATAGAGAAGGTACAAAATTTCCGCACTCTAAAATTAAATCTGGAGAAAGCGATGGTATTAATGACAATGCCGATTATTTTGGAAAAGTGTTTACACAAATTATTAACCTTTGGATGACAGATGATAAGGTAAAAGAACTCATTTTAGATAAACGAATAGGTAAAATGGCAGCAGATTTAGCACAAGTTGATGGTATTCGAGTTTGGCATGACCAATCGTTAATAAAACAACCTTGGGCAAACGCTACTGCGTGGCACTTAGACACGCCTTTTTGGTCTTTTAGCCATAGAGAAGCCTTAAGTATTTGGATTGCTTTAGAAGATGTAACACTACAAAATGGTTGCTTGTATTTTATGCCAGAATCTAATCACGATACCGATTTTATAGAACCAGGAATTGGCGCTAATATGGGCGATATTTTTGATACTTATCCCAAATATAAAAATAAAAAACCTATACCATCTATCATAAAAGCAGGGAGTTGTTCTTTTCATAACGGCTTAAACATTCATGCTGCAGGTGTAAATATGACACCATTTACTCGAAATGCAATGACCTGTGCATTTATGCCAGATGGTAGTACTTTTAACGGAAAACAAAACGTATTGCCAGACGCTTATTTTAAAACCTTAAAAATAGGTGATTTGCTTAATAACGAAGAACAAAACCCGTTAATTTATCATAAAAATTGGGACTAATGGAGTGGGGTTTTTACGACAAACTTCGTCCTGTTCAAATTGAAGCAATTCAAGATAAAATACCAATCGCTTATTTACCTTGGGGAGCCATAGAATACCATGGCAATCATAATCCAACAGGTTTAGATACACATAAAGCACATCATTTATGTGTAGATTTGGCTAAAAAAAATGGAGGGCTAGTTTTTCCGCCAATTAGTTTAGCAGCCAATTTAATTAGTTCGTATTCTGGAGTTAATTTTCCTAAACATTCAATAGAATTTTCTGAAGAAATTATCAAACAAATTTGTGAAGAATATTTTGAGCAATTAGTACAACAAAATTTTAAAATCATTGTTTTACTTTCAGGTCATGCAGGAGAGCCTCATCTACAAATACTTAGAGATACCGCTATAAAGTTTAATAAAAAACACCCTAAAATTCATTTTTGGGCTTTAACCGAATTTAATATTTTACCAGATAATTTATTAGTTGCAAATCATTCTGCAATCGGAGAAACATCTATACAATTGGTGTATGAACCAGAAACCGTTGCTTTAGAAGTATTACCTAAAGAAGGGAAAATTACCTTAGAAGATCACGCCGTTTCTGGAGACGACCCAAGAGCATCAACAGCACAACACGGGCAAAAAATTATTAATGCATTTTTAGAAAATGCTACTCAAAAAATCAATACTTTAAAAACAAAATATCTATAATATATGAAATATAGAAAATTAGGTAGAACAAACTTAAAAGTTAGTGAAATTAGTTTAGGAACATGGGCTTTTGGAAACAATGTTTATGGTGGTGTTGCCGAAAAAGACGGTATCAACACCATTCATGCAGGTATTGATATGGGAATTAATTTATTCGATACCGCACCACAATACGGCACCGACAAACAAGATGGTGTTGCCGAAATTGTATTAGGCAAAGCCTTAAAAGGCAAACGAAATAAAGTACATATTTCTACCAAATTTGGCAGAAATCCATGTATTGAAGGAGGGAAATCTTTATTTTACAAATCAAGAATTATCGCTTCAGTAGAAGAAAGTTTAAAACGTTTACAAACCGATTATATTGATGTTTTATTTTTTCATTCTCCTTTTTCGCCAGATGAAATTAAAGATGATGTTTGGAAAGGTATCGAACAAGTAAAAAAACAAGGAAAAGTACGTTTTGTAGCACATTCTATTTCTATGTTTCATCAAACAGAAAATATGGCAAGACAATGGGCAAAAGAAGATAAAATTGATGTAGTGCAAGTAGTGCTAAGTTTAATGAATAGAGAAGCACAAAATTTAGTTAACGAACTCTCTGAATATCCTATTGGCGTTTTTGGTAGAGAATGTCTAGCAAACGGATTTTTAGCAGGGGTTTTTACCAAAGACACCGTTTTTGCAAAAGGAACATTAAACGCACGTTACTCAAAAGCCGAATTAGCAGAAAGAATAGATCAAGTAAATGCGTTTAAATTTTTATTACGAAATGATATTGCCAATATGCCACAAGCCGCATTGCGTTGGGTTTTAGATCAAAAAGGAATTTCAACCGTGTTATCTGGAGCAAAAAATATTGAAGAATTAAAAGGTGCTGTTTCTGCATCTGATGCAAAACCATTTACAAACGAAGAATTAGAGTTAGCAAAAAAAGTCTTAAAAAAAGATTTTGAAGCAGCGTAACTTAAAAAAAAAGAGAAAAAATACTGAATTTATTATAAATGCAATTTAAAACTCAAAATTATAAAAGATGGGAGCCTTTTTAGGATTATTATTACACGCCATTGGCGGATTTGCAGCAGGTAGTTTTTACATACCTTTTAAATTAATTAAAAAATGGAAATGGGAAACCTCTTGGTTGGTTTTAGGGTTTGCCGCTTGGGTTTTTGCACCCTTAATTATGGCATACTTAACCGTTCCTAATTTATTTGAAGTGTTAGGTGCTGCTAGTGCCGAAGTCAAATTCTATACTTTTATATTTGGGATACTTTGGGGAATTGGTGCATTAACATTTGGCTTATCAATGCGCTATTTAGGCATTGGTTTAGGTATGGCTGTTGCATTGGGTTTTACCGCAGCGTTTGGCACATTAATTCCGCCTATTTATAATGGCACATTTTCTGATTTAATTGCTACTCAAGGCGGAAAAGTAGTTTTGTTAGGGGTTTTAACAAGTTTAATTGGTATTGCCATTTCTGGAAAAGCAGGAATGCTAAAAGAAAAAGATTTAGATAGTGAACAACAAGCCGCTGCTGTTGCCGAATTTAACCTATCAAAAGGATTACTAATTGCCACTATTTCAGGAATATTAAGTGCTTGTTTTGCCTTTGGTTTGGCAGCAGGAAAACCCATTGCCGAAGAAGCCTTAAAATTTGGCACAGATAATTTATTTCAAAATAATCCTGTTATAGTTTGGATACTTTGGGGTGGATTTTTAACCAATTTTATTTGGACAATGGTATTGAGTATTAAAAATAAAACTTTTGGAGATTTTACCGATAAAACCATCAAAAATAAAAAGAAAAACTACCTTTTAGCCATTGCTGGTGGCGTAACATGGTATTTTCAATTCTTTTTTTATGGTATGGGAACCACCTTTTTAGGTGAAAAATATGAATTTGCAAGTTGGACCTTACATATGGCATTTATTATTATCTTTAGCACACTTTGGGGCTTGTATTTTAAAGAATGGAAAGGTGTTTCTAAAAAAACAATGCGTACTTTATGGCTTGGTTTAGCCATTATCATATTTTCTACTATTTTAATAGGTGTTGGAAATAATATTTAAAAAAATGAAAAAAATACTCTTAATAAACATCTTATTTCTTTCTTTCTATGGATTTTCGCAAGATAAATTTATTTTAGAAACACCTACAAAACCACGTTTTAAACTTCAAGAAAAAGTATGGAAACAAACTATTGGCGATGCTTCTGTGTGTTTATGGAACGATGATAAACTAAGTGCTTTTACAGTAACAATTGATGATAATCATGAGCAAGACATTCCATATTGGAAAGAATTACAAGCAAAATATAAATTCCCACTTACGTGGTTTGTAATTACCGAAGCCGATAAAAAATGGAATGTAAAAAATTGGAATTTATTTAAAGAATTGGCAATAAACGGAAACGCAGTTCAGGGTCATGATGATAGAAATTGGTATGAAGACCAAAAAAAAGGCATTAAATATCCTTCATTAAAAAAATACCATAGACGTTTACAAAAAACCATTCGTAAAATCGAAAAAAATGTGGGTCAAAAATGTTTGACCTATGCCTATCCTTGGGGAGAAGGTAACGTAGATGAAGTAGCAAAACATTTTATTGCAAGTCGTGGTGTTATTGGGTTGTTAAATCCTGCCAATCAAATTGATTTTAAGCAAGTTAGAAGTATCTCAAATCCGCATATATATATAAATGACAGTACAAGAAATCATTATATTTTACCATTGTTAAATAAAACAGACACCTTAGAAGGTAAAAATTATTATAGAGGTTGGGGAAGTGTGCATTTTCATCATATCAATTCGCCTCCTGAAGCCCACAAAATAACCGATGATTTTTTACATTATCTCAAAAACAAAGAAGATAAATTGTGGTTAGCAACCTTTCCTGATGTTGCAAAATATGCTCAAGAATACGCTACACATCAATTAAGAGTTACCAAAAACACAACTGATGAAATCGCATTTATCTTAACCGATAAAATGCAAGATAAAACCTATGATTATCCACTAACAGTAAAAATTCGTATTCCGAATAATTGGACAACAATCACATCCACTCAAAAGGGCAATCTTATTGAACAAAAAATCATTACTTACAACCACAATCAATATGCTTTAGTCAAAGCCATACCAGATAGAGGAACTGTCATGCTAAAAGGAATAGTTGACAAAATCAAGCCTAAAAACAACCCTATTTCTCGTTTTGAACCTGCAACATTACAAAATGCTTTTTACGTGCCAACAACCATATCAAAAGAAGCACAAAAAATGATGCGTGCAAAAAAACGTTCGGCAAGAAATACTGCCCAAACACCCAAAGGAAATGCACCAATCAAAGAATGGAAAAAATTCCAAGTGTTTATTGATAGTTTGGTCTATAATGGTTTAGAACCCATCAAAAAATACTATAAATCAAAAATTGATACGATAGAAATTGGTGGAATTCGTGCTATTGATATCCATTCAAAAAACTATAAAAAAAGTGATAAAGTAATTATCTATATTCATGGTGGTGCTTATGTAGTTTTATCTGCTGATATGACTTTGGCTTCAATGTTACCATTAGCAGAACAATCGGGTTTACGCATTATTGCCATTGATTATACACTTGCACCACAAAAAAAATTCAATCAAATTACCGATGAAATTATCCGTTTTTACAAAGGACTTTTACAACAATACGATGCTAAAAATATTGCCATCTACGGCGATTCTGCAGGTGGTGGATTAGCAGCAGGAAGTGTTTTAAAAATGAGAGATTTAGAAATAGAAATGCCTTCTTGTTTGGTGTTGTGGTCTCCTTGGGCAGATATAGACCAAGTTGGCGATACTTATTTTACCTTAGCCGATAACGACCCTTCATTAATTAACGAAAATTTCTTAGAAAATGCTGCCTTGGCGTATGCTCCAAAATCTGAATTTAAAAATCCGTACGTTTCTCCTGTTTATGGCGATTTTTCTAAAGGATTCCCTCCAACATTAATTCAAGTTGGTAGTAAAGAAATATTTTTAAGTAATGCTATTAGAATGTATCGTGTTTTAGATGATGCCAATATTGAAACTAAACTCGATGTTTATGAAGGAATGTGGCATGTGTGGCAAGGGCATTATTTATTGCCCGAATCTAAAAAGGCTGTCAAAAACACAAAGAAGTTTATGTTTAAACATCTAAAAATAAATGAATAAATGAAATTATTAAAACACCTATTATTACTGACTTTAATTGTTAATTTTGGATGTAAAACAACCTCAAAAACATCAGAAAATCAAAAGCAAACAACTGTTTTTCAATTAGATTTTGAAAATAATAAATTAGGTAAATATACGGATAGTAACCTATTAAAAGATGTTGGAAAAGTAACTTGGAAAATTGTAGAAAATAAAGCAAGTATCGAACAAGATTCACAACATGGCAAAGTACTTAAAGTAAAATACCCAAAAGGTGCTGTTGGTCCTAAACAAGGTGGTATTCAATTTGATAAACCCTTGCCAAAATCAAACGAATATTATTTAGATTATTATGTGAAATTTGGTAAAAACTTCGATTTTGCTTTAGGCGGAAAACTTCCTGGATTAACAAGTGGTGGCGAAAAATATACAGGAGGAATTCATCCAAATAAAGGAGAAGGTTGGTCTGCACGCTACATGTGGCGAGAAAAAGGTGCTATTATATTGTATTTTTATCATATGGATATGAAACACAAATGGGGAGATATTGTAGAAATGAATTCTATTTTTGAAAGAGATAAATGGTGCCGAATTACACAACACTTAAAAATGAATGATACCAATAAATTTAATGGTATAATGGAGGTTTGGGTTGATGGTGAAAAAGTTGTGAACGATACCAAAGTACGTTACCGATTAGCACCTTTAGGAGATATTGATTCGTTTTATTTCTCTACTTTTCACGGAGGTAATACCGCAGATTGGGCTCCAAAAAATGATTCCTATTGTTTTTATGATGATTTTAAAGTAACAACAACAAAGCCAAAAGGGTTAGAATAAATGAAAAAATTAAAATTTAAAATTCAAAATTTAAAAGCACTACTCCTATTTTTAGTAGTCCCGTTTACGCAAATTATTGGGCAAGAATCCAACGTAAAAATAAATCATCAAGGTAAAGAATTTACAAAATTAAAGCACGCTTGGACAGCACAATGGATTACCCACCCAACTGAATCTACCCTAGACGCTCGTAAGTTTTTATTTAGACGAACCTTTGATTTAAAAACAAAACCTAAAAAATTCATCATTTATGTTTCGGCAGACAATCGTTACCGTTTATATATCAACGGAAAATATTTAGTTTCTGGTCCGTCAACAGCAGATATCAATCATTATCGTTATGAAACTCTTGATATTGCTGATAAATTAAACCTTGGCAAAAATGTAATAGCCGTAGAGGTGGTTAATTTTGGTGAGTACCGAAAAGCATCAACCATGACCTTTCAAACGGCTTTTATTTTACAAGGCGATAAAAATAATGTCGTAAATTTAAACACAGGTAAAGCCTCAAAATGGAAAGTTTTAAACGATACTGGTTTCAAAAGTATTCCTTTTGTGAGCGATTCATTACGAGGATATTACGCTGCTGGACCAGGAGAAAAATTATTGGCAAAAAAACATGCTTGGGGTTGGAAAAAAGTAAATTATGATGATTCTAAATGGTTAGCCCCAAAATTAGGAACTGTAGAATTTGCCGTTGGTCGTGGTTTTTTATTTGGAAGCACTTGGTATTTAGTACCACGAACCATTCCGTTTATGGAAGAAACTCAACAGCGTTTTAAAAGTATTAGACGCAGTATTGGTGTTAAAAAAGATGAGAAGTTTATTAAAGGAACAGGAAAATTAATCATTCCTCCAAATACCAAAGCAAGTATTTTAATAGACCAAAATCATCATACCATTGGTCATCCAACCTTACATTTTTCTAACGGAAAAGGAAGCGTTTTAAAAATGACTTATTCGGAAGCAATGTATGATAAAGATTGGAAAAAAGGCAATCGAAACATTGTAGAAGGCAAACATATTTTAGGTTATTATGATAGTATTGAAGCCGATGGCGGAAAAAATAGAAGTTTTAAGCCAATTGGTCAAAAAACCTTTCGATTTATTCAATTAGACATCGAAACGAAAAGTGAACCTTTAACAATTGATGATTATTACAACGTTTATACCGCATATCCGTTTAAAGAAAATGCCAAATTTAAAACCAACAACAAAACTCTTACTAAAATTTGGGATGCCTCTTGGTTAACCTTACGAAATTCAGCAGTAGAAGGATTTATTGACCCTTATTATGAGCAATTACAATATGTTGGCGATACTAGGATTGAAGCCATTGTGTCTTTATCTGTTGATGGTGATGATAGATTGATGAAAAAAGCGATTGAAATGTTTGATAATTCTCGCTTACCAAACGGATTGACGGCAAGTCGTTTTCCATCGTATATTGTACAAATTATACCTACTTATTCATTGCTTTGGGTCAATATGATTCACGATCATTATATGTATAAAGACGACCCAAAATTTACCAAAAAATACATTGCAGGAATGAAAGCGGTAATAGATTGGTGGACACGAAAAGTAGATGAAACTGATATGCCAACCCAAATGGAATGGTGGAATTTTACCGATTGGAGTCCTGGTTTTCATAACGGAATTCCTGATGGTGCAGATGATGGATACTCGGCTTCTATCGCTTTACAGTTTGTAAATACATTGCAATTAGCCAATGATATGTTTGCTGATTTAGGGTATACTGAAGAAGCAAATAAATACAAAACCTTAGAGAAAAAAATTAGAGCAAGTGTGTTAAAAAACTGCTATGTTAAAGAGAAAGGTTTGTTTGCTGAGACACCAAATAAATTAAAATTCTCACAACACACCAACATTATGGCAATTTTGACAGACGCTATACCAAAGGAAGAACAAAAAGCAATGATGCAAAAAATATTGAATGATGAAAATTTAATACAAACTACCATTTATTATAAATTTTATTTGTTCAACGCATTACATAAAGTAGGAATGGGCGATTTATATACTAGTTTATTAAACAATTGGACCAACCAATTAGATCAAGGATTAACCACTTTTGCCGAAACCGATATCGAACCACGATCAGAGTGTCATGCTTGGTCTGCATCACCCAATTATCATTTTTTAAAAATTATTGCAGGTATTTATCCTAATAGCAAACATTTTAATAAAATTATGATTGCCCCAAACTTTAATGGTCTTAATGAAATTAGTGCCGAAATGCCACATCCGAAAGGAAAAATAATTGTAAAACTTAAAAGAAAAGAAAAGAAAGTTACTGGTGATATAACACTGCCTAAAGGAACAACAGGAACTTTTAAATACAACGGAAGAGAAATACAACTTAAAGAAGGAAAACAATGCATCAAATAATTGAAAAATATCTTATGAAATTACTAAAATCTATTTTATTACTTACTTTATTATCTTTTGTGTTTTCTTGTAAAAGTGACAAAAAGGAAGATACATCAACCTCAAAAATTGAAACAAAAGACGCGTTGATTAATCGTGTATTTTCTTTTTCTGAAAAACAATACGATAGTTTAATTCATAGAATAGAAAGCAACAAACCGCTTCTACAACCAAGAGGAGTTACCGAAGATGGTCAGTTGCGTTTAAAACCTTTTAGAGATTGGACAAGTGGTTTTTTTCCTGGATCGTTATGGTATATTTATCAAAACAATCCGTCAGAAAAAAATAAAAGCAATGCTATGAAATTTACTGAAGCATTAGATTCTGTAAAATACATTACCAATTCGCACGATGTTGGTTTTATGTTGGGTTGTAGTTATGGTAATGGGTTTAAATATACAAAATCAGACACTTACAAAAATGTTATCATACAAGGTGCAAGATCTTTAGCCACTCGTTACAGACCTATAATTGGTGCTATTCAATCTTGGAATACCACGCCTGATATGGGCTGGATTGCTAAACGTGGTTGGGATACGCCAATTATTGTAGATAATATGATGAATTTAGAATTGCTATTTCGTGCAGCAGATTTTGCTAAAGATTCTACTTTATATACCATTGCTATCCATCATGCTAAAACTACCATGAAAAATCATTTTAGAGATGATTTTAGTAGTTTTCATGTAGTTGATTATAATTCTAAAACAGGAAAGGTGCGTTCTAAACAAACAGCACAAGGTTATAAAGATTGGACTTCTTGGGCACGTGGACAAGCATGGGGATTGTATGGGTTTACGCAAACTTATGAAAACACCAAAGACAGCACATTTTTAGCCCAAGCAAAACACATTGCCAACTATATTATGACAAGTAAAAAAGTGCCAGAAGACCATATACCATATTGGGATTATGATGCACCAAAAATACCAAACGAACCTCGTGATGCCTCTGCAGCAGCAATTACAGCCTCTGCACTTTTAACCTTACAAAAATATGTTCCAGAAAAAAGAAATGAAATGATTGCCTACGCTGAAAGTATTTTACGCAGACTTTCTTCAGATGATTATTTAGCCGAATATGGTAAAAATCAAGGGTTTATTTTAAAACATTCTGTTGGAAACATTCATACAGGCGAAGAAAATGACAAACCTTTAAATTATGCTGACTATTACTTTTTAGAGGCTTTATCAAAATGGAAAGCGATAAAATAGTCATCGGTTTTTTAAAAAAAATATAAACCTCACAGGTTTTTAAAAACCTGTGAGGTCTTACTCATTTTATTCTACCACTTTAAAAGTTGCTTTTAAAGATGCATTAGAATCAGTACCAACCCAAAGATTAAAATCTCCTGCTTCTACTTGCCATGTATTATTGGCGGTGTAAAATTGTAGTAAATCAGCATTTATAGTAAAAGAAACCGTTTTGGTTTCGCCAACGTTTAATTTAATTTTTTCAAAGCCTTTTAACTCTCTAACGGGTCGAGTTAAACTACCTATTATATCTTGAATATAGAGTTGCACAACTTCTTCTCCATCAAAATTACCTGTATTTGTAACCGCTACCGAAACCTTTATCTCTCCCTCTTTTTTTATTTTTGATGTACTTAATTTTAAATTTTCATATTTAAATGAAGTATAACTCAATCCGTAGCCAAAAGGATATAAAGGAGAACTCTCTACATCGGTATATTTAGACCAAAACACCATCGCAGGATCTGGCAAAGGTGTTGGTCTTCCTGTAAATTTATGACTGTAATACATAGGTATTTGTCCTACATTTCTAGGGAATGTCATTGGTAATTTACCACTTGGATTGTAATCTCCATACAGTACTTGTGCAATAGCATTTCCTGCTTGTGTTCCTAATTGCCATACATCTAAAATTGCAGGAATATGTTCTTTAGACCAATTGATAGTTAGCGGTCTTCCATTGGTTAATACCAACACAATTTTTTTATTTACCTTATAAATTTGCTTTAATAAATCTAATTGAACACCAGGAATATCTAAATTTGTACGACTTCTTCCTTCACCAGATTGAAAACCGTGTTCGCCCAAAACCATAATCACAACATCGGCATTTTTTGCACTATTTATTGCTGATGAAAAGCCACTTTTATCAGTCGTATTTATTTTAGTATCGTAATAAAAAAAGGTTTTGCCAAGAGCAACATCTGCACCTTTTTCATACGTTATTTTATTGCCTTTATACTTTTTTAATCCTTCTAAAACCGTTACTGCTGTATGATTATCTGCACCAATACGCCAATTACCAAGCATGCTATCATCATCGTTTGCTAAAGCACCAATTATTGCAATTTTTTGATTTTGTTTTTTTAAAGGCAGTAGTTTTTTATTGTTAATGGATTCGTTTTTAAGTAAGACAATCGATTTTTTTGCCATATCTAACACAGCATCGTTAATTTCTTTGCTGTTTACTATTTGTTGTTCTCGTTTTTCGTCGCAATATTTATACGGATTGTCAAACAAACCCAATTCATATTTTACGGTTAAAATTCTACGAACGGCATCATTAATTAAAGATTCTTTTACTTTTCCTTCTTTTACCAATGTTTCTAAATGGTCTATATATGCATACGATTCCATATCCATATCTACTCCTGCGTTGATAGCAATCTCTCCTGCTTGTTTATTGTCTTTTGCATAACCGTGATGTTGCAACTCCATTATTGAACCCCAATCTGATACTACAAAGCCTTTAAAATTCCAATCGCCTTTTAAAACAGTTCTTTGTAGAAATTTATTTCCTGTTGCAGGAATTCCGTTTAACTCATTAAATGCATTCATAAAGGTTTTTACATCGGCATCAACCGTGGCTTTAAATGGTGGTAAAATGGTATTATATAATGTAGAAACTCCTACTGAAACGGTATTGTATTCTTTACCTGCTTCAGGATAACCATAACCTGCAAAATGTTTTGCACAAGCGGCAATGGTATTTTCTTTGGATAAATCTTCGCCTTGAAAACCTTTTACTCTAGCATAAGCAATCTTACTTCCTAAAAAAGGATCTTCACCTGCACCTTCCATCACGCGTCCCCAACGTGCATCACGAGAAATATCTACCATAGGTGCAAACGTCCAGTTAATACCACTTGCTGCGGCTTCTTTGGCGGCAACTTCGGCAGAACGTTTGATGGCTTTTAAATCCCAACTTGCGGCTTCTGCTAACGGAATTGGACTAATGGTTTTATAGCCGTGAATGACATCAAACCCAAAAATTAAAGGAATCCCCAATCGCGATTTTTCTACAACAATTTTTTGTGCAGCACTCACATTTTTTACGCCCTTTACATTTAACATAGCCCCCACTAAACCTTGTTCTAAATGTTTTACTTTATTTATTGATGTTGTATCAGTTGGTGGACCAGTAACATCCCAAGAACCATTGTATTGGTTCATTTGCCCAATTTTTTCTTTGAGTGTCATTAAAGATAAAATAGAATCTACTTTTTTGGCTATCACCTCTTTCTTATCAATATTTTTTAAGGAGGTTTCTTTACAAGAAATCAATAAAAATATAACCAATAAGATAAGGTAATTACTTTTCATTAGTTGTTGATTTGAAAAATTTGAAGTGCTTCATTATTATTGGCAATTAGCACACATTTTTTACCTTTTATAATAATAAATTTCATTTGTTTTACATCTTTATCGGCTAAAAAACCTGTTGTGTTTAAAGCAGTAGAATGAAAACCTTCTTTTGTATTTGCTATGAGTAAACCTATAGAAGCATCATTTCTAGGTGTTTCGGCTTCTGATTGATAGAGATTTCCTGCAACCAAAATATCATTTGTTTTATCCTTATTAAAATCATTAATAAGAATTGTATTTATTGAAGAAAACTGGGCTTCTTTTGGTAATTGAGTCATTTTAAATTGCCCGTTTCCTTGATTTTCTACATATACAGAAGCAAATGTTTCGGCTTTGTAATGAATCCCCTTTTCTAATTTGTCTTTGGTATAAATAGCAGCCAAATCGGCATTGGCAAATTTTTTATAGTTTTTAAATTTCTTTTTAATTCCTGGTACTTGTTGAGAAGAGCATTGACGACCACGTACTGGATATTGTATTTTTCCTTCGTAATAGCCTAAAACCACATCTAAACTTTTGTTGTTGTCAAAATCATTGGCATAGATATCAAATGTTTTAGTTGGTGTTGCTTTGTACTTGTAATTCAAACCTAAATTACCGACTACAAAATCTATATCACCATCATTATCCATATCAGATTTTTGGATGCTGTACCACCATCCTGTGGTGTTTTTTAACGACTGTTTTTTGGTAACATTATTAAAATAGCCGTTGTCATTTTCTAAAAAGGTAATCGGCATCCACTCACCAACAATAATAAGGTCTTGATCGTTATCATTATCAAAATCTATGGCTATTGCATCCGTCACCAACCCTATTTTTTTGAAGGCTTCTGAGGAAACTTCATTAAATTTAACCTCCTTTTTTGTACTTATATTTTCTAATAAATGACTATTTGGTGGCTTCGGATAATGTTGGGGCAATAAACGTGTTGCTATAAAAAGGTCTAAATCGCCATCATTATCAAAATCTATTGGAATAACTTTTGTACCGCTTTCTAAAAACTTTGGTAGTGCTGTTTCATTTTTAGTAAAATTTCCTTTACCATCATTTATATACAATCTATCTTTATATTCTTTAGAATTTGGTGTAAATTCATTACCGCCACTCACTACATACAAATCAACATCGCCATCATTATCCGCATCAAAAAATAAGCCGTCTAAATCTTCTTGATTTTTATCAGTTTCAAATAGTTGTACGTTAGTTTGAGTGAACTTTCCTTTTTTGTTTTGTATAAATAATGACCCGCTTTGTCTGTAGGCTCCACCTACCCAAAAATCATCTAACCCATCATTATTAACATCGGCAACGGTAATTCCTGGTCCAAATTGTGACATTTTATGTGGTAATAACGGCTCTTTATTGTAGTCAAAATAGTCATTTTCTTTGTGTTTAAAATCAATATTTACTTTAGAAGTAATATCAGTAAATAACTGATTTTTTTCTAAATGAGGATTTCTAAACCTATTTTTTAAAGCATTTTTATAATCTAATACTAAGGTTTGATTGCTGTTTATGTTGGTTAATTTTTGAGTATTTCCGTCTGTCCATTGTACCACTAAAGAATCTATTTTGGTATGATTTTCTAACCCGAAATAAAGGATAGGCTCTATTGAAGATTGGTAGCCACGAGTTAGCATTAACTCAGATAATTGTAATTTTCCATCATTATAAATGGTTACGATATTACCGATACCCAATTTATTTTTAGCAGTTCCTTTAAATTTAATTTTTAAATAGTTGTTATGTTCTTTTTCGTTGGATTTATTTTCGTAAAAACCTACTTCTTCATCAATATTATTTACCACCAAATCTAAATCGCCATCATTATCAAAATCGGCATAAGCAGCACCATTCGAAAAGTTTTTATCTCCCAATCCCCACTCTTCACTTTTATTGGTAAATGTTAAATTTTTATTATTATGAAAAAGGTAATTTGCCAATGGTTCGGAAGGCATTTTTTCAATAATTTTGTAATCGTTTTTTTTATGTGTTTCTTTTGAAGAAAAATAGCCTCCTTTTTTAAATTGCCTAAAAAAATCTTTGTTATGGATGTCTCTACGTGTTCCGTTAGACACAAATAAATCTTTGTAACCATCGTTATCAAAATCGGCAAAAAGTGCTGCCCAACTCCAATCAGTAGATTTTACACCTGCAAAAGCGGCAATATTACTAAATATGGGTAAACTATCATTTTGAAAACCCTTATTTAACTGTAATGTATTATACATGTATTGATGATGCAATCCTAAATCTAGAATATTTTGAAAATTATGAGGATCCATACTCGACATATTTTCTTTAGATCGTTTGTGTGAACTTGGCGACATGTCTAACTGTACAATATCTAACAAACCATCGTTATTAAAATCGGCTA
Organism: uncultured Lutibacter sp.; assembly: GCA_947311835.1. Classification (GTDB taxonomy): domain Bacteria; phylum Bacteroidota; class Bacteroidia; order Flavobacteriales; family Flavobacteriaceae; genus Urechidicola. Next base: position 5,908 of record CAMZLV010000163.1, on the reverse strand, counting down.
TATCTGTCCCCATTCCGTAAAAAGAAGTTTGTTTGGTCACGTCTTTACTTTTCTCAGAGAAAGTACCATCACCCTTATTAAAATAGATAAAATCAGGACTCGCAAAATCATTAGATACGTAAATATCTTTGTAACCGTCATTGTTTAGATCGGCAACAGAAACACCAATGCTTAAACCAAAAGAGAGTAAACCAGACTCTTTGGTAACATCGGTAAAGGTATTATTGCCATTATTTTTATACAAGTGGCTTGATGATGCCAACAACGGATTTTTAAGCATCGCCTCATAATAAGAAACGGGTGTTTTAAAATAGGTAATTGGATAGTTTATGACAAATACGTCTAAATCGCCATCATTATCATAATCAAAAAAGACGCTTTGTTCAGAACGACCCGCATCATCTAAACCATATTTTTGGGCTTCTTCTTTAAAAACTGGAATTCCATTTTCATCATTTCCTTGATTGATGAGTAATTTATTTTTAAACGAGGTATTTTTTCCTGCAACAGATACATAAATATCTAACAAACCATCATTATTAATATCTACGGTTGTAGTTCCTGTAGACCAAATACCTTCTAGGGCTGTATTTGATTTTTTTGTAATTTCTTTAAATTGTAAATTCCCTTGATTTAGGTACAATTTATTATCTACCATATTTCCTGTAAAATAAATATCGGTAAGATTATCATTGTTAAAGTCGCCTACTGAAACACCACCGCCCATATATATGTAGGCATAATTAAAATAGTTTAATTCTGCTGTTTCATTAAGTTTGTTATTAAAATTTAAATTTGTTTCTGACTCTTCTTTTTTAAGAAACAATACGTTATTATTTGATGTCTTTTGTTCTTTATTACAAGAAAAAAGGAATATAAAAATGAGTGCTTTTATAATATGTAAACTATTTTTTTGAAAATTCATTTACTATTCAATAAGTGTTTAAAAATAACAAAATTACTCTTTATTATAATAAGAAAACTGTTAAAAATAAATCTGACTCTTATTAAAATAAAAGTCAGATTTATATATTCAAATAACTAATTTAATACTTCTTTTTTAGTATCCTGGGTTTTGATCTGCAATCGATAAATTTGCATTAGTGTCAAATTCTGTTTGAGGAATTGGAAATAATTCATGTTTTCCCACTTGAAAACCTGGAATTGTACTTGCCATACCCCAACGCAACAAATCAGTGAAACGAACTTGCTCTCCTGCCAATTCTACTCTTCTTTCGTGCATAATTGCTGTAAACACTTCTGCTTGAGTTGTTACTGGATATGTTGTGTTCATCGCTACACTACCGTACATAGGCATTGTGGCTCTTGTTCTTACTTGGTTCATTAAAGATATTGCTACAGGTATATTTCCTAACTGATTTTCAACCTCTGCAGCCATCAATAACACATCAGCATAACGTATAACTCTATGGTTTATATCTGATAACCCACCACCATCTGTTCCTTGATTAAAAGATTTTTGATATTTTCTCCAGTACGCTGGAGCTGCAGCGGGATTTATTGCACCTACTACACCGCCAGACCAAGTATCACCTGTAAAGTAAAAGTTAGCATCTTTTCTTGGGTCTCCTGTTTCGTATTCATTTACTAAACTATGTGAAGGGTCATTATTATGAAAACCACCTAAACCACCGTATTCTATAGACTTGAAAGAAGTTTCTGAATCACCATTATCTTGACCTCCCCAATCAGCGTATGCCCATGCTCCACCACCACTGTAAGCAAATTGTACTTCAAAAACAGATTCTGTGTTATTTTCATTAACATTTGAAAAATTATCATAATAATCTGTTGTTAGTGTGTATTCTCCACTATTAATAACATTATCAAACGCAGTTTTTGCATTGGCATAATCTTGTTGATATAAATATACTTTACCTAAAAGTGCATCAGCAGCACCTTTAGTTGCTCTACCTGCCTCTGCAGTAGATTTTGATTTTAATTTTGTACTTGCGTCTTGTAAATCGCTAATAATTAGTGCATATACGTCTGTTTTAGGTGATTTTGGTAATCCAGAAGGCTCGACATTAGTAGTTGTATATAATGGGATATCACCAAAACGCTCTACTAATAAAAAATAATAAAATGCTCTTAAAAACTTCGCTTGTCCTATAAAATTATCTTTATCTATTTGTGGTACTTCTGCATTTGATAATGCATTAATTTTATCTGACTTATCTAATATAAAATTACATCTAGAAATACCGTTGTAAGCATTTTTCCAATACAAATAAATATCATTATTATTGGCTGTAAAGGTGTATTCTAAAAAATCTCTTAAATCTGGTGTTCCACGTGTTGGCCCTACATAGGCTTCATCACCTGCCATATAATCGAGCATATAAGTTAAATATCTTCCATACAACCCTTGAGACTGTAATGGTGAATATGTTCCATTCATTGCGCTTTCTAATTCTGCTTTAGTTGCTGGAAATGTACTTGTAGAAATTGCATTTCCGTTAGTCAATTCTAAATCATTCGTATCACACGAATTTATTAGAAGTAACATAAAAATTAGGATTAAAAATTGTTTTTTTATCATGATTAATTGTTTTTTATTAAAATTTTATTTGCAAACCAAATAATAGTGATTTTGATTGAGGGTATTGTCCTCTATCAACTCCTATTTCACTATTTGAATTTCCACTAGTTGACGATATCCCAAGTGAAGGTCCAATCTCCGGATCGTAACCGGTATAATCTGTAACTGTAAATACATTTTGAGCACTTAGATATAATCTAAGTTTGGATAATGTTCCTCCTACAATAGATTCTAGTGTTTTACTTGGTAAATTATAACCTACAGAAATATTTTTTAATCTTAAATAAGACCCTTTTTCTACATAACGGTCTGACACTCTAGTATTTCCGTTTGGATCTCCTAGTATGGCTCTTGGTTGCGTTGTTGATGGATTGGTTGGTGTCCATCTATCTAATACGGCAGTTCCTGCATTTGTAACTTGTGATGCTCCATCTAAATAATATCTAGTAGCGTTAAAAATATCATTACCTGCAACACCTGTAAAAAACATATTTAAGTCAAAATTATTGTAATTAGCATCATACGAGAATCCGTAACTAATCTTTGGAAAAGGATTTCCTATTACTGTTCTGTCGTCTTCATTTATTACTCCATCTCCATTTATGTCTTTAAAACGAATATCTCCTGGTGCGGCTCCTGGTTGAGTTGCATGTGATGAAACTTCTGCTGCTGATTGAAAAATACCATCAGTTTGCCATCCATAAAAATGATAAATTGCTTCTCCTTCTGCTAATCTTGAAATATTTCCGTTTTGTAATACATTTGGCTTTGAACCAATATATATAGCATCTTCGTATATTTTAGTAACTTTATTATTTGTCGTGCTTAAATTAAAATTAGCAGACCATGTAAAATCTCCACTATTCTTTTTATATCCTAAATCAAACTCAAATCCGTCTGTTGTAACTCCTCCAAAATTTCTTGGTGTAGCATTGGGTACACCAACTGAAGATGCAGAATTTACTAGTACAATTAAATCTGAACTGGTATTGTCATAATATTCAGCACTAAAAGTTAGAGCGTTATCTAAAAGACCTAAGTCTATTCCTATATTAGTCATTTTAGTTTCTTCCCATTTTAAATCTGGGTTTGACAATCTACTAATTGCAATTCCTTCAGATGCTGATGTGTAAAAATAATTTGCTAATAAACTAGATTCATAAGCATAATTTCCCGCACTTGCGTCATTTCCTGTTGTTCCATAACTTCCTCTTAGTTTCAGATAGTTTATCACTCCATCTTGATTAAAGAAATCTTCGTTGCTTACTACCCATCCTGCTGCGTATGAAGTGAATGTTCCCCATCTATTATTATTACCAAATCTTGAAGACGCATCTCTTCTTACTGATGCTGCTAATATATATTTTCCGTCATAATCATAGTTTAACCTACCCAAGTATCCTAATCTATTATAATCTATAGTTCCTGCTGTTGCTGTAACACCAGAGATATCTGATACTCCAAGAGCGGTAGTTCCCTGACCTCCTAAGGTTGTTATTTTTTGCTGACGTTGCTCTACTAATCCTAAAAGTTTAATATTGTGTTTTTCGTCAAATGTTTTTGTGTACAATAAACTGTTTTTGAATGTGACTGTATTGCTTCTAACATCAAAGTAAGAAAATCTAGTATCTGTTTGTGCTGTTGGTCCTCCATAAGGTAATTCAACTTTTTTAAATTTGTTATCAAAGAAATTCATTCCAACAGCAGATTCAAATTCTAAATCTTCAAAAATTTTCACTTTTGCAAAAACATTTCCTAATAGATTAATATTTTTATTTAATTGGGTTTCTCTATTTAATGTTCTTAATGGATTTCTAGTATCGTTAGCATCTAACGTAGCGTCTAACTCACTATAGCCTCCAACATTATTATCATCATAAATTGGTAAATATGGTGCTATTTTTATTGCATTTTCAAGAGGCGAAACACTAAATGCTAAAATTAACGGATCTTGTTCTGCATAGGTTAAAGACAATGTTTCTCCGAATGTAAATTTTCCTTTTGTAAAGTCACTATTTAATCGAAAAGAATATTTATCTAATGCTGTTTTAATCATAGTTCCTTCTTGTGTTTGGTAATTTCCAGAAAATCGAAACCTTGAATTTTCATTTCCTCCTGAAGCGCTTAAAACGTGATTTTTTAAAAAACTATTTTGAAATATTGCGTCTTGATAATCTACATTATTACTTATAAAAGAAGCATCTGAAAAACGAGGAGGTAAAGTCGCTAAAGGATCTGCATTAAGTATCATATCTGTAACGTATGACACATATTGATCAGAATTTAGCAGGTCTATTTTTTTTGGTTTAGATCGACTGCTTAAGTAGGTGTCAAAACTAAATGCTGTTACTCCTTTTTTTCCTGATTTGGTTTTAATTACAATAACGCCGTTTGCACCGTTTGACCCGTAAACTGCGGCTGTTGACGCATCTTTTAAAACACTCGCAGATTCAATATCGTCTGCACTAATTCCATTTATATCGTCAACTATAATTCCATCAACTACAAAAATAGGTTTGTTTTCTCCATATGTTCCCACTCCTCTTATTCTAACTGTTGGTGAATTTCCAGGCGAGCCACTGTTTATTAATGTCAACCCTGAAGTTCTCCCTTGTAATGCTTCTACTGCGTTAGTAGTAGGCATATTTGTCATGTCTTTAGCACTCACAGTAGAAACTGCTCCTGTTACTTTGGCTCTGGTTTGAGTTCCATAACCAACCACAACAACTTCATCAAGAGCATTTGCGTCTTCTTTCATCGAGATATCTACTATAGTATTATCTCCAACTGTAACAAGTTGTGTTTGCATTCCAACAAATGAAAACTGTAATACATCTCCTTTTTTTGCTGAAATTGAATACTTTCCATCAAAATCTGTTTCTGTACCTGTATCTGTCCCTACTATTAATATATTAACTCCCGGAAGTGGTAAATTATCACTTCCTGTTACAGTCCCTTTTATTTCCTGCTGTTGGAAAGTATAGGCTTTTACCGTAGAAAAGGATTGAAATAAAAATATTATGAGTAACATTACTGCTCCCTTAAATAATTTAATTCCTCCTGCTAAAAAATTTCTCATAAAATTAAAGGTTATATTTGATTGTTAGTTTTAAAATCAATTTGAATTTATAATCAACAATATTATCAATAAATTAACCTCTTTTTATCCTGTACTATCCTGTTCTAGTCTTATCTATTTTAAATATTTATATAATATTAACTTATTTATCAATCCCGTCCTAAACGTTTAAAAAAAAGTTTAAAAAAAGAGAAAGAATTTAAGTATCTCAAATTATCTTTGAGTTGTAAAAACATAAAACCTTTCTCTTATGTCAAAGATAACTT
>CAMZLV010000162.1 GCA_947311835.1 uncultured Lutibacter sp. | reverse complement strand
TCCAATAATCGAAAAATAATTTTTTTTTTTTTTTGTAAAAAATGAATGTCATTTTGAGCGAAGTCAAAAACCTTTAATAGCCTAAAAGTTACTATTAAAAGAAGGTTTTCATTTCATTCAAAATGACATTTTTTATCTAAACTTAATGCCGTTTGTGTATTCTACAAATTTAAAATAATTGTAAAGTTTATAATTCACATCCAATCCATAGTCTATATTTGGGTTATAATCTATACTGTTTTCATAAAAATTTCCATATCGAATAGGATTATTTGCTCTTCGGTTCCATTCATTCACATAAAATATATTTTTGTTTTCATAATAATTTTGAGAGTAGAAATTTGCAGGTTTTGCAATAGTATTTAAGTATGTACTAAAGCCGATGTCTGTGATTATAATTTTGTATTCTAAACTGTCATTTTCTATAAGTACAGCCTCTTCCAATTTTTTTTCAGATGATTTGCTCGTTGTTTTATATGAACTACTACAACTTAAAATTGTTGTTAATAAGATTGATAAATATATTAAATGTTTCATTTTCAATGTGTTTTCTTCTTAAATCATGCTCAATAAGTATACCAAATTTACGTATTTTTACAAAACTAGATTTAAATTATGAATAAAAAACGCTGTGCTTGGGTTGGTGATGATTCGTTATATATAAAATATCACGATACAGAATGGGGAGTTCCCTTATATGATGATGCCAAATTATTTGAGTTTCTGATTTTAGAAACCTTTCAAGCAGGACTTAGTTGGATTACCGTTTTGCGTAAACGTGAAAATTTCAGAAAAGCTTTTGATAATTTTGATTATAAGAAAATAGCAACGTATGATGATGTTAAATTTAGTGAATTACTTAATAATGCTGGAATCATCCGCAATAAATTAAAAATTAAAGCGACCATTTCTAATGCTATTTGTTTTATGAATGTGCAAAACGAATTTGGATCGTTCTCAAATTACATATGGAGTTTTACCAATGGAAAGCCAATTAAAAATAAATGGATTAAAAACGAAGACGTTCCCGCAAATACCATTCTATCCGATCAAATATCAAAAGATTTAAAAAAAAGAGGATTTAAATTTGTAGGTTCTACAGTAATTTATGCGCATATGCAAGCAACAGGAATGGTTAATGATCATACTGTTGATTGTTTTAGATATAATGAAGTTTAATGTAACGAAAATGTTATCACTCCAAATAATATAAAAATTGCAATTACCGAAAGTAGGATAATAAATGTATTTTTATAGTGAATTTTATGCAATTTAATATCTTTTCTATAACTCCAAATCATTATAATTACAAAAGCAATAAAGAAAAAAATCGCAAAAACTTTTTGACCAGATGTAAACATATTCATGTATATTTAAGGCCTCAAAAGTAGTATATTTAAAATAAAAATCAGCATTTAGATGAAAAACAAAATAGCAGCAGTACAAAAATTTCACGAAGCATTTAAATTAGGTATAAAACAGACTCCTACAGCCAATCTTGGAACAGCAAAAAACAAACTTCGATTTGATTTAATGGCTGAAGAAAATCATGAGTATTTTGAAGCAGCACAAAACGATGATTTAGTTGAGGTTGCTGATGCGTTAGGAGATATGCTATATATACTGTGCGGAACAATTTTAGAACACGGAATGCAATATAAAATTGAAGAGGTTTTTAATGAAATTCAACGTAGTAATATGAGTAAATTAGGTGCAGATGGAAATCCAATTTATCGTGAAGATGGTAAAGTAATGAAAGGACCTTCTTATTTTAAACCAAATATTAAAGAAATATTAGAGAAATAAAAAAGAGGCTATCTAAAAAGTTTCATTCTGAATAAAATGAAGAATCTTCAAAATCGATAATTAATTTATTATCAGATAATTAAGATTTTTCGACTGCGCTCAAAATGACAAAGTAAATATTTTTTAGATAGCCTCTTTTTTTTATTCTTTTACGGTGTGTCTCCAACCGTATTTATCTTCGATACGATTGTATTGTATATCAGTAATTTGTTTTTTAAGTCTTGCAGCAAAAGAGTCAGTTAATTTTGGCAAATCAAAATCTTGTCCTCTATAACCAAAACCTGAAATAGGTGAAATAACAGCAGCAGTTCCAGCACCAAATAGTTCTTTTAAACTTCCATTTTTAGAAGCTTCTATTAATTCGCCAACTTTTATTTTTCTTACTTCAACGTTAATTCCTTGGTCTTTTGCAATTTCAATAAGGCTCTTACGTGTAATTCCGTCTAAAATTCGATCGCTTGTAGGACCTGTAATTAACGTATCTCCAATTCTGATAAAAATATTCATTGCTCCAGCCTCTTCAATATATTCGTGTGTATTGTCATCTGTCCAAATTACTTGTTGATATCCTTTTTCTTTTGCCAATTGCGTTGGATAAAATTGACCTGCATAATTTCCTCCTGCTTTTGCAAAACCAACTCCGCCGTTTGCTGACCTTGAATATTTTTCTTCAATTAATACTCTAACTTCACCAGCAAAATAGGCTCCAGAAGGAGATGTAGCAATTATAAATTTGTACTCGTCAGATGGTGATGCGTGAAAGCCATTGCCTGTTGCAAAAACAAACGGACGAATGTAAAGCGAACTTCCATCAGCAGTTGGAATCCAATCTTTATCTAATTTTAAGAGTGCTTCTAAACCTTCCATAAAATAATTTTCTGGAAATGCAGGAATTGCTAATCGTTCAGAAGAAATATTGATTCTTTTGTGATTTTCTAACGGTCTAAACAATAAGATTTTGTCATTTTTATCTTTATAAGCTTTCATTCCTTCAAAAACCGATTGTCCATAATGAAAAATCTTTGATGCAGGTGATAAACTTATATTTTGAAAAGGAACAATTTTTGGTAGTTCCCACTTTCCGTTTTTATAATCGCAAACAAGCATATGGTCAGAGAACTCTTGACCAAAGGTTAGATTATTAAAATCTACTTCTGAAATTCTAGATTTTGATACTTTTTGTACGGAAATATTTTGTGTGGTTAAACCCATTTTTTATTGCTTTTTTTGTTGCTGCAAATGTACGAAATTGCGATAAATTTAGATGTTAATTTTATTTAAAGATTTTTATAGCGTATTTTTGTAATGATTTGAAAACTGCATTAAAACGACAAATTATTATTACTTCAGATGGTTCTACAACAATTCATCTGCCAGAATTGAATGAGCAATACCATTCTAAACACGGCGCTATTCAAGAGGCGTATCATGTGTTTGTTAAAAACGGATTGGCGTTGTTTCAAAATAAAAATATAAGTATTTTAGAAATTGGATTTGGTACTGGTTTAAACTGTTTTATTACTTTTTTAGAATCAAAGGAAAGGAATTTAGTCGTTGATTATGCAGGTGTTGAAGCATATCCAATTTCAACTGATGAATTAAAAAAATTAAATTATGTTTCTGAATTAAACGCAGAGCAACAAAAGCCTATTTTTAATAAAATGCACACGGTTTCTTGGAATGAAAAACATACAATTTCTGAAGAATTTATGTTGACAAAGCAGCAAAAGTTTTTTGATGAAATTGATGATGATACTTGCTATGATTTAATTTATTTTGATGCATTTGGCGCGCGTGTTCAACCAGAATTATGGACAGAACAAATTTTTAAGAAGATGTATAATGCATTAAAAAAGGGAGGAGTTTTAGTTACGTATTCTGCCAAAGGGAGCGTAAGGCGTGCAATGCAATCAGTAGGATTTTCGGTTGAAAGATTAGGAGGTCCTCCTGGAAAACGAGAAATGCTAAGAGCAACTAAATAATAAAACAATTATTAAATGAAATTTAATCGAATAAAAAAAAGAAGAAAACCGAATAAAATAAAACTCATCTTACTGCTTGTTGTTTTACTGCTTCTACTAAACTTTTGGTTAAATGCTGAGAGTTTTATGGAAAGAATTTTTGAGTGAAAAAATAGTTGTTTGTGTAATTGAGAATTATATCTTTTTTTATAAGTTAAAAGGCGTTTTTTGAACACAATTAATTTTCTTTAAAACCGAATTGCTAATTTCTTCATTAAACGCAGTACCTCAATATATAACCAAATAAGCGTAACGAGTAATCCCCAAGTTGCAACCCATTCCATATGTTTTGGAGCACGTCCTATTTTTCGTTTCATAAAATCAAAGTCTAATAATAGTGAAAGAGATGCAACACATGCTGCAATGATGTTAAAACCTATTGCAAACCAAGATGTGCCATGAATGATACTTGTTGATATTCCAAAAAAACTTAAAATCCAAGTAATCAAATAAATTACCATTATTGTTACAGTTGCTGAAATGATAACGCTTCTAAATTGTTTGGTAACTTTTACCAATCTTAACTTATATAATAAAAGCATTACAAAAAGCGTAATTATTGTTACACCAACTGCTCGCATTGGCATTCCTTCAAATTTTAATTCAGCATATGCTGAAAATCCTCCTAAGAAAAAACCCTTAGCAATAGCATAAAGAGGTGTTGTTATTTTTGCCCATTTATGCTTATATGAAGTTAAGATACTCAAAATAATGGCTGCAAGTAAACCGAGTGAAGTATGCCATTTTACATTTATTCCTTGATGTACCAAGTCCCAAACATACCAAGTAGAAGAACCTAAAAGTAGTAAACTAAAAAATGTTTTTAATAGGATTCCGCTTAAACTCATTTTTTTTAAATCCGTAGTATAACCTCTCCAGATACCGTTGCTAAAAACAGGATTTGATGTTTTGTGATTAAGTAAGGACATTTGTTTTATTTTGCTGATAAATATACAACTATGATTTAAATTTTCGGTCTTTCCAGCGGAACGATTTTTTAAAAAATGCTAAAAACGCAATAGAAATCGTAAAAAACGGATAAAATAGTGCAATTATTGGATAATAATAGATGATTTTTGTTTGTTCTGTAAAACGTACGGTTTTTAAAATCAGATAAAAATCAAGTATAAATTTGAGAAGGAAAATTGTAAGAAAAAAATTAAAAGTACTATTCTGAAATAGAAACAGTACTAGAATTAATAAGTTCATTGATAAAACGGAAACACCCACAAATTTTCCAAAGAAATTACTTGAAGATGTTGTTTTTGAAGCCCAACGTACACGTTGATAGATTAGGTTTTTTAGTGAGTTTTGAGGTTTTGTGATTACAAGGGCATCTTTAGATTTTAAAAAATGCACTTGATTTGGAAAGTGTTTAATTATTTTTTCTAATAAAAAAACATCATCGCCACTTGCTATATTATTGTTACCTTCAAAACCATTAAGTTCAATAAACGTTTTTTTGGCGTAACAAAGGTTTGCACCATTGTTTAAAAACGGTTTTTTAATGCCAAAACCTCCAATAGTTGCTCCAATTAAACTCATAAAATCTAAGAGTTGAAATTGTTCGAAAACAGTTGATTTTACACGGTAAGTAACAGGAGCGCAAATCATTTTCACCTTATTTTTTTCGATATAAGTATTAAGTGTTTTGAGCCATTTATTTGGTACAATACAATCTGCATCAGTAGTAACAATCCAATTGTGTTTTGTTTGGTTTATAGCAGTTTCAATTGCGTCTTTTTTTGGTGAGTTTGATTTTCTCTTATTGTTTAGTATTAAAATATTTACGGCATCATTTTGATTAATAAATTTTCGTGTAATCTCAACAGAATCGTCAGTAGAATCATCATTTATAAGTATAATTTCATATTTTTCTTTAGGATATTCTATTTGAGATAAACTCGCTAGAAGTTCGAGTAAATTTTCACGTTCGTTTCTAAAAGGGATAATTATTGAAAAAGAATTTAAAGTTTTAACGGTATTACCATTAAATGGTTTGACACGATTAAATCCAATTATAAAAGCGAGTATTAAAAGCGAATAAACAAGCGTAATTAATAGTGAAATTGCTACCATTTTTATTTTTTTGAATATTTAAACGTTAGTACAAAGCCACTTCCTATTAGTGCTGGAATTGCAAAATTTAAAATCCACATTAAAAGCGTTACCGTTACAATGGTAAGTTCAGAAATAGGTACAAAACTAAAGATGTAAATAGCAACAGAACCTTTTACAGCCCAATCAAACAACGACATACTTGGAATAAATGATGCTACTAAATACATGCTGAATATTAAATGCATCAGTTCAAAATAATTTGTATCTACTTCAAAAATAGTCAATAAAAAATAAAATTGATACGAAAAAACAAGATATCTAATTAGCGAAAAAAGAAAGATGGTTATATGTTTTTGTAAGGTCATTTTCTTAACAAATTGCCAAATACTATCAAATTTAAAAAAGCCAATTATTTTTTTATTTGAAAAAGGAATTAAAATTAAAAATGCAATTAAGTAGCCAATTCTTCTAATTTTATGTAAATCAAATTCAATGCTATAAGTTGTGATAAAAAACACCAATCCAATGACTCCAAATAGTGTAGTTACTGTGAGTTGATTGAGATTTCCAATTAAGTTTAACAACATTACTTTCCATTTATTTTTTGGGAAGTAGATGGCTTTTGCACCATAATCTCCAATTCTATTTGGAGTTAATAAAGAGACGGTAAGTGCTGCCAAACTTTGTTTTGTTGCTTCAATAAATGATATTTTTTTTACGATAGATGCCAATACTTTCCATTTCCATATTTCAAAAAACCAATTAGCGATAGTTAGTAAACTTAAAAATACGATTGTATATTGATTTTTAAACAAGCTGTTTTCGATTTGCATTAAAAATAAGTATACTGTTAATTGATTGTTATTCACTATTTTATCATAAATAAAATAGAGCGAACCTACAATTATACTGAGTTTTACTATAAAAAATAAAAACGACTTGTATTTTGGACTGATGTTGTTGTACATTTACAACAAAGAAACGAAATATTGTCCACAGAAAAAATCATATTAGGAATTGATCCAGGAACGACCATTATGGGATTTGGATTAATAAAAGTAGTAAACAAAAAAATGGAGTTTATGCTTATGAATGAGTTATTATTAAAAAAATATGATGACCATTATGTAAAATTAAAACTCATTTTCGAACGTACAATTGAACTTATTGATTCGTATCATCCTGATGAAATAGCTATTGAAGCGCCTTTTTTTGGTAAAAACGTACAATCAATGTTAAAGTTAGGAAGAGCACAAGGTACTGCTATTGCTGCAGGATTGTCAAGAGATATTCCTATAACTGAATATGCTCCAAAAAAAATTAAAATGGCAATTACAGGCAGTGGAACGGCTAGTAAAGAACAAGTTGCCGCAATGTTAAAAAGTACTTTAAAATTAAAAACTTTACCTAAAAATTTAGATGCAACAGATGGTCTTGCAGCAGCGGTTTGTCATTTTTATAATGCAGGAAGAATTAACGTTGGCAAAAACTATACAGGATGGAGTGCTTTTGTAAAACAGAATCCTAAAAAAGTAAAACAATAATTTAAATGGCTGGAATTTACTTGCATATTCCGTTTTGTAAACAAGCATGTTTTTATTGTGATTTTCATTTTTCAACATCTCTAAAAAGAAAATCGGAAATGATAAATGCTATTGCAAGTGAACTTATATTGCGCAAAAATGATGTAAACCAAACCATTGAAACAATCTATTTTGGAGGTGGAACACCTTCATTATTAACCATTGATGAATTACAATTTTTACTCAATACAATCTATCAAAATTACAATGTTATTGATAGTCCAGAAATAACTTTAGAAGCCAATCCTGATGATTTGTCTGAAAATGAAATAATAAAGTTGTCTAAAACACCAATTAATAGATTAAGTATTGGTATTCAATCTTTTTTTGAAGATGACTTAAAAGCGATGAATAGAGCGCACAATGCTAACGAAGCCGTTGATTGTTTGTCTGTTGCAACGCGCTATTTTGATAATATTACGGTAGATCTAATTTATGGAATACCAAATATGAGTAGTGAAAAATGGCAACAAAATTTGCAAAAAGTATTTGATTTTGGCATCAATCACATATCGAGTTATGCCTTAACAGTTGAGCCAAAAACGGCATTAGATTCTTTTATTAAAAACGGAAAATATCCACCATTAGATGAGCAATTAGCAGCACAACATTTTGATATTTTGGTTGATGAAACCAACAAACAAGGTTTTGTACATTATGAAATTTCTAATTTTGGAAAACCGAATTTTTTCTCACAACACAATACGAGTTATTGGTTGGGCAAATCATATATAGGAGTTGGTCCTTCTGCACATTCGTATAATGCTACAGAACGCAGTTGGAATGTGAGTAATAATGCTAAATATATGAAATCGATACAGCAAAACACAATTCCAAATGAAATAGAAGTTTTATCAAAAGAAGATAAAATTAACGAGTATATAATGACAGGTTTACGGACAATTTGGGGAGTATCATTAACTAAAATTGAACAAGAGTTTGGAAGTGATTATACAG
>CAMZLV010000161.1 GCA_947311835.1 uncultured Lutibacter sp. | reverse complement strand
TCATTTCCTTTAAAAGTAACTAAGGTTCGAATAGAAAACGAACGAATCGCATCGTGCACACTAAGTGTACTTACAGCCGAGTCTTTGCGCCCTACAAATGGAAAAACATCTGGTCCTCGCTGACATTTGCTGTTGATATTTACTCTACACACTTGATTTACCAACATATCAATCAACGTTCCTGACGCTGATGCATCAGAACTAAAAAGACTAACTTGCTGTCCGTAATTAGACTCCGCAATATAAGTTAGCGGTTCTTCTATATCTTCAAATGAAGTTATAGGCACTACAGGTCCAAATTGCTCTTCATGAAATACGCGCATATCAGTATTGGTAGGATACAAAACAGCAGGAAATACAAAACTATCAACGCGCTCACCGCCTTTTTTATTAATTATTTTTGCTCCCTTTTCGGTAGCATCATCTATTAGTTCTTGTATATATTCTGGTTTACTTGGTTCTGGCAAAGGTGTTAAACTCACGCCATCTTCCCATGGTAAACCGTATTTTAAAGCCTCTACTTTGGCAACAAATTTCTTGTTAAATTCTTCAATAATATCTTTGTGTACAAATAGAATTTTTAAGGCAGTGCAACGCTGACCATTATATGATAATGCTCCTGCTACACATTCATCAACAGCAATATCTAAATCACAATCTGACATAACAATTGCTGGATTTTTTGCTTCTAACCCTAATACCAAACGCAATCTATTTTGCTTCGGATGCAGGCTTTGCAACGCATTTGCAGACTTACTATTTCCTATTAAAGCCAATACATCTACTTTTCCTGTTTTCATAATTGGAGTAGCCAAGGTTCTTCCACTTCCATAAATTAAATTCACAACTCCTTTTGGAAAACATTCATGAAATGCTTTTAGCAATGGAGATAGCAATAAAATACCGTACTTTGCAGGCTTAAAAATAGTTGTGTTTCCTGTAATTAAAGCAGGAATCAACAAACAAAATGTTTCGTTCAACGGATAATTATACGGCCCTAAACACAATACAACTCCTAAAGGACCTCTACGAACTTGCGCATAAATTCCGCTTTCATATTGCAAGTTAGAATGATCTCTATTCATTTGTTTTATTTCTTGAATAGTATCATTTATATATTCTATTGTTCTATCAAATTCTCCTGTTGCAGCATCGTAATTTTTTCCAATTTCCCACATCAATAACTTTACAACCTCATCACGAGTTTCAGCCATCATTGCAACAAATTTTTCCATGATTTTTATGCGACTTTCCACATTCATTGTTGGCCATTCTCCACGTCCTTTATCATAGGCTTTTTCGGCAGCAGTAAGTGCTTCAAGCGCATTCTCTTCCTTCATATTTGGTATTGAACCAATCACTTTTGGAGCCATTTCTCCCAAATCATTTTTACAATAAATAGCAGACTTTACAACAGCCGTTTCACCTTTCCACTTTCGCAACTCACCATTTATTAGATATTCATCTTGAATTAATGGTTCATTTATTTGAAATTCTCGTGGAATATTTGGCTCTTCAAAAATATTTTTTAGCATCATCTTTCTTCTATTTTAATTGTTATAAGAAAACAAATTTAGTCGAAAAAAAGAAAGAAAGACATCATTATAAGTTAATTATTTGTAAAATTATTTTTCTAAACACTTATTTTTCTTCGAATAATTTCAGCAATAGGAACGTTTTCAATATTACTTTCAAGCCAAGAAATGATATCTAAATACAAAAATGAACGCTTTTCATACGGATGATTTTCATACTCCTTTAATTCATCACGCAGCGTTTTAAATGCCGATTTCAATTCAGTTGGGTACATATTGGTTAAACTTCGTAAAAATTGCATCATTTTACGCTGAACAATATGCATGTCATCCATTTTTATTAAAAATTTATACGTAGATTTTATCAACTCATCAATATTTTCATCAATTCCAGCCTCGTAATGCGCAACTAAATTTAGCACACGCGCGTAACACAACAAATCTTCACGGATGGTTAGCTCTTTGTTTGATATGATTTTATTAAGATATAAAATACAGTTTTTATAATCATCAACTCCAAAATACATACAACCAATTTTATAGTAAAACACCATAAAATGATGCGCATCTATCTTCTTTTTATAATTATTTATTTCTTTTAAAACTAAAGGAATATAAGAAACACCTTCTTGAAAATTGGCATTTAAAAAATATTGATTTAATTTGTTTTGGTAAAAATAAATAGTTGCTAAAGCAGAAGTATTTTCATTGATTAAAAAATTTGACTCTTTAAAATCCTTTTCAAATTTATTGAGGATTTTATCAAATTTTTTTGAATGCTTAATCATAAAAAGTGACTCTAACAAATAGTTATATCCCTTTAAATAAAACACAGGATTTACATTTTTCATCTTTGGATAAACCTCAAAAAGGTCAATCCATTTTTGAGAATAACGGTAACTACTTACAAAATCTTGCGTGATTAAACTATGCCATAAATACACCTTATACAAAAACAACTTTTCTTTAAAGCCTAATTCATCTATTTTAAATGAAGGAATGTTTTTTTCTAAATATCGAGTTATTAAATTAATATCTTCTTCACTCTTTGCATAGCCATTTTGAAGCAACCAACTATACAATTGTAATGATAAATTTGACAACTTACTTGTCATTACATTACGAATACTTAATTCTCTTGCCTGACTAGAAAGTTCTTCTGCTCTATTATTTAAACTTCTTGTAATATATTGAGCCTCAACAACTTTCTCTAATTCAACGATTTCGTATGCTAAGTTATTTTCTTCGTTTTCAATAGCAATATGTTTTACCTTATCTAAAATTTTTAAACTTTGCTTATACAATCCTTTGTTATACAATATTGAAGCAAAATCTAATTGTTCTCTTATTTGATTTCTTATATTCTGATGCTGCGGATTTAACTTTAAACTCACCAAAAGCTGTTTATACAAATGTGCTTTTGAATTAGAAAGTTGTTGTTTTTTTATATTTGTATTTTTTAAAATAATTTTTTCATCATAAGCCTTCATTTTATCTAATAAATTAAATAATGCTATAAAATTAGCGTTCGCATTACCTCCTAATCGTCCTACATATAGTTTAAACTGTCTTTTTTCTGATTTTGTTAGCGACTTAACTAAAGTAAATAACGCATCCTTCTTTTCTATAGCCATCGTAAAATATTATTGATATATTGTTGATATTAAGTTTATTACATTCTTTTACAAATCATGAATACTGTACAAAATGCTTATTAAAAAAATAATATCACATACTTGGTTCGTACTTTTGATAATTCAAAAATGATAAAATATTTTAAATAATGAGCAAAAATCGAGTCCAAATTTTTGACACAACACTTAGAGATGGCGAACAAGTTCCTGGATGCAAACTAAATACCAATCAAAAAATAATTATTGCAGAGCAATTAGACACACTTGGTGTTGATGTTATTGAAGCTGGTTTTCCTGTATCAAGCCCTGGAGATTTCAAATCTGTTGAAGAGGTTTCTAAAATTGTAAAAAACGCAACCGTTTGTGGACTCACTCGTGCTAATGAAAACGATATTAAAGTTGCTGCTCAATCATTAAAATATGCCAAAAGACCTAGAATTCATACAGGAATTGGCACGTCAGAATCACATATAAAATACAAATTTAATTCAACTCCAGAACAGATTATTGAACGTGCAGTGAATGCCGTAAAATATGCTAAATCTTTTGTTGAAGATGTTGAATTTTATGCCGAAGATGCTGGTAGAACTAACAACGAATATCTTGCAAGAGTGTGTGAAGCCGTCATTAAAGCAGGAGCAACAGTATTAAATATTCCTGACACAACAGGCTATTGTTTGCCAGAAGAATATGGTGCTAAAATAAAATACCTCAAAGAAAACGTAAAAGGAATAGATAATGTAATTTTATCTTGTCATTGCCATAATGATTTAGGACTTGCAACAGCAAACGCAATGGCAGGCGTTCAAAACGGAGCGCGACAAATAGAATGCACAATAAACGGAATAGGCGAACGTGCCGGAAACACTGCCTTAGAAGAGGTTGTGATGATTATGAAGCAACATCCTAACCTAAATTTGGATACCAATATAAATACGCAAATGCTATTTAGCACCAGTAAAATGGTGCAAGAACATATGGGAATGCAAGTGCAACCTAACAAAGCCGTTGTTGGCGACAATGCCTTTGCTCACAGTTCTGGAATTCATCAAGATGGAGTTATAAAAAATAGAGAAACCTACGAAATTATGGATCCTGCTGATGTAGGCGTTACAGAATCTTCTATTATTCTAACTGCAAGAAGCGGAAGAGCAGCCTTAGCCTACAGAGCCAAAAATATTGGATACGAATTAACTAAAACACAATTAGACAGTGTGTATCCTGAGTTTTTAAAATTTGCCGATACCAAAAAAGAAATTATTGATAACGACATCCATCAATTGATGGAAATAAGCAAGGTTGTAAACTATTGATTTTTATTTTGGTGATTTTTAGCTTAATTTCACCAAATGAAAAAAAATCAAAATTTTATAGACGCATTAAATTACCGTAGATCTGTACGTGTATATGATTCTGAAATCGAAATAGATTCTGAAATTGTAAAAAATTGCATTAAACAAGCAACTCTTGCTCCAAATAGCAGTAATATGCAACTTTGGGAATTTTATCATATTACATCTAAAGACATATTAAGCAAACTCTCAAAAGCCTGTTTAGATCAAAACGCAGCTGCAACAGCCAAAGAAATGGTCGTGTTTGTGGTTCGTAAAGACCTTTGGAAAAAAAGAAGAAAAAGTCATCTAAATTATTTAGAAAAAATATTTGGTAAAAAACCAATCAAAGAATATAGTTCTAGAGAGCAGTTTGCAATTAATTACTATAAAAAATTAATTCCTTTTATTTACAGTGATTTTTTCGGAATATTTGGACTTATAAAATATTTTATTGGTTTAATCACAGGATTTTTTAAGCCAAATTATCGGCAATTACGCAATTCTGATATGAGAATAGTTGCTCATAAATCTGTTGGACTAGCAGCACAAACATTTATGTTAAGTATGGCTTCGGAAGGCTTTGACACTTGTCCTATGGAAGGATTTGATTCAGCAAGAGTGAAAAAAATATTAAAATTACCTTATAAAAGTGAAATTAATATGATCGTTTCTTGTGGTATCCGAAAACCTGAAGGAATTTATGGCGAACGATATAGAATTCCTTTTAAAGAAGTGTACAAACACATATAATTTGTATTTTTGTTGCACCAAAATAATCATCAAATGAAAAAAATTCAAATGGTTGACCTTATTGGTCAATATTCACACATAAAACCACAAATAAATAAAGCTTTTGAAAGCATTTTAGATACAGCCTATTATATTGGAGGTCCTGAAGTAAAAGGTTTTCAAGCAGATTTAGAAAAATACCTTGACATAAAACACGTGATACCTTGTGCCAACGGAACAGACGCACTACAAATAGCCATGATGGGACTTGGTTTAAAACAAGGCGATGAAGTTATAACCGTTGATTTTACTTTTGCAGCAACTGTTGAAGTAATTGCGTTATTAAAACTAACTCCTGTTTTAATTGATGTAGAAGAGGATACCTATAATATGGATATTGATGCGTTAAAAAAAGCCATCACACCAAAAACAAAAGCAATAGTTCCTGTTCATTTATTTGGTCAATGTGCTAATATGGAAGCAATTTTAGAGGTCGCTAAAGAACATAATTTATTTGTGATTGAAGACAACGCACAAGCTATTGGAGCAGATTATACGTTTTCTGACGGAACAAAGAAGAAATCTGGAACAATGGGAACTGTAGGTACAACATCTTTTTTCCCTTCTAAAAACTTAGGTTGTTATGGAGATGGTGGTGCAATCTTCACTAATGATGACAAACTTGCGCACACAATCAGAGGAATTGTAAATCACGGAATGTACGAGCGTTATTATCATGATGTAGTTGGTGTTAATTCAAGATTAGACAGTTTACAAGCAGCCGTTTTACAAATAAAATTACCTTTGCTTGACAGTTATTGTGATGCTAGATTAAAAGCCGCAAACTACTATAACGATGCTTTTGCAGGAAATAAACATATTATCACTCCAATTACTAGTAAATTTACTACGCACGTTTTCCATCAATATACGATGCAAATAATTGATACTGATAGAGATGCTCTACACAAACATTTATTAGAAAACAATATTCCAAATGCAATTTATTATCCTGTACCATTACACAACCAAAAAGCATATCAAGATGAGCGATATAATGAAGAAGACTTTAAAGTGACTAATAAATTAGTGAAAACAGTCTTATCACTTCCAATTCATACCGAATTAGAAGAAGATCAATTAGCTTATATTACAAAAACGGTTTTGGATTTTGTAAATAGATAATTAATCACTGTACTTTACCTTATAGATTTTTGTCTCCTTGAGCACAGTCGAGAAGTTTAAAATAAAAAAGATATGAAAAAAATACTTGTAACTGGCGGATTAGGATATATCGGCTCACATACTGTTGTTGAACTTCAAAACGAAGGGTTTGAAGTTGTAATCATTGATAATCTATCAAATACAACCATTGAAGTTTTAGATAAAATCACTTCAATAACAGGAGTAAAACCAACTTTTGAACAAATAGATTTAAAAGATAAAGAAGCCGTAAATCATTTTTTTAAATATTATCCTATTGATGGCGTTATACACTTTGCAGCGTCAAAAGCAGTTGGAGAAAGTGTTGAAAACCCTTTACTATATTATGAAAACAATATTTCAACGCTAACCTATGTGTTAAAAGAAATGATTGCTAATAAGGTTGATAATTTCATTTTTAGTTCATCATGTACTGTTTACGGACAAGCGGATGAATTACCAATTACTGAGAACGCTCCAACAAAACCTGCGGAATCTCCATATGGAGCAACCAAGAAAATGGGCGAAATTATTATTGAAGACACAACCAAAGCAACAAATTTAAAAGCAATTGCCTTACGTTATTTTAATCCTATAGGAGCACATGAAACTGCTAAAATTGGAGAATTACCTTTAGGAGTTCCCCAAAATTTGATTCCGTATGTTGTGCAAACTGCTGCTGGAATAAGAGAATGTCTTTCTGTTTTTGGTGATGATTATCCAACTCCAGATGGTACTGCTATTAGAGATTATATACACGTTGTAGATTTGGCAAAAGCACATATTGCGGCTTTAAATAGACTTTTAGAAAATAAAAACAAATCTAAATGCGAATTCTTTAATATTGGTACAGGAACTGGAAGTTCAGTATTAGAAGTTGTAAAAGCATTTGAAAAAGCAACTGGAAAAAAGGTGAATTATAAAATTGTTGACCGAAGAGCAGGAGATATAACAGCTGCATATGCCGATACTTCATTAGCCAATAAAGAATTAGGCTGGAAAGCAAAATTAAATTTAGAAGATGCTTTGAAAAGTTCTTGGAAATGGCAGTTGAAACAGTAAAGCTATTTTCTTAATATTAAAATATCTTGAAAATCATTTTCATCTTTTGAATGTGTCATAGACCAATATCCCTTGATTAATTTTTTATTTTCAAAACCTATCTGACCAATAACATCTAGTAAATATTCTTGTTTTATAGCAATATTTGCTCCCTTTACCTTCGCATCCATCAATCGATAGTTCGTATATTTAAAAGGAAATTGAAAGTCCTTATTATTCATTACCTCAGAATCACTATCATATAAAAAGAAAGTTGCCAAACAGTAGGAATTAGGTTTCATTACATTATATATTTCTTTTAAATAATGCTCTATTTCTGTTAATTCCATATGAGTAAAAACTGAAAATAAAAAGACTACATCAAAAAAATTATTTTTATAGTCAAACCTTATACTTTCAGCACTATTTTGCGAAGAATGATACAAATCGTTATTAACATCAACTAAATCAAATGTGAAATTTGAAAATTTTTTAGTTATATTTTTCTTACACCAATCAACTCCACTAGCAACCACATCAAAACCGTAATACACACCGTTTTTATCTAAAAATGAAGTTAGCGCTACTGCAGTTCTTCCTATTCCAAAACCAACATCTAACACTTTTGAAGAAGGCGTAATATTTGTGTATTTTTTTAAATATTCTAAATGATTTTGTCCTTGTTTATAAAAGTCACCAGAACCTATAAAAATCTTTCCTTTTGGCGGAATTAATTCTTGCTTTGCACTAAAAATGCCTGTCCAGATATCAATTGGAAGGTAATATAACCTTCTAACAACATACCTCAATTTTATAGGAAGTTTATAATATATTTTTCGTAATCTCATTAATTAAAACTAGCACCACTTGCAGCAACACTTCTATCTATTTTACGCATTAAACCTTGTAATACTTTTCCAGGTCCAACCTCAACAAACTCAGTTCCTCCATCAGAAATCATAGCTTGTATACACTGTGTCCACCGTACAGGAGCAGTCAATTGTGCAATTAAGTTTTCTTTTATTTCTTCAGGATTTGTCACCGCTTTTGCAACTACATTTTGATAAATAGGACAAGTAGGCTCGCTAAAAGTTGTTTCTTCTATTGCTGCTGCTAATTCCTCACGCGCAGGCTCCATTAACGGAGAGTGAAATGCACCTCCAACTGGTAAAACAATGGCTCTTCTTGCTCCTTTTTCTGTCAATAATTCACATGCTTTATTAATTGCTTCTACATCTCCTGAGATTACTAATTGACCTGGACAATTGTAGTTTGCAGCAACCACAACTCCATCAATTTCAGCACATGTATCTTCTACTATTTTATCTTCTAATCCTAAAACTGCTGCCATTGTTGATTCTTGTGCTTCACAAACTTTTTGCATTGCAAGTGCACGTTTTGACACAAGTTTTAATCCATCTTCAAAAGTTAAAACACCATTAGCAACTAATGCTGACAATTCACCTAATGAATGTCCTGCTACCATTTCTGGTTTAAAATCATCACCTAAAACTTTGGCTAAAATAACAGAATGTAAGAAAATTGCTGGTTGCGTAACCTTTGTTTCTTTCAATGCTTCAGGCGTACCTTCAAACATAACATCGGTAATTGAAAAGCCTAAAATTTTATTTGCTTTTTCAAATAGTTCTTGTGCAACGGTTGATTTTTCGTATAAATCTAAACCCATTCCTGTAAATTGTGCGCCTTGTCCTGGAAAAATATATGCTTTCATTTGTTAAGTATAATCGTTTAATTGTTGATTTCTTCAATCGTTTGCAAAGATAGGGAATATTAATTATTCAAATAACAATCAAACAATTTTGTTATTCTTATAAAAAAAAAGGAATGTTTAAACATATCACTTTATAAAATTTGGCTTAAACCTCTATCGAAACAACCAAACCTTCATTAGCACGAATATTAAAAACGGTAGCGTCTTCAAAAATCAAATATTGTCCTTTTATTCCTTTTAATACACCTTTGTAAGTCAATGATTTTTTCAAATTTAAACTTTTTACTTTTGATGGATATTGCTGTACTGGAAAGTGAATGTGAGTTTCGCTTTGATTGCTATCTAAATAATATTCTTTTGCTTCACTTGGAATATATTTTGACAACTCCTCTTTTTTTGAAACCAAATTAACAGCAGTAATATCATTTGTTAGCATTTTTCGCCAATTGGTTTTATCAGAAACGTGCTTTTTCAACGCTACTTCTACAATTCCTGCCAAATAACGATTAGGTACTTCTACAACTTCAATTGCTTCGTGTGCACCTTGATCAATCCAACGCGTAGGTACTTGCGATTTTCGTGTTACTCCTACTTTTACATCACTTGAGTTGGCTAAATATACAATATGTGGTTTTAATTGCATTTGTTTTTCAAATGCTAAATCTCGATCTTCAATACCTAAATGTGCTGTGCTTAATTCAGGTTTCATAATCCAATCTCCAGCATTAGGCGTTTCAAAAAAACATTTTTTACAAAAACCTTGACGATAAATTTCTTTATCTTTATGACAGTTTAAACACTCATATTTTACAAATGAAAGTGCAATTTCTTTATCTAATAATTGGTTCATATTCAAAAAATCATCTTGCATATCAAGATAATATTGAACCGTCTTTTGATTATCTGTTTGCATTTTTTTTAAAACACCTTGGTATTGTATCATAATATTTTGTAATTTTAACTCGCTAAAGATACTTAAATAACCATGCCAATTCCAATAGTAAACTCAATAATTTCGTGGTTTTTAAAAAAACGTATTCATCAAATCGATTTGTTCATCAAATATCCTATTGATGTTCAAGAAGAACTACTACATCAACTTATATTATCTGCGCAAAACACTGAAACAGGAAAGCAATTTGAATTTAAAACCATTAAAAACTATAAAACCTTTGCAGAGCGTATTCCTATACAAAAATATGAAACGATTGCACCTTTTATAGAACGAACACGCAAAGGCGAACAAGGTGTTTTTTGGAATACGCCTATTAAATGGTTTGCTAAATCAAGTGGAACAACCAACGCTAAGAGTAAATATATTCCTGTAAGTGACCAAGCAATTGAAGATTGTCATTTTAAAGCAGGAAAAGATATGTTGTGTCTTTATATTAACAACAATCCCAACGCACAACTATTTACAGGTAAGAGTTTGAGACTTGGCGGCAGTTCAGCAGTTTATGAAGATAATGATACTTATTTTGGTGATTTGTCAGCAATAATTATTGAAAATATGCCTTTTTGGGCAGATTTTAGTAGTGCTCCAAAACAAGAAACAGCTTTAATGGGAGATTGGGAAACCAAAATGGAAGCCATTATAAACGAAACTATCAATGAAAATATTACGAGTTTGGCAGGAGTTCCTTCTTGGATGTTGGTGTTGTTAAATCGTATTTTAGAAAAAACAGGTAAAGAAAATATTTTAGAGGTTTGGCCTAATTTAGAAGTTTATTTTCATGGAGGCGTCAACTTTAATCCATACAGAAAACAGTTTAAAAAACTGATTCCGAGTAAAAAGTTTCAATACTATGAAACATATAACGCTTCAGAAGGTTTTTTTGCAATTCAAGATAAAAACAACTCAAAAGAATTGCTATTAATGCTTGATTACGGCATTTTTTATGAGTTTATTCCGATGAGTCATTTTGATGATGAAAACTCTGTAGCAATACCCTTATCAAAAGTAAAATTAGATGTAAATTACGCATTGGTTATTACAACAAATGCAGGTTTATGGCGCTATTTAATTGGCGATACTATTAAATTTACATCACTAAACCCTTATCGTATAAAAATAACTGGTAGAACGAAACACTTTATAAATGTATTTGGCGAAGAACTTATTATTGAAAACGCTGAAGATGCTTTAAAAAAAGCCTGTAAAAAAACAAATGCATTAATTACGGATTATACAGTTGCTCCTATTTTTATGAACGATAGAAAAAATGGAAGTCATGAGTGGATGATTGAATTTAGTAAAGCACCTGAAAATATTGATTGTTTTGTAGAAATACTTGACAATGCGTTAAAATCTATCAATTCTGACTACGAAGCAAAACGATATAACAATATGACTTTATCAATGCCGACAGTTCATCAAGCAAAAAAAGGATTGTTCTACAATTGGCTAAAATCTAAACAAAAATTAGGCGGACAACATAAAATTCCAAGGTTATGTAATCAACGTAATTTTGTTGAAGAATTGTTGGAAATGAACAAGCAACTATAATGTAGAACTTGGACTTTGAATAACAGTAATATCTCCTTTTTTTAATACACGCCCATTACCAACATACATAGAGGTAACACCAAAAGAATTGAAATATACACGTGGTGTTTTAAACCATAAATATAAAAACCCATCAGAACCTACATATTGCCCTGCGGTAATACCTGTATTATTTTCGATTGCAGTCTGCTCTTGTCTTATAAATGGTGCAGCAAAATCTGGTTGATAACAATAACCAACAAAAGTGACGTCAATTATTCTTTGACCTACACCGCTACCATAAGCATACCCTTCTACCTTTATCATGTACATATCAGAAGTACTCCAATTAAAAGGTGTTTTTAAATGAAAAATATCTGTTGTATTATTTACATTAGTAAAATGACCTACAATAAAAGTTGAAGTTCCTCTACCTCCATCTCCATTTGCATATTCCCATTTTGCTACACCTGTATCATCAGTTGTAAGTACTTTTTGATTTGATTGCGAACCATTAACTATTTTGATAGTACCTCCTTCAACATGAAGCATTTCTGTTGGGTTTGTAGTCCCAATTCCTACTTGAGAATATAATTGAGTGGCACAAAATATTACAGATATTAAAAAATATTTTTTTATGATTTTTTTACAAAGATAGTTTTTTTACATAAACAATGAAATGCCAACCTAAATTATGAATGCTCGACACATTCATTACTTCTATTTTCAAATGCCTTTTGATAATCATTTAATATAGACTTTACAACCGTTGAATTTTCTTTATGACAAGTCAAACAACTCCCTACAGTTAGTATCTTTTGCTGTTCACTAACTGTAAATGCTCTTGTGTTTTTACGTGTAGATTTTGATGAAGTATATTCTTTTAAAAACGGAATCCAAGCGTCTTTTGGCAAACCATCTTGTTCTAATTCATATAATGGAGTAAATTTCCATATCCCATTTTTAGTGAATTCTAATTTTCCACGTCCATATCCTAAAGCAACAGGATTATTATGACATGTTTTGCAATTTTGTCCCTTTGATGAAATAGTATGAGCACTAACTGGCGCAAACAACCTGTGAAAATTAGTGTTTATTGTATCATTTTTAAGATGCATTATCATTCCTGGAGCAACAGTATTAATCGTTTTTTGCCCATTCTTCTCAACAACTCCCAATGTTGGAAATTCGGCTAAATAATCACTTCCTTGCTCTATCCATTTACCCATTTTCCACGTTTTAGAGAGCAAATCAAATCCATCTTCATTTGCATCGAAAGAAGTGTGACACGAGATGCATTGAGGCGACCAACTAGTATGACAACTACTACAACTTACGTTTTTATGTGCGTTCTTTATGCAATTGTTAGAAGGTGGAGTTAGTTGTAACTTTTGATTTGAATTTTTAGTTATTAAATAGTTAATATTGCCTTCTCTTATTACATTTAGCAGTGTTTTATCTGATTTTGATGCTCGTATAAATGAAACCAACGTATCTATTTTTTTTAACCTAACAATTCTTTTTTCTGACGGTAATAAATCATCAAATAAAATCGTTTTTACCTCAAAATTAAAATGACAATCTACACAACTAACACTTACTGCGTCTTCTTGATGCGCATATAAATTTCCATCGCCCATAACTTCATTCGCATTATGACAATCTACGCAACTCAATCCTTTTGTGTGATGAATATCTTCTTGTTTTTTCTCGAATATACGTTTATCATCTAACATCCAATAATTAGGATTATTTTGCAAGGTATCTTTATAAACCGTTTCATGCCATCCCATATAATTTGTAGCAATTCTTCCTGATCTGCTATGACATCCAAAGCAATGATTATCTGTAATATTTAATGATAGTGATGGATGTATTTTTGTTAGATGTGATTTTTTAGAATCTATATATTTTTGGTGTGCAATTTTTCCTTTTTCAGAATAATTTAAATGACAAGCCGTACAACCTCCTCCTCTAGATTGTTGCGTAATTGGATGTGAATTTTCTTTTTCATTTCCAATATGACATGATGCGCATTTGTTGCGCAAATGATTTTCGGCTTTTGTTTTATTTTTTAGATGATGAATATTAAAAAGACTATCTAAATTATCGTTTTCACCAAACACATATTTATCAACGCTTATAATTCCACTCATTGTATTCATTAATGAATTTTTTACACGCACATCTATACCTTGATGGCATTTTGCGCATGTTTGTGAGGCATTTGATAAATTTCCCGGAACAGTCAACATATTTTGATGTGCTTTCTCTTTATCTAAAGAACTATTATTCCCTAAATGACAAGAAGTACAAGTGATTTTATCAGGTGCATGTGCTTTTGAAAAACCGCTCATTGGAGTGTGACAAGTTATGCATGTAGAGTTTGTATTGACCAAAGACGTATATCCTGTTTCTAAAGTTTTATCCGTTAAAAAAAAATACTTCAGCATAAAAAAAACTATAACAATACTAATTATCGTTATAATAATTTTGAAAATACTTTTTTCGCTCATTTTACAAATTTAAACAAAAAAACCACCAAAATTGGTGGTTTTTTATCAACTAAACTTTTTTTTAACAACCTTCCTCACCTCCACTAGCAGCATGCACATTTTGTCCTTCAACTCGCATATGATCGGCTTTCCATTGGTTAAAACCATGATCTAAATTATATACTTTAAAGCCCATTTCTTCTAAAATTTTCATTGCGCGTCCGCTTCTACCTCCAGAACGACAGTAAATTAAAACTGGTACTTGTTTGTCTAATTTGGCAAACTCTTCTTTAAAGTTATCATTTTTATAATCAATCATAACAGCGCCAGGAATATGAGCGTCACTATATTCTTTTGGTGTTCTAACATCTATTAATTTTCCAACTTTACCTAAAATAGCATTGTTGAAATTTTCAACATCTAAATGTCTAATATCTCCTTTTACCTCTAATGTTTTTACAGGTTTATTTGCTGCTAACCAAGATTTCATACCATGATTTAGGTTATAAACTTCATTAAATCCTAACGCAGTCATTGCATACATAGCGCGAGTTGCTCTATTTCCTGAGCGACAATATATTGCTACTGGTTTATCATTCGTGATATTATCTATTGCATTTTTAGCAAAATGGCGGTTTTTCCAATCTACATTGATTGCGCCTTCTACATGTCCTTCAGCATATTCTTTGGCTGTTCTAACATCTACAACAGTTACATTTCCTGATTTTGCAAGTTTTTCAAATTCATTTTCATCAATTTGATGCATTTTCCCATTTCTATTTTTACCTTTTAAATCGCCTTTTTTCAACATTTCTTGTAATTTTGAGTTTGCGATATTCTCATCAGTTGTAAATTCTTTACCAGCCGATTTCCATGCTTTAACACCTCCATCTAAATCATAGATATTTTTAAAACCTAATGATTGCATAATAATTGCTGCTTTTCCTGATCTGTTTGCAGATCTACAGTAAACGGCAACAGGTTTCTCTTTGTCTATTGCATTAATATAATCTGGAAAAGTTCTCTTTTTAAAGTTAATATTTACTGCTCCTTTAATATACCCTTCAGTATATTCCTCTGGAGTACGTACATCTACTAAAGTAAATGCCCCTTCATTATTCATTTTTTCAAATTCATCTGCAGTAATTTTCTTGATTGTTCCTAAATTAGTTGGTGCTACTGCTTTAACAATTTTAACAACTTGTGCCAATTTTGCTTTTTCTCTATTTCTGATTTCGTCAGCATTTTTACATGATGTAACTAATACTGTAATTGACAAAATCAACGTAAGTGATTTTATTATTCTCATTTTTTTTGATAAAATTAATTCAACATATTTTAATACTGCAAATTTAAAAGACAAAAAAGTCTTTATTTGTAACAAGTGTTACCAAACTATAAAAAATATCTTTTAAACTTTGCACTGTTAAAAAACAATATTTAAGAATTATAAAAATAAAAAATGAAACCAATTAAAGTATTAACCGCATTAGCAATTGCCGCATTAACAAGTTTTAACGCAACGGCACAAGACACAAATAATAATGAATCAAAAATTATTAATTTCAAACCAACAGTTAAAATTAATGGTCGTATTCAATACGATTATGAATTTTTAAAAAGAGATAACGAACAAGGAGGTCTTAATGAAAATGAATTTAGAAGGGTTCATTTTTCGGCTACTGGAAATGTTGCTAAAAACATAAAATATAAAATTGAAACTGATTTTTCGCATGGTCAATTAGGTTTTAGAGATGTTTACTTAAAATATACCACAAAAAAGAGTGGGAATTTTGTAATTGGTAGTTATACTGAACCTACAAGTTTAAATATAGCAACGAGTAGTAAATACATTACTTTTAATGAAAGAGCAATGTTAATTAGTTTGCAGAATTTTAGATGGGGATCTGGATTGCATTATGAGAATTTTGGATTATTTAACGGCAAAGCCTCTTTTCAAATGGCATTAACAAACAATGGATTTAATGACGAAGGATTTGCAGATAGTTCGTTAGAAAATGGAATGAATTTTATTGTAAGAACAACTGCAAACTTATTAAATAACAAAGAAAAAAATCAAGTTGTACATTTAGGCTTAAACTATGACAATAGACCATATAAAGATTTAAAATTTAGACCTGAAAATCATTTAGGAAGTAAATATCATTATATATTTCCTAATGGAGACAAGAGAAATGATTTAGGATTGGAATTAGCAACAACTTTAGGGTCATTATCTATTCAAGGAGAATACAAAACTCAAAATATCACCAACACTACTAATTCAAACTATAAAATGACAAGTTACTACGCATTTGCAAGTTATTTTATTACAGGAGAACATAGACCATATAAAAACGCATCATTTGGAAGAGTAAAACCTAAAAAAGATATTGACAATGGTGGATTTGGTGCAATTGAAGTTGCTGCTCGTTATTCTAATATGAATGCTTCTCAAAATGTATTAGATGCAAATCTTGGAATACCAAGAGATGTAAATAATATTTCTCTTGGCGTAAATTGGTATTTAAATTCACATGCAAGATTAATGTACAACTATGTAATTACTGACGATGCTAATGTAGCATTAGGTAATTTAAACCAACATTTAATTAGAGTTCAATTAGACTTCTAATCAAAAATTTAAAAAAGGCAAGATACTTACAATTACTATTTTGCCTTTCAATTTTAACTTAAATATTATAAAATGAATTTAAAAAAACTATTTAGAAATCAATGGTCATATGTTTATGCTGGTATTTTATTTGCAGTAGCACAAATGATTTATATGGTAGCCATCTACATCTACAAGGCTAGTATAGGTGTTCCTGCAGAAAAAAACACGTTAATGCACATTAGTGTGACTACTGATTTAGGAAGAATGTTTAGAGGTTTAGAAGTGTTTTTAAACAACTTGGTAGGTTCTTATTCTGAATTATATGGTAATTACGGTGTAGATGCTGCAGGTAATATAATCCCAGAAGGAGGTGTATTTACTCCAGGTATTGGATGGCCTATTGTAGGTATGATTTTGGGAGGTTTTATAGTAACCTTAATGGAAAAAGAAACCCGAGCGTGGGCACACTATTCTAAAAAAGCATTAATTGTATCTTTTATTGGTGGTGCATTCTTTAGTTATGGTACACGTGTTGCTGGTGGTTGTACACTTACGCATCTTATGGGTGGAATTCCATTTATGGGAATCCGTTCTTTTGGTTCGGTTATTTTTATGGCTATGGGAGGAGCATTAGGATTTTTGGTTATGGAAAAATTAGGTTTAGCTAATTATTTTAAACATCAAGAAACAAAAGCCTACGTTATTGCCAATAAAGACAAAGGTGAACAAGCAACTTACAAAGAAGGATATAACTGGAAAAAAAATCCTGTATTTTGGATTTCATTATCTTTTACAGTAGTGTTTTTAGTTGCTGCTTTATACGGCGCTTTATCAGGTACAGAAAGCATGCAACACCTTAGTAACGGAAAATTACTTGCTTTTGGTAAATCAGTAGCAGACAAAAACGGACTCTTTGTTATTATGACATTATTAGCAGGTACAGTTGCAGGTATTGCCTTATCAAAATCTGGTTACGGTACCGAATGCTCACTAGTTTCATTAGAAACTGCAGGAGATATGACAAAAGAAGACAAAAAATACGCAAATATGGGTGTGCCAAAAATTACACGTACATTAATGCGTTCTTACTCACCAATTATTGGTGTAGTAACTACTTGGGTTTTAATGCTTGGATTTATGCTTATAGCATGGACTTTCTTCGGTATTTCTCCAAAACTAGGAACAGGACTTAAAGCAGGTTTAACTGCTGGTAACTTTATTGGAGGTTTATCATTAGGCTTTGGTGCAGTAACGTTGATTGGTTGTGAAATTAGATCTTATATGCGTATTGGAATGGGATATTTAAATACGTTGGTTGGTTTTATAGGTTTTGCCGTAGGATACTTACCTTACACATTGTTTGCACATGCTCATCATGACTTTTTAAACGCAACTGTGTTATTTGGAACGCATGACGATGGTACTTCTGGATTAATTTCAGATAAAAGAGAATTATACTCTTTAATTACTGATAACCCTACAGGTCAAAAATTAATTATGTTTATTTGGATGGTATTATTAATCCTATTTTTAAGACATTTATTGAAAAAAGGTGCTAAAAATATAGGTTTAAAACCAGTACAATTAGTACATCTTAATACTGAAGATATTCAAGGAGCAATAGAAACCGAACAAAAGGACGGAAAAATTGGAGAAGTTGATGCTCCAATGCCTGTTCCTCAGGTTGCTTATGCAAAAAAATAAAAAACTTGGTTTTAGTTAGTTGTGAAGCAAGTCTATTTTAATAATTTTCATTAATTTTAGGCTTGCTTTCTTTTATTAAATTTAAAATAAAAAATTATGGAATATATCTCACCCTTTTTTATCGGATTTATAGCTGCTTTTATAGGCTTATTAGCTCCATCAATGCTAAATATGACCGCAGCAAAAACGAGTTTAGAAAAAGGAAAATCAAATGGTCTTAAATTTGCGGCAGGCGCTGCATCTGTAGTAATAATTCAAGCATTTATCGCTGTTTATTTTGCTGAAAAAATTACACCTGAAATTATATCAAAATTACAAATAGCGGCAATTTTTGTTTTACTTGCCTTAGCAGTTTTCTTTTTTACACAAGCTCGCAAAAAATTTAAAGCCGAAGGAAAAGACAAAAAAGGTTCTAGTTTTGTTATTGGCTTTGGTATGTCATCGGTAAATATGTTAGCGGTACCTTTTTATCTTGTAGCAGCTAAAAGTTCAGGAATTTCATTAGTTGCCCCTTTTCAATATATTTTTGTGATAGGTGCTGCATTAGGTGCATTTTCAATTTTTGCAATTTACGCTACTTTTGCTGAGGTTATTGCTAAAAAAGCGCAGTTTATTGCCAAAAATATTAACTACATTTTAAGTGCATTATTTATCATTCTTGCTATAGTAACAGCCATAAAAGTTTTAGGATAATAAAGTCAAGTAACAATTATTCCCGTTTTAATAACGGGATTTTTTTTGGCTATATCTTACGCTCTATTACGTAATTTACCATCTGCTCAAGAGATTGCTTGTATACAGATGAAGGATAAGAATCTAATATTGCTAAGGCTTGTTGTTGATATGTTTCCATTTTAGAAACGGTATATTCAATACCTCCTTTTTCTTTGACAAAAGCAATGACTTCTTTAACGCGTTTCTTGTTTTTATTATGATTTTTGATTGAATTTATAAGCCATTTTTTTTCTGACGGCTTACAATTATTTAAAGCATAAATTAATGGCAACGTCATTTTTTGCTCTTTTATATCAATTCCTGTAGGTTTACCAATTTTAGCATCTGAATAATCAAATAAATCATCTTTTATTTGAAATGCAATACCTATTAACTCACCAAACGTACGCATTTTTTCAACTTCATCTGCACTACTTCCTACGGATGCCGCACCAATACCACAACAAGCAGCAATTAATGTAGCTGTTTTTTTTCGTATGATTTCAAAATATATATCTTCTGTAATATCTAATTTTCGTGCTTTTTCTATCTGAAGCAGTTCCCCTTCACTCATTTCGCGTACGGCAACCGAAATTAATCTTAAAATGTCAAAATCACCATTATCGATAGAGAGCAACAATCCTTTTGATAATAAAAAATCTCCTACTAATACGGCTATTTTGTTTTTCCAAAGTGCATTTAAAGAAAAAAAACCTCTACGTCTATTACTATCATCTACAACATCATCATGCACTAAAGTTGCTGTGTGAATCAACTCAATAACTGATGCTCCTCTATAAGTTCGTTCTTCAAATTTTCCGTCCGAAACCATTTTAGCAACTAAAAAAACAAACATTGGACGCATTTGTTTTCCTTTTCTTCTTACTATGTAGTGAGTAATTCTGTTGAGCAACGGAACTTTAGAAATCATGGCTTCTTTGAATTTCTCTTCAAAGCGTTCCATTTCTTTTAAAATTGGTTGTTTTATTTGTGCTACTGGCTTCATTTAGAAAGCAAAAATACTAAAAAAAAGGTTCTTCACTGTGTTTAAAATCATATTATAAATCTTTGTCGTCTGATAAAAAGACATTAAACCGTTTCACTACTAGAATTTAGAGGTTAGATGTGA
Organism: uncultured Lutibacter sp.; assembly: GCA_947311835.1. Classification (GTDB taxonomy): domain Bacteria; phylum Bacteroidota; class Bacteroidia; order Flavobacteriales; family Flavobacteriaceae; genus Urechidicola. The sequence continues at coordinate 2,406 of CAMZLV010000161.1, read as the reverse complement.
CTAAAACTTGTTTTTTACAATTTTTATTTTCCAATATTAACGCAATTTTTTCAATTTTACGGACTTGTAAATATGCCAAAACTTTGGTTAAGTACAGACCTAAAGCATTAATTTTATACGCTATTACCTTACGTTTTTATTTTATTTCTTCCATTTTAGATTTTTCCAAATGCAAGTTGCTGAAAGCAGTCGGTTTGTATTTTAGTATTGTTCCATTATAATTTTGAAGCCCTTCACCAATTGCAAATCCGATTTTGTAAGTCCGACCTTTTTCGGTTGTCAGCATGACATTATCATATTCATTGTCATTTGGGTTAATGAAAATCATCGCTTTTTGATTTTCAAATTCCTTATTCAACCAATTGTAAGTTGCTTTTGTCGTAGTCCAACCTGTAATATTCGCTTTGTAATTCAAGTCTATTGGATATTTTAAGTAATTAACATAATAACAAAAAATATTAAATTCAACATCATAAGGAAACGTTATTATTACTTGGTTGTCATCGATTTTATGCAGTCTTGACGTTGGCTTTAGATTAATTTGTTGTGGATTGTCATAACTTTTAGTAAAATCCTGAACTGCTTTTTTAATCAGATTATAGTCCACATTTTCAACTAAAATTTGTTTGTCATTTTCCGTAATTTGTTTTACATCATTATATTTTGAAGAGTAATTTTCGTTTGTTAATTTTTCGCTGTTTTTATTAAAATATTGAAATGCGAAATAAACCACAACAGCAATAATTCCGATTATTATGTAATTCATTCGTTTCATTTTGGTTTTAATCGCATGGTAACGATTGGCATAACAGTAGTTGCGAACTTTAAATACCGAAATTTTTGATTAAACACAACTTTTGTAAAGTACTAAATTTTGAGTTAAGCACAAAACCGCAGTTATCTGTTATACATTGTTTCCAGTAGTTTTATTATGCAATTTCAAATTTTTCATCCATATTTTCAAGACTAAATTTGATGTTCGTTTTTAATGCTCTAAATACCTTTAAAATAGTTTCTATTGTTACATTCCGAGTATTAGTCTCTAATTTAGAAATTTGAGATTTTTGTACTCCAACTAATTTCCCTAATTGCTCTTGTGTTAGACGTCTTTCCTTTCTAACGGACTTTATCATTTCTCCTAAAACATCTACTTTTAAGTCAAATTCATATTTATCCCTTTCATCAGTTCCTATTTTACCGATATGCTTGTCCTTTAGTTGGTTTAAAGTCATCATTTTCATTTTTCCTTTAGTTTTCATATGTTTATATTAATTGTTAAAATATTCTTTTCTTATTTTCTCTGCTTTTTCGATTTCTGTTTTTGGAACTTTACTAACTTTCTTTATAATTCCGTGCGTTGAAATAACTAAAATTTCTGTCTTTTCGGTTTTATCCCAAAACGCAAGAAGTCTGTATTGTATTCCGTTATATTTTGTTCTAAATTCCCAAATTTCATCTTTCAGTTTCTTGAACAATTTCGGGTCATTAATTAATTTCGCCTTGTCGATATTGTAATAGATTTTATTTCTTGACTTATCGTCTAATTTTTCCAAGAATTCTATTGCCTGTTCAAGAAATATTACTTCAAATTTTACTTTCATTACAACCTATTATACGACAAAGATAACACTTTGTTTCGTTTTATGGAAACTTTTTCGTGAAAAATAAATATATTCCGATATGATTTAAATTTGATTTTTTATACAGATTTTCGTCTGTGGAAATTACTGACAACTTAGTGATAAAGACAATAGTTATTAAAACTATCCTTTTTTATTTGCTAATTGTCCACAAGCAGCATCAATATCTTTTCCTCTACTTCTACGTACGTTTACAATGATATCATTCATTTCAAGAACACTTACATAATCTGCTATAGCTCTTTTTGGCGCTTGTTGAAATTCACCATCGTCTATTGGATTGTACTCAATAATATTAACCTTACAAGGGACATATTTACAAAATTTGACTAAGGCGTCAATATCGGTTCTTGTATCATTAATTCCACTCCACACAATGTATTCATAAGTAATCATTCGCTCGGTTTTTTCATACCAATATTCTAATGATTCTCTTAAATCATCTAACGGAAATTTTTCGTTAAACGGCATTATTTTAGTCCTAATTTCATCTATTGCTGAGTGTAGCGATACTGCAAGGTTAAATTTAACCTCATCGTCTGCCAATTTTTTTATCATTTTCGGTATTCCTGAGGTAGAAAGCGTAATCCTTTTTGGCGACATCCCTAAACCTTCTGGTGATGTGATTTTCTCAATTGATTTAAGTACGTTATTATAATTCATTAAAGGCTCACCCATTCCCATAAAAACAATATTGGTCAATTTACGATTGTGATAAAGCAAACTTTCTTGATTAATGGCTGCTACTTGGTCATAAATTTCATCT
>CAMZLV010000160.1 GCA_947311835.1 uncultured Lutibacter sp. | reverse complement strand
GTTGGTAAAATTGATCTTTCTCCAAAAGCTAAGGAAGCTAAAAAAGAAGAAACGCCAAAAACAGCACCTATTACAAAAACTCAAGAAATAAAACCAGAAGTAAAAGAAGTTGAAACGATTAAAACCGAAGCTCCTAAACTTTCAGGTCTTAAAAAAATGGGTAAGATAGATGTTAGTAAGCCTAAAAAGACAACAAAAAAAGAAGTAACTCCTAAAAAAGAAGAAAAATCTGATTCTAAACTTGTTCCAGAAATTAAAAAAGCACCTAAGGTAGCAACGCCAAAAACAGAAACTCCTAAAGAGTCCTCGCCAATTTCTAAAGAACAATCTCTTTCTAAAGAAGTAGAAGAACCTAAAGAAACAGAAACAATTAAAACCCAATATAAAAAGTTAAAAGGTTTTAAAACGGTTGGTGCTAAAATTGATTTATCTCAATTTGATAAGCCTAAAAAGAAAACGACTGATAATAAGTCTAATACCAATAATAAATCAGGTGCAAGACCTAAACGTAAGCGTATAAATAAAGGAGGTAGTAACTACAATAAATCAAATAATAGATCAAATCAAAGAGGACGTTTTAACAAAGGTAGAAAACCAATTGTTAAAGTAGAACCTACTGAAGAAGAAATTAAAAATCAAGTACGTGAAACTTTAGAACGTTTACAAGGAAAGAATAAAAAAGGTAAAGGAGCAAAACATCGTAGAGATAAAAGAGATTTACATAGACAACAATCTGAAAAAGATTTACAAAAACAAGCCTCTGAAAGTAAAGTGTTAAAAGTAACAGAATTTGTTACGGTTAATGAAATTGCTACTATGATGAATGTTTCTGTAACTCAAATTATATCAGCTTGTATGTCTTTAGGAATGATGGTTACCATGAATCAGCGTTTAGACGCAGAAACCATTACCATTGTTGCAGATGAGTTTGATCATTCAGTAGAATTTGTAAGTGCAGAAGTAGAAGAGTCTATTGAAGTAGAAGTAGATTCAGAGGAAGATTTAATCACTAGAGCGCCAGTTGTTACTGTAATGGGACACGTAGATCACGGTAAAACCTCTTTATTAGATTATATTCGTAAAGAAAACGTAATTGCAGGAGAAGCTGGTGGTATCACACAACATATTGGTGCGTATTCAGTTGAATTAAAAAATAAGAATAAAATTACATTCTTAGATACTCCAGGTCACGAAGCCTTTACAGCAATGCGTGCTCGTGGTGCTCAAATTACCGATGTGGTAGTTATTGTAATTGCTGCTGATGATTCTATCATGCCACAAACAAAAGAAGCAATTAGCCATGCACAAGCTGCAGGTGTACCAATGATTTTTGCAATTAATAAAATCGATAAACCAGGAGCAAATCCTGAAAAAGTAAAAGAAGAACTTTCTCAAATGAATATCTTAGTAGAAGATTGGGGAGGAAATGTGCAATCTCATGATATTTCAGCTAAAAAAGGAACAGGAGTTGATGAATTGCTTGAAAAAATAGTACTTGAAACAGAAATGTTGGATTTAAAAGCAAATCCAAATAAACGTGCAATAGGTACAGTTGTAGAAGCATATTTAGATAAAGGAAGAGGGTTTGTATCAACAATATTAGTACAAGAAGGAACTTTAGAAATTGGAGATTATGTACTTGCAGGAAAAAACAGTGGTAAAATTAAAGCCATGTTTAATGAGCGAGGAAATCCTATGAAAACAGCTGGACCATCAACGCCAGTTTCAATATTAGGGTTAGATGGAGCACCACAAGCTGGAGATAAATTCCATGTATTTGAAGATGAACGAGAAGCAAAACAAATAGCTACTAAACGTTCACAATTACAACGTGAGCAATCTGTAAGAACACAAAAACATATTACACTTGATGAAATAGGAAGACGTATTGCGCTTGGTGATTTCAAAGAATTAAATATTATATTAAAAGGTGATGTTGATGGATCAGTAGAAGCATTAACAGATTCATTCCAGAAATTATCTACAGATGAAATAGAGTTAAACATCATACATAAAGGTGTTGGAGCAATTACCGAATCAGATGTATTATTAGCATCAGCATCAGAAGCCATAATTGTTGGATTTAATGTACGACCAGCAGGAAATGCTAGAATGATTGCAGATAGAGAAGAGATTGATATTAGAACATACTCTATTATATATGATGCAATAAATGACTTGCGCGATGCTATGGAAGGTATGTTGTCGCCAGAAATGAAAGAAGAAATTGTTGGTAATGTAGAAATACGCCAAGTTTATAAAATTTCTAAAGTTGGAAATATTGCAGGATGTATGGTTATGAGTGGTAAAATTACTAGAAACTCTTTAATACGTATTATTAGAGATGGCGTTGTAGTGCATTCAGGAACTTTAACAGCCTTAAAACGCTTTAAAGACGATGCGAAAGAGGTAACAAAAGGATATGATTGTGGTGTTCAAATAAAAGGATACAACGACATAAAAGAAGGTGATGTTATTGAAGCTTATCAAGAAATAGCCGTTAAAAAGAAACTTAAAAAATAAGTCATTGGCATATTATAAATATTCGATATCGATTTAGTGGCTTAAGTTATAATTTTAAAAGCGTTCAGAAATTCTGAACGCTTTTTTTTGTGTCAAAAAGGGTGATTTCACCTTGATAAAAAGGGTTTTTTACCTTGTGACTTTTAGAATAAGAGGAAGTAACTTTGAATTAAAATTGCAAGTTATGAAACCAACTACTTTAAAAATTGCTTTAGGCGAGCTCGGACAAAAAGAAATTTCAGGAAGTATCCATAATGAACGGATATTAGAATACCAACAAATGACAGGTCTAGACTTTGGAACTGATGAAGTTGCATGGTGTAGTATTTTTGCAAATTGGGTTGCCCTACAAGCAGGTTTGCCAAGGTCAAATAGTGCAATGGCAAGAAGTTGGTTGCAAATTGGCAATGAAACAGATTCACCGTCTCCAGGAGATATTATAGTAATGTGGAGAGGGAGTGAAAATGGCTCGTTAGGTCATGTAGGTTTTTTTCTTGGATATTCAAAAAGCGGCAAATCTGTCTACTGCATTGGAGGAAATCAAAATGATGAAGTAAACATTACTTTATATCCTAAATATAAGGTACTATCTTTTAGAAAAATTGATACTACGAAAGAAATAACGACAACTATTCCAACAGGATATTTAAGAAAAGGCGAAAGCAATTCTAGAGTAAAATTACTGCAACAAATTCTTATAGATTTAAATTACTTAAATGGTAGTGCTGACGGTATTTTCGGTGGAAATACTGAAAAAGCACTTCAAAAATTTCAACGCGATAATCATATTACAATAGATGGTATTTATGGAAGTGAATCAAGAGAAAAACTTGAAGAAATACTACAAAAGCAAGATTAAAAAAAAGAAACTATGAATGCAACACTTAACAATACAGTTATTATCAAATCTATCGGAACAGCAAACCCTTCAGCCTCAGTTTTGCTTGCTGAAGCGTTTAAAATACCGCAAGAAATCGTATTAAAACTACTTTATAATACACCTTCTGTACTATTTCATAAAGTAGATGAGCAGCTTGCCGTAAAAGCAAAAACAACCTTAAATAAATTAGGACTAATTGTAAAGGTACAAGACTCAAAGGTATCACTTCCAACAAATAACAATTTATATGAAGCAAGTGTATATATAGATAATCCTATAAAGTTACCTAAAGTAGTTAAACAACTGAGTGAGTTTTTAGGATGCGAACAAAAAGAAGCATTAAATATACTGATGCAAGAACCGAGTATTGTAATTGGAGGTGTTTCAAAAGCAACGCTGAAAGCACTATCAAAAAGATTAGATGCAAAAGTTACTATTACCAACCCAAAAAAGGATTTATATGCTATCTATTTCCCAATTAAACAATCAAGTATTATCGATGATTTAAAACATGTTTTTAAAAATAGTTTTTCTATTAAAAAAGCAGGTTTAGAATATGTTATAGAGAATTTAGATTTTAAAACTAGTCAAGAAATATGGAGAAAATATAAATCAAAAAAGAACATCAAAATTGTTAATCAAAGTTATCAACGCTTTGAAATAATTTTAACAAAAATTGATAAGAATGATAGGTTTCAAAGAGAATTTCTTGTAAAACAAATAGGAATTCCTAAACAAATATTGGACAAAGTATTGGAAAACTTACCGATACAACTCCACGAATCTTTATCAAAAAAAGAAACCGAAAAAACCTTAAAAAAATATGCTAATGTTGGACTTACTTGTCATTCAGAAGTAATTATTCCTAAAAAACACGATTTAGTAATTACCAAAATTACCGATTTGAAAAAGACAAGATCAATCTTAACCAATTTTTTTAACGAAAATGAAATTCCTACAAATAAAAACAAATGGATATCAAACAAACCTCAACATCATTTGTTAATGCGCTATGCTGTAGCGCAATTAAAAACAATTGGTACAAACGCTAAACTAAAAGAAGATGCAAGTAATAATGAAAACTAAAAAAACACAAATGTTACATTTAAGAATTGCCGAAAAAGGTAAACTACTTTGTTTAGAAGGTAATTACAAAGAAGCATTGCGTCACTTTGGCGAAGCTCTTAAAATAATGCAAAAAGAAAAAGGAAGCGAACTGTTTTTTCAACATTATACGCAATGTGTAATGGAAACTCTTGAAAAATCAGGATCTTATGATGATGTTATTTCGTATTGCGAACGCTATGTTACTTTTTTAGATGCCAAAAACAGTAAAAATCCGTTTATAGATAGGCATTATGCGCGAATTTTTGAAAAAAAAGCCATTCAATATCTATTAAAAGGAAACAACCAAATTGCATTGCAATTACTCGAATTAGCGCAACATAAAGCAGGAAAAGGAAAACAACCAATTACTGATGAATTGCTAAAATGGGTTCAAAAAGGATATCAAATTAGTAAAAGACAAGTTGAATCTGTACAAAAAAAATTCAACTATTTTATAATTCGAAAAGACCTTGTTAATCCTGAAATTGCAGTAGAATTACCATCAGAAATGAAATCAATATAAAAACGCTAAAAAAAATAAAACTATGGGAGGAGTACAAAAATTTAATGAAGGTGCGCAAATATTACAACAAGTAGATGTGACAAGTATTATAACATCACTTGCTTTGGGTATTGCCGAAGCACAAGAAAAATTAGACGATAATTCAATAAGACAGATTAGCCGTTTAACTGAACTAGAAATCGCAGGAAAATCATTGTTAGAACTCGGTTTTCAGCCTGCATTTTATGCTTTTGAATATGCCGATGTTAGTGCATCACTAAACTTAAAAATGGCGTTGAGTAATTCTATAGATATTGCTTTAAGTTTAGCAGGTGAATATAAAAAGAATTCAAATTTTGACAAAGACTATTTTAAGCGATTAGAAGAGAATAAACAAGAATCTAAAAGTAGCGAGGCAAAGTCAAGAAAAATAATTGCTTTAAAAACGAGTAAAAAAAAGAATGTAGAAATTCATAATAAAACCTTTGAAATTCACAAAGAAGAAGGCTCACTTTCAAAAATACTAAAAGCTGAAGAGCATTTGCGAGATGAAACACAAAACATACGTGCAGAAAGCGTTGTAGATGATCAAACAGTTGTGGAAAACCAATCACAAACAGAAGTAAAAATTGAAAAAGAAAATGGGTTGATAACTGTTGCTATCCCAACTACACATGCTAATACAATAGCATTGTTGGAGCTTGACAGCACATATCCTTCATCATCTTCACCTATTAATATTAAATTAAACGCAAAAAGCACTCCTGATACATTTAAAAAAGAAACAGATTTTTCAAAAACTCTAATCAATGCTAAAACCAAAAACGGAGGAATAGTAATTGGTATCAATAACAACAAAATACATAGAGATAATAACCAAATTGATTTGCAATTCTATTTTGGATGGGATAAAAAAAACATTGAGTTTGACTATTCTCATAATCAAAATAATCCTTCTTTAAATATGGATGATTTTAAGTTATTAGCCTTGCTACTAAAAAACAGTACAGATACAAAAATAACCATTACAGGTTACACGGATGGAAGTGGCGCAACCGATTATAATTCAAAATTGGGTAAAGAAAGAGCTAACGCTGTAAAAAATTTACTGAAAGAATATGGAAATATCGATAGTGATAATAAATTTACAATACTATCAAAAGGCGAATCTGAAGCTACTGATGAATCTAAAAATCCAAATCTAAGAAAAATTAAAATAGAAATAAATAGTACAAATAGTTTTATATATTTTGATGGAGGTGAAATAACTACAGGAGCTAATGGTAATACTAAGAATCCTTTTGTATTTAAGGAGAACGACACTACTTCTTCAAATATAAATGATGTTAAATTTAAGTATGGAAATAAAGTGATTACTATAATTGATACTAGTTCTAACAAATTTGGCACCAATCAAAAAGGAAAATATGATGAGTTTTATTTTGAAAAAGTAAACGACATTTATTACTTATTACATGAAGACTCAAAGATTACTTATTTGGTATCTTCAAAAGAAGAAAAAGAAATTAATATAAAAATTGATGGTAAATCTGAAGAAGAAATTGACAAAGAGCAAACAGAAGTTTACTTAAGTAAAACTGAAAATGATCAAAGTAGGTTAGATCAAGCAACAAAAAAATTTGGTGGAGATAATAGTTTTGCAATGAGTGGATCTATAGATGCACGTTATTCAAGACAGTTTGGAATGTCAGTAGAAGGAAATGCAGCCATTTCGGCAAGAATGATTTCACTTCCACCTCCAGACGGCTTAAAAATGTATTTAGAAACACTGTATACTAAAAGTGATTCATAAAAGATGAAAGTCCAAGCACCAAATATTATCCAAACCTTAACCAATGCGCCCTTGCCAATGATGTTGGAAAAGTTAGGAATGTCAATAGCCAATGCGCAAGCTGCTTTAGATGCCAATTCTATAAAACTAGCAAATGAAATGTCAACTATAGAAATTGATGTTGCAGGAAAACCTCACAACCTAATAAGCCTAGGATTTGCCCCTACTTTTTATGCGTTTACGGAAGCTACAATCGAAATTAAAATGGAGTTTTCAATATCAGAATCAGAAGAGTATGGTATAAAAGCAGCCTATAAAACTGCTAGTAGTAAAAGCGAAAGTAACGATACAAAAGAAGGGAAAAGTACCAATTTTGGAATATCTGGACTGTCAATTTCTGGTCATTATGCACGTAAATTTGAAATGTCATCAGAAGCATCATCATCTATTGCAGCACGAATAGTATCGTTGCCAACACCAGATATTTACTTAGAAATATTAAAATCAACCATAAATATTACAAAATAAATTGAACATTAAAAATTGAAATTATGAGAAATCCAAGAATTGGTCAAGAACTTCTTGATGTGCCTATGGGCGAAATGATTCGCGAAATGGCATTTGCTATTGCAGATGCGCAAATGCGATTAGACGAAAACTCTATTGATGTTGCTCAAATGATGGGCGGACTCAAAACAATAACACGAGATTTTATTAATGAAGAAGGTGATAAAGAACAAGAAATAACCTTTAAAGACAGTCGTGTTTTCTTTGGTAAAGAAAAAGTTTCTGTGAGTGATGCTGTTACCATTTATAATACCACAAATGATGAAGCGTTAAAAAATCAAATTTATCAACCAAAAACCACTACTCCAGAATTTGCTGGAGTTAATGCAGATTTATATAAAAAGGATGGAACAGATAAAATTGAATTAAAAACTAGTAGTTCACCAGCAGTTACCGAAATATTTATACCACAGCGCTTATCTATGTTAGAACTCGGTTTTTCGCCAACTTTTTATCAATTTGTAGATACTATAATTGAAGTTAAAATTAGTATTAAATATACTAGATCTGGATCATCGTCTTATTCGTATTCAAGGAAACGAAAAACAGGTGGAGTTAAGTTAAGAGGAGGTTTTTTGGGAGGAAGTTTAAATTACAATGTTAGTACCACTCAAGTGAATGCATCGTATTCACAAAAATACAGTTATTCTGCCGAAGGTTCAAGTTTGCTACGTACTAAGTTAGTGCCTATTCCGCCACCAGCAATATTAGAAGAACGCATACAACAGCAAATGGAAATTGCAATGGCAGAAAAAACGGCAACAGAAACAACTACATAAAATAAAAACTACAAAGCGTTATGAGTCAGATTACCAAAGAATTATTAAATGCTCCTTTTCCTGAGATGGTAAAAAATCTTGGGAAAAGCATTGCTGAAGCACAATATGCTTTAGATCGTGTTTCTATGAAATTGGCTCAAGAAATGGTAGCAACTAAAGTAGATTTGGGCGGAAAAGAATACAGTCTTTTAGCACTTGGTTTTACGCCAACGTTTTATCAGTATGTAGATACTTTAATAGAAATTAAAATGGTGTTTTCAATGACGCAATCTAAAGAAGTTGGAATTGAGGCAACAGTAGGCGCAAGTTATTTAGGTATTGTTAGTGCTTCTGTTACTGGAAGTTACTCTCAGAAATATCAATATTCAGCAGAAGGAAGCTCATTAATGCGTACAAAGTTAGTGACCATACCATCACCTCCAATTCTTGAGCAACGTTTAAGAGAATTGCAAGATGCAGAAAATAAAGAAGAAAATTAGAAGATAATGGCTAAAAATTGGAAAGATTTTATTGAAGATGATGAACTAAATACTGATAGTTCTATAAGTGTTGCTACATCAACTAATATGGTAATTGTTAAAGAAAAGAGTAGTAAAGATGAAAATCTCAACAAGTTGCTAAAAGAGCAAAAACAACTAGAAGATTCTCTAAAAAAACTAACAAACAAAGATAAAACTCCCAATAAGTTTGATAATCGCATTCCATCAACAGCACAACGTAAAAAGAAAGAGCAGAAATGGTTACAATACAGAGAAAAAACACTAAAAAAGAGTTTTACAAAAAAATTAGAATTAAAAAATTGGGAGAAAAAAAGAGAAGTTTTAAAAAACAGTGTGTCTAAAACTAAAAAAAGCAACGATTTTGTTAGAGTTATTGCTAATAAAACTATTGTTCCGTTTAAAAAAGAAATTAATATACAAGACAAATTAGATAAAAGGAATGCCAATGCTAAAAAACGGCTCACTAATAAAATTGACTTGATTAATTGGGAAAAAAAACGTGAAAAATTAAAAAAGAAAATAACTACAAACTCAAAACCAAAAGAGGAAGAGTTTATTCGAAAAAATGCTAAAAAATCAACTTTTTTTAAAGAAAACGAAAAAATTGGTTTTGAGAAAATAGTTGAAAAACCAAAATCAGATAAAAAAGTAAAAAAAGCATTATCCAACCTTAATCTTGCCGAAGAAAAATGGGAACGAATAAAAGAAAAAAGACAGGAAATTTTATCTCAAAAAAAGAAGTATGAAAAACTTGCAGAAAAAAGTAAAAACATAGTGAATGACACCAAATTGTTTGACAAGAGAGAAGCATTAATAAAACAAAAGATAGCAGACAAACAAGCGTTAAAAAAAGAGGCGTTAAAAATTGCAAAAAAAGCACTAATTAAAGCCTTAGAAAGAAAAGAAGAGCAAAAAAAAGAGCGCCAAAAACAAAGTAGATTAGAAAGATTAAAAGATAAATTTTTATAAAAAACAACCATAATGAGTAGTCAATCAGAATCAGTAGCATTAAGTTTGCAAGAAATATTATTAAGTATTTCCGATAGTTTAAACCAAGCGCAACATCAACTGCGTAGTTTACCTCCTTATGATGAATTTGGACGACTAAACACGATGTACACATTGCCTTATTTAGATTTTAATCTACAAGTTATATCTGAATTTGAAACTGCTGTAGAAAGCAAATCAAACGCTTCTAGATTTAATAATTTTATGTTATTCAGACCTGTAACTAAGACCAGTTCTTCAAAGAGTAACAATCAAATTGTAAGTACAATTTCAGGAAGATTTGTCGCTACAATACCTAATGAAGGCATTCCACAACTCATATTAAATTATCAAATTAGTACAAAACCAGAATTACATAATGACTATTATGAGTTTAAACTAACGATTGAACTTACAAATAGTATTGGCGAAATTGTAACCAACACAATGATTGAAATCAATTATAATGAAGGGAAAAGCAATAAATTGAATACAACAGAATCAAAACCTCCTAAACTAAGTACTTCAGAAGAAAAAACGGATGAACAAGGAAGAGTAACTCTCAATATAAGACTTCCTGAAAACTCATATAATAATAGTAATATTTTTATTTTCGAATTAAACTCAGGAACAGTAACCAAATCAATCTCAATAGCTAAAAATTAAACCTTATGTCACTAATTAGTTCTATACAATTTTCGGCTTCTATTTTAGATAAAAACCATAAACCTGCCAATAATTATTCGGTAACTATCCAATATTTTATTGTAGATGCCATGCAATGGGTTGTTTTAGGAAAACCTTCTACGTCTAAAGACGGCAAAGTAATGCTTACTTATAAAATTCCTGAAAAGATAGCAAGAACAGATAAAACTGCCAAAAATATTAAAACTAGTATCAATTCTGGAAGTTTACCTATGTTTAGGATTGTTAAAACAAACACTAAAACTAAAATTAATTATGTGTTGAGTTACAACACGAGTATAATAAGCAGTGAAAACAATACCGTTATCCATCTTGATTTTGGTAATTTAATCTTATTGGATAAAAAAAATTGGATACAATTAAAAACAGCAAAATCAATTTTAATAGCAAGTGTCATCTCTAATAAAACTATTAAGGAAATAATAACTCCTAAAATAGATATTACTATGTTAGAAAAAAAAGGGTTCGTTTCTGAAAAAAAAGCTAAAGATCTTGAAAAATCGCTTGAAAATGTGACAAAAGAAAAACTTAAAACAGTAAAATCATTATCTTTAAAAAAAGTTGAACTCGATGGTCTTAAAAACGAAAAAAGAGTTCTTGAAAATAAAAATTTACAATTAGCAACTGATTTGTCAAAAACGAAAGAGTCTTTAAAACAAGTTTCATTTACAAACGAATCATTACAAAAAACTATAAATAAAAATAATAAAATTATTGATAATTTAAATAAAGAAAACACTTCAAACAAAAGTAAAACCTTCGAATTAGAAAAAATAATTTCGGAATTAAAAAAGGATAAATTAGATTTAGAATTACTTTTAGATAAAAAAAAATTAGAGCCTAAAATATATACTCCAAAAGCAATATCAGCAAATAAACTCTATACAAATATTATTAAAGATGTAAAAATAGCCGATTCTTCTGCTGTGAGTTCTGGTTATAAATTAGAAGGCTTTAAATTAAATTTAAAAACCGTTGTAGAGCATGATGAAGATGGCATACGATTTCAACCAATAGACATTAGTAAAGCCAATAAAATTAATGGTTCTGCAATAAGTGACGTGCTAATAGACTTAACAAAAGAACCTGCAAAAATTGTCAAAAACAAATTAACACCAAATGTTATCGGTTTAACTGAAACAGCTGTGCGTAAATTACTCTTGGAATATGATTTGAAATTAGATCCAATATATCAATCTATCAATTCAGAATCGAGTAATTTAATAATTGGTCAAAGTTTTAAACAACTTCCCGAAGCAGGAGATGAATTTGATGCTTCAAAAATTGTGACAGTAATTTTTGCCAAAGAAAATAAAAATTAAATATTATGTTAGATACTTTTAATAATTTACAAGACTCCATATCTAGTTCGTTAGGTGACCTTATTGCGTCTGTAGGCGAAGGAGTTGCGGACGCTCAAAAAGCTTTAGACGCAGGCTCTTTAGCGCAAACTTTAGCAATATATGACGACTCTACAAAAAGTGAAGAAGCCAATAATACAATGATGAAACTTAGAGAAATTGGATATCAACCCACTTTTTATGTATTGCCAGAAACTAAGGTTAAAATGAAGATTTCATTATCTTTATCTCAATCTTCAGTTAGAAATATAACTACAAATAAACCTTCAGAAGTAGCACCTCAAAGGCTTTCAAAAACAAGACTTTACGCAACGCCTTTAAACGCTTCAAATTCGAACAAATACAATATTAATTACCGTTCTAGTGTCGAATTAGAATTTATGATAAAACCTGTTCCGCCTCCCGAACAATTTAGACTAGTTCCTGATTTAACAGGGAAAACAATAGAAGAAGCTAAAAGTAAATTAAATGAATTTGGGTTAGATTATATTATTAAAAACCTTAAAGAAGAAGATATTGGCGAACGTAAAATTGAACTTACAACACCAAAAAAAGGAACAATTCTAAAGATTAGTGATGTTATTGAGTTGGTTTTTGAAAAATAAATTTTTTGAATATGACATCAATCAAGTAGTAGCTTAAAACAATATTAAAGTCTTGTGATTAAATGAATCGCATAGTTTTTTATTAAAAAAAAGCCAAGCGCAAAAACATTATAAAATGTTAGTGCTCTTGGCTCTTACCTACTATTAACTTAAAAATATAAATACTTATGCAAATATACATAGGTAAGTAACCGTATTTTTTAGTTGTAGTGTTATTGTTGTGTTAATTTACCTGTTAGAAGTGAATTTGACGTGTTTTGAAGTCAATATCAACAGATAAAAGAAAAGCAAATCACATGAATTTAATTTATAAAGGCGCGAACTAACTATAAATAGATCTTAGTTTCAAGAATAATAGCACCTGAAAATTTTTCTTTGAAAAGAAGCAACGCTCTATCAGCTTCTAAGCGCGTTTTATAATTTCCTACTTGTACTTTCCAATCCGGAAGTTCAGGTACAATAACAGCAACAATCCCATAGGTTGCTTCAAAATTACTTTTAATGTTATACGCTCTAGACTCACCACCATTATACAATTGAATTTTAAATCCTTTTCCAGTGCGATGTGTTTTATTATACTCTATTTTTTTGGTAAGAATTTCATTAATTTTTGTATCCTCCTGACCAATAATAGTAGTTGCTGTTATAAAAAAGGCGAACAACATTATTTTTTTTATTAAATTTAATATCATAATTATTTATTGTTTTTTATGTGCTTTAAGTTGGTTATGCAAATCTATGCTATTGTTATTTAATTTGTTAACGAAATCTGTTATTTAGAATAACAATAAATTATATTTAACATTATTTTTAGATTTAAAATTTAATTAATAAATAGTACTTTTGTACATCATTATATTATTTCACTATACGTAGTAAGAATGAAAATATTGTACCAAACTAGAAAGAACCATATATATAGAAGTATGAAAAGTGTGAAAAAACACAATCTAATATCAAGATTGACCCTTAGTAGTCTAGCATTCCTTTTCTTTTTTTCAATTAATTTATCAGCTCAAGGAGATGCGGCAAAAGGTAAGAAGTTGTTTAATGCCAACTGTGCCGCTTGTCATAAGTTAGATAAGAAAGTTGTAGGACCAGCATTAGGAGGTGTTACTGAAAAAAGAGATAATGCATGGCTAAAAGCATGGATTAAAGACAATGCAGCATTTCAAAAAGTAGATGCAGATGCAAAAGAGGCTGCGGCGTTTAGTCCTGCTTCAATGACAGCATTTCCGCAATTATCAGATCAAGATATTGATGATATTTTAGCGTTTACTTCCGCTCCGCCGGTAAAAAAGGTTGTTAAGGCAACTACTGATAATGTGGAGTCAACAAACAAACCCGAAAATAAGGATAATACACTCACCTATATTTTAGGAGCTATAATGTTTGTAATGTTATTGATGATATATAATTTATATCGTACAGTAATAGAAATGAAAGATGATACGAAGTCAAAGAATTTATCAGAACAACTTAAAAGTGTGTGTGATGCGTTTAAAGCAAATAAGTTCTTACATTTCTTGCTATTGATTTTCTTTACATTGTTAGGAACATGGTTTGTGTTTAGTTGGTTGTTTCAAGTAGGAGTTGATCAAGGATATCAACCAATACAACCAATTAAGTTTTCGCATAAAATACATGCAGGAGATAATAAAATAGACTGTCAATACTGTCACTCATCAGCAAAACATAGTAAAACTTCAGGGATTCCGTCAGCAAATGTATGTATGAACTGTCATAAAAACATTTCAGAAGTAGCAGAAGATACTAAGATTGTTTTAGATGGAATTACTTATGGCAAGGAAGCTTTGGATAAAGAAATTCAAGAAAAACTTTATACAGCCGTAGGTTGGGATGCAGATAAATTAGAATATACAGGAAAAACACAACCTATCGAATGGGTGAGAGTACACAATTTATCTAACTTTGTGTATTACAACCACTCACAGCATGTTACCGTTGCAGGATTTAAATGTCAAAAATGTCATGGACCAGTTGAAACGATGGATGAAGTTTATCAATTCTCTCCACTAACCATGGGATGGTGTATAAACTGTCATAAAGATAGTGAAATTGATATGACCGAAAATGGTTATTATAAGAAAATTCACGAGCAATTGGCTAATAAATACGGAGTAGAAAAAGTTACAGAAGCCCAAATGGGTGGAATGGAATGTGGTAAATGCCACTATTAATTAAAGTTTTGATAATTAAAAGATTGATTTTTCAATCATTAAATAAATAAAAAGAATGGCATCAAACAAAAAATACTGGAGAAGTGTTGAAGAACTAAACGAAAACAGTTCTATTGTTGATACGTTGAAAAGTAAAGAATTTGTTGAAGAAATTCCAACAGATGACTTTTTAGGAGATAAAGAATCATTAGAAAAATCTTCTACAACACGTCGTGACTTCTTAAAATACGTTGGGTTTTCCACAGCTGCTGCTACGTTAGCATCATGTGAAGGTCCTGTAAAAAAAGCAATACCTTACATTGTTAAGCCTAATCAAGTAATTCCTGGAGTTGCAGATTATTATGCAACTGCTATTGCTGATGGTTTTGATTTTGCTAACATTTTAGTAAAGGTTAGAGAAGGACGTCCAATAAAAATTGAACCAAATAAAGAAATAGGAGGATCTACCAATGCACGTGTTCAAGCGTCAGTACTGTCATTATATGATAGTATGAGATTGCAAGGCTCTACAAATAAAGGAGCGTCTATTTCTTGGTCAGATGTTGATGCTAAAATGCAACAAATTTTAAATGATGTTAAAACTTCAGGTAAAGAAATTGCATTTTTAACAAGTACGCATGCAAGTCCATCAACTGCAAAAGTAATGGCAGAATTTTCTGAAAAATTCGGAAATGTACGTCAAGTAACGTACGATTCAATTTCTGAATCAGCCGCAATTGATGCTTATGCTGCAATTCATGGTTCAAGAGCATTGCCATCATACGATTTTTCAAAAGCAAGGACTATAGTTTCTATAGGTGCAGATATCTTAGGCGATTGGCAAGGAGGAGGACATGACGCAGGATATGCGGCAAGTAGAAATCCATCAAATGGAAAAATGTCACATCATATTCAGTTTGAATCTAATATGACACTTTCAGGAGCAAATGCAGATCTTAGAGTTCCTGTAAAGCCATCAAAACAAAATTTAGTTTTAGCAGAAATTTATAATGCTATTGTAAACAATGTTTCCGCTAAAGACAAAAATGTAGTTAATGCTGTTAAGCAATTAAAAAAAGGAGGAAACGGTGCCGTAGTTGTAACTGGAATCCAAACTAAGGAAGCGCAATTATTAGCATTAGCAATTAATAATAAACTAGCAAGTCAAGTAATTGATGTAACGATTACTAATAATAAACGTCAAGGAAATGATGCAGAAGTTTCACAACTAATTGCTGATATGAAATCAGGTAAAATAGGTGTGTTATTTATGAATAACACAAACCCTATTTATACCTTACCAAATTCTAAAGATTTTGTTGATGCGTTAGGTAAAGTTAAAACTACCGTTGCTTTTTCTACTGTAGAAAATGAAACGACCAGTAAAGTTGATTATGTATTAGCAACTCCTCACTTTTTAGAATCTTGGGGAACTGTTGAAATGAAAAAAGGTGAAATTAGTTTAATTCAACCAACTATTCAACAGTTATTTGATACGCGTCAATTTGAAGAAAGTTTATTAAAATGGTCAGGAAATAATACTGCTTACTATAATTATATCAAAGATACTTTTGCTGATTTTGGAGCAAATAAATCCTTTGGTCAAGCATTGCATGATGGATCATTTACTGTTTCATCAGAAGAAATAGATACAGTAATAACAAATGGAGTTGATTTAGCTGTTGCATACCAAAAGGTATCTTCAGTAAAAGAGAATGCTTTCGAACTGCAATTATATACAAAAACTTCATTAGGTGATGGTCAACAAGCAAACAATCCTTGGTTGCAAGAGTTGCCTGACCCAATAACTAGAACAACTTGGGATAATTACATTACTATGTCAGCAGTAGACGCTGAAGTATTAGGAGTAACTAATGATATTACATCTAATGGCGCATTAAATGGTAGTTATATAACACTAAAATCAGGAAAAGTAGTGTTAGAAAAAGTGCCAGTTATTATTCAGCCAGGACAAGCAAAAGGTTCTATAGGATTAGCTCTAGGATATGGTAAAAAAGAAGGTCTTAAAGATGAGATGAAAGTTGGAGTAGATGCATTTCCTATATATAAAGACTTTTTAACTTCTCAAAACGTAACCGTTGAATTAGCATCAGGAACACATCACTTTGCAAGCGTTCAAATGCAAAATACGATGGTTGGTAGAAGCGAAGATATCATAAGAACAACTTCCCTTA
The DNA here is from genome assembly GCA_947311835.1 of uncultured Lutibacter sp. Taxonomy (GTDB): domain Bacteria; phylum Bacteroidota; class Bacteroidia; order Flavobacteriales; family Flavobacteriaceae; genus Urechidicola. Next base: position 17,281 of record CAMZLV010000160.1, on the reverse strand, counting down.
CTGTATTCAATACGAAAGATCAACACGCTTGGAATCCAGTTCCAGAAGTGCCATATGACCACAGCGAAATTACAGTTCGTGATGAAAATGCTGATTTATGGGATACGTTTGACACATCAATAGGACATCATTTTAATTTGTCTATAGATTTAAATGCTTGTACAGGTTGTGGAGCATGTGTTGTAGCATGTCATGCAGAAAACAATGTACCAGTAGTTGGTAAAAAAGAAATAAGAAACTTTAGAGATATGCATTGGTTACGAGTTGATAGATATTACTCGTCTAATGACACTTTTGAAAAAGAAATTGAAGATTTAGAAAATTTACCAGCATTTGAAAGTTACGAAAAAGTTGAACTTGCTTCTCAAGAAAATCCTGAAGTAGCATTTCAACCTGTAATGTGTCAGCACTGTAATCACGCTCCATGTGAGAGTGTTTGTCCAGTTGCAGCTACATCACACGGGCGACAAGGTCAAAACCATATGGCTTATAATAGATGTGTAGGAACACGTTATTGTGCAAATAACTGTCCGTATAAAGTTAGACGATTTAACTGGTTTGATTATGCTAATAATGATGAATTTGATTTCAACATGAATGATGATTTAGGGAAAATGGTTTTAAATCCAGATGTTGTAGTAAGATCAAGAGGAGTTATGGAAAAATGTTCTATGTGTATTCAAATGACACAAGCATCTATCCTTAAAGCGAAGAAAGAAGGAAGACCAGTTGCTGATAGTGAATTCCAAACAGCATGTTCAAACGCCTGTAGTACAGGAGCAATGGTATTTGGAGATGTAAATGACGCTGAAAGCGAAGTTTCTAAATTAAAAGAAGATAAAAGAATGTATTATTTACTTGAAAATGTTGGTACACAACCAAATGTTTTCTATCACGTAAAAGTAAAAAACACAGGAGTATAAAAAATTAATAATAATAAGATAATTACAATAAAGTATGGCATCGCATTACGAAGCACCAATAAGAGAGCCTTTAGTTATAGGAGATAAAAGTTACCATGACGTATCAGTTGATGTAGCGGCTCCAATAGAAGGAAAAGCGAATAAACAATGGTGGATGGTATTTGGAATAGCACTTTCTGCATTTATTTGGGGAATAGGTTGTATTTCATATACTATAGGTACAGGAATTGGAGTTTGGGGTCTAAATAAGACTATAAACTGGGCTTGGGATATTACTAACTTCGTTTGGTGGGTTGGTATTGGTCACGCAGGAACACTAATTTCTGCAGTATTATTACTGTTTAGACAAAAATGGAGAATGGGAATTAACCGTTCTGCTGAGGCAATGACCATTTTTGCAGTAGTACAAGCAGGAACTTTCCCAATTATTCATATGGGACGTCCATGGTTGGCTTATTGGGTGTTACCAATTCCAAATCAATTTGGATCATTATGGGTAAACTTTAATTCACCATTACTTTGGGATGTATTTGCAATTTCAACATACCTTTCAGTTTCATTAGTATTCTGGTGGACAGGTTTATTACCTGATTTTGCTATGATTCGTGATAGAGCAACGAAGCCTTTTCAAAAGAAAATATATAGTTTATTAAGTTTTGGATGGACTGGTAGAGCCAAAGATTGGCAACGTTTTGAAGAAGTATCATTGGTATTAGCTGGTTTAGCAACACCTTTAGTACTTTCAGTACATACAATTGTATCGTTTGACTTTGCAACTTCTGTAGTTCCAGGATGGCATAGTACAATTTTCCCACCATATTTCGTAGCAGGAGCAATCTTTTCTGGATTTGCAATGGTACAAACGCTATTAATTACAATGCGTAAAGTTTCTAATCTTGAAAATTATATTACTATTGTTCATATTGAAAATATGAATAAAGTAATACTTCTTACAGGAGGTATTGTAACAGTCGCTTATTTGACAGAATATTTTATAGGATGGTATTCAGGAATATCATATGAAAATTACACCTATTTATCATTTGGTGCGGCAACTGGACCTTACGCTTGGGCGTTTTGGGCGTTAATTATTTGTAATTTAATTGTTCCGCTTTCTTTATGGAGCAAGAAATTAAGAGTAAATATAGTTTGGACTTTCTTTGTATCAATTGTTATTAATATAGGAATGTGGTTTGAGCGTTTTGATATTATTGTTATTGACCTTTCAAAAGACAGACTAACATCTACTTGGACAATGTTTCAACCAACATTTGTTGATATAGGAATATTTATTGGAACAATAGGATTCTTTTTTGTATTATTCTTATTATACGCAAGAACGTTCCCTGTAATAGCACAAGCCGAAGTAAAATCTATTTTAAAATCATCAGGAGATAATTTTAAAAAACATAGAGATTTTGGAGGAAAATATCCAATAGAAACACCAACTTCAGTTAAAACTGTAGTTCAAGAAACAACAGAAGTAGTTTCAGATAGTCCTGAAGAAAAAGCATCTAAAACAACTAGTTTAATAGATAGTTTAGGGTCATTTGATGCTTCAACTGATACGGCTGATGATTTAAAACTAATTAGTGGAGTTGGGCCTATATTAGAAAAAACGTTAAATACTATTGGTATTTATAAGTTTGAACAAGTTAGTAAAATGACAGATAAAGAATATAGTTTATTAGATTCAATTATGGGTTCATTCCAAGGAAGAGCAAAAAGAGATAATTGGGCTGAGCAAGCTAAAAACTTAATTAATAAATAACGGATATGAGTTCAAAAGTAATACAAGCAATGTATAATGATGACGATGTTTTGATGTCGGCAGTTAAAGAAACACGTGCTGCACATCATCATATCGAAGAAGTATATACACCATTTCCAGTTCATGGACTCGATAAAGCAATGGGATTAGCACCAACAAGATTAGCCATAACAGCTTTTATTTATGGGTTATTAGGTCTATCATTTGCTATATGGATGATGAATTTTATGATGATTGAAGATTGGCCTCAAAATATAGGAGGAAAACCAAATGTAACATATTTTAAAAACATGCCGGCATTCGTACCAATTATGTTTGAATTAACCGTTTTCTTTGCAGCGCATTTAATGGTTATTACATTTTATATGCGTAGTAAAATATGGCCATTCAAAGAAGCCGAAAATCCAGATCCAAGAACGACTGACGATATGTTTCTTATGGAAGTATCAGTAGATGGAAATGAACAAGAATTAACTTCATTCTTAAAAGGAACAGGAGCAGTAGAAATTAAAATAACTGAAAAACATTAATTGATGAAAAGAGTTATAAAAAACAGTATCGTTTTATTGGCATTAATTACACTTATTACATCATGTGATAAAAGTAAAAGAAAACCTAATCTTCAATATATGCCTAACATGTATGAATCAGTTAGTTATGATACATATGGTGAAAATTCTATATATTCAAATAATATGGCCTCTCGGTTACCAGTTGAAGGAACAGTAGCTAGAAATTCAGAATTGCCTTATGAATATGAAAATACAATTGATGGTTATAAATTAGCAAAAGCCGAATTAAAAAACCCTTTAGACTCTACTAAAATAGATTTTAAAAAAGGAAAAAAATTGTATGACATCTACTGTATTTCTTGTCACGGTAAAAAAGGAGATGGACAAGGTGAATTAGTTAAAAGAGAAAAGTTTTTAGGAATACCAAATTATAAAGATAGAGATATTACAGAAGGAAGTATTTATCATGTAATTATGTATGGTCTAAATATGATGGGTTCACACGCATCACAATTAACAGAAGAAGAACGTTGGCAAGTAGTTGCTTATGTTCAACAATTAAAAAACAATTAAATAATTCTTTTTAATTAGAATTTTAAAGATATGTATAAGTTTTCAAAAAAATTAAAGACGTTTTCAATTGCATTAATGGTTATTGGTGCTATAGGAATCACTTGGGGTTTTATTAATGCTCCAAGCACTGTTGAACAAGCTAAAGGAATTATAGCGGCTCAATCAAACTCACATGGTTCAACCCACGAGCAAGCAACAACACATGAGGTTAAACCTCATGGCGATGAACATGCTACGGCAAACGAACATCACGATGCTGCTCATGACGAGCATGTTTTTCATCAATTACAAAATAGACCTTGGTCTGCATTATATGTAGCAATGTTCTACTTTATGTTGTTAGCATTAGGGTCACTTGCTTTTTATGCAATACAACATGCAGCACAAGCAGGATGGTCAATTGTGCTACTTAGAGTAATGGAGGGGATTGCTTCCTATTTACCTATAGGTGCAGTTATTATATTCGTATTTTTGGTATTGTCAACTACACACATGAACCATATGTTTGCGTGGATGAATCCAGATTTACTTGCAGATCCTGAAAGTGCAGATTATGACAAAGTTTTAGCAGGAAAAAGTCTATTCTTAAACATACCTTTTTTTCTAATTAGAGCAGTAATTTACATTGGAGGATGGATATTCTATCGTCAATACTCAAGAAAACAAACATTAGCGTTAGATACTGCTGCAGATGGAGATTTAACACATTACAAAAAATTATTTGGAGCGTCTATTAAATTTTTAGCATTCTTTTTAGTTACCGAATCGGCAATGTCTTGGGATTGGTTAATGTCACTTGATCATCATTGGTATAGTACTTTATACGGATGGTATATTTTTTCAGGAATGATAGTAACGGCTATAACAACTATTGCACTTGTATCAATTTATTTGAAATCAAGAGGTTATTTAGAATTTGTAAATGATAGTCATTTACACGACTTAGCAAAATTCATGTTTGGATTTAGTATTTTTTGGACATACCTATGGTTCTCACAATTTATGCTAATTTGGTATGCAAACATACCAGAAGAAGTAACTTATTTTGCACAACGATTTAATGAATTAAAAGTTCCTTTCTTAGCAATGGTAGTTATGAATTTTGTTTTCCCTATTTTAATTTTAATGAATAGTGATTATAAAAGAATACCTTGGTTTATTGTAATGGCTGGTTCTATTATATTAGTAGGTCATTATATTGATATTTATATTTTGATAACACCAAGTACTGTTGGTGCTCAATGGAAGTTTATATCACCAGAAGTTATTGGTTCTGCATTATTTTTCTTAGGCTTATTTATTTTTGTAATATTTACAGCACTATCAAAAGCTCCTTTGAAAGTTAAAGGAAATCCATTTATGAAAGAAAGCGAACACTTTCACTATTAGTATAAAAATATAAATACAAAAGTTCCTACGAGATTTAATTTTCGTAGGAACTTTTTTTATGTTATATTTAACCACTAAAAAAAACCAAAGTTTAATCTTAATACAACTAACTAAAAATGTCAGCACTAATTTATATTTTAATTGCTATATCCGTAGCAAGTGTTTTTTGGCAATTAACGAACGTTTTTAATTTAAAAAACGAAATTGCAACAGAACAAAACAACGACCAACAAGGGAAACTTATGTTCGCCTTTATGATTTGGTTTTATGCCTTTATGATTTATTGTTTATGGAAATACAATGCTGTATTACTACCTGACGCAGCTTCAATTGAAGGAGAAATGTATGATAGTTTGTATAATGTAACAATGCTACTTATACTGGTCGTACAAGGAATTATGCAAGTATTAATCTTTTATTTTGCCTATAAGTATCGTGGTGTAAAAGGTAGAAAAGCAAAATTTTATGTAGATAGTCATAAATTAGAAGCAATTTGGACAGTTACACCAACAGTCGTGTTAACAGGAATTATTATTTTCGGATTATCGGTTTGGATTGACATCACAGATATTTCAGATTTAGAAGATCCATTATTGGTTGAAGTATACGCAAAACAATTTTCTTGGGAAGCAAGATATGCTGGAAACGACAAAGAGTTAGGTAGAGGAAATGTTCGAAACATTAAAGGAATTAATACAATGGGTGTTGATATGACAGATAAAAATGCTGCAGATGATATACCAGTTCGCGAATTACATTTAGTGAAAGGACGACCAGTTATTTTCAAGTTCCGTTCTCAAGATGTTTTACACTCTGCTTATATGCCACACTTTAGAGCTCAAATGAATTGCGTTCCAGGAATGGTTACACAATTTGCTTACACACCTTCTAAAACAACAGAAGAAATGCGTAAGGATGAAAAAATAATTGCTAAAGTTAAAAATATTAATAAAATTAGAGCAGAAAAGGGAGAAGATCCTTATGAATTTGATTTTTTACTACTTTGTAATAAAATTTGTGGTGCATCTCACTACAATATGCAAATGAAAATAATTGTTGAAAGCCAAGAAGATTTCGACAAATGGATTAGCGATCAAAAAACGATGACTCAACTAGTAAAAAAATAAACTACAACAACTAACTAAACAAAAATATAGCGATATGTCAAATCATCATAAAGAAACATTTATAACTAAATATATTTTTAGTCAAGACCACAAAATGATTTCTAAACAATACCTTATTACAGGTATATTTATGGGAGTTATAGGTGTTTTTATGTCAATGCTATTCCGTTTACAAATAGCATGGCCAGAACAATCATTTAGCATTATAGAAGCATTTTTAGGACATCATCAACAAGATGGTGTAATGAATCCTGATATTTACTTAGCACTTGTAACCATTCACGGTACAATTATGGTGTTTTTTGTATTAACAGCAGGACTAAGTGGAACATTTAGTAACTTATTAATACCATTACAAATTGGTGCAAGAGATATGGCATCAGGATTTTTAAACATGGTTTCTTACTGGTTGTTTTTCCTTTCATCATTAATTATGATATTATCATTATTTGTAGAAGCAGGACCTGCAGCAGCAGGATGGACTATCTATCCGCCGTTAAGTGCATTGCCACAAGCAATTCCAGGTTCAGGATTTGGAATGACACTTTGGTTAGTATCTATGGCTATTTTTATTGCATCTTCATTATTAGGAGCATTAAATTATATAGCAACCGTTTTAAATTTAAGAACTGTTGGAATGAAAATGACACGTTTACCATTAACTATTTGGGCGTTTTTTGTTACAGCAATTATTGGTGTAGTCTCATTTCCAGTACTTTTATCAGCAGCATTATTATTGATTTTTGATAGAAGTTTCGGTACGTCATTTTATTTGTCAGATATTTTTATTGACGGAAGTGTATTGCACTATCAAGGAGGGTCACCAGTTTTATTTGAACACTTATTTTGGTTCTTAGGACATCCAGAAGTATATATTGTAATATTACCAGCAATGGGAATTGTATCAGAAATTATGGCAGTCAACTCACGTAAGCCAATCTTTGGGTATCGTGCAATGATTGGATCTATTATAGCAATTGCATTTTTATCAACAATCGTTTGGGGACACCATATGTTTGTTACAGGAATGAACCCGTTTTTAGGATCAGTATTTACATTTACAACTCTATTAATTGCCATACCATCAGCAGTAAAATCATTTAATTGGCTTACAACACTTTGGAAAGGAAACCTACAAATGAACGTTGCAATGCTATTTTCTATAGGGTTTGTTTCAATGTTTGTTACAGGTGGACTAACAGGACTTGTAATGGGAGATTCTGCATTAGATATTAACATTCATGATACTTACTTTATTATTGCTCACTTTCACCTTGTAATGGGAGTTTCTGCAATATTTGGAATGTTTGCAGGAGTTTATCATTGGTTCCCTAAAATGTATGGAAGAATGATGAGTAAGACATTAGGTTATTGGCATTTTTGGATTTCAGCAATTGCAGCATATGGAGTATTTTTCCCAATGCATTTCGTTGGATTAGCAGGATTACCTCGTAGATATTATATGAATACGGCTTTCCCTTACTTTGATGACTTAGCAGATATAAATATTGTAATGACAATATTTGCATTAATTGGAGGAACCGCACAATTAATTTTCTTAGGAAACTTCTTTTGGAGTATTTATAAAGGGCAAAAAGCAACTCAAAACCCTTGGCGAGCAACAACACTTGAATGGACAACACCAGTTGAACAAACACATGGAAACTGGCATGGAAAACTTCCAGAAGTTCACAGATGGTCTTATGATTACAGTAAACCAGGAAGCGATGTAGATTTTATACCACAAACAGTTCCTTTAGCTGAAGGCGAAGAACCATCATAAAAAAAAACACTTAAAATAACATACAAAAACCTTTCTATTGATTTAGAAAGGTTTTTTAGTATCTTTGTTTTTAAGATGAATGAAAATTTAAATCCAGAAAAAAACAATTTCTCAGTTGATGAGTTTGAAGTTGAAAAAAAATTACGACCGCTATCGTTTGAAGATTTTACAGGACAAGATCAAGTTTTAGAGAATCTAAAAATTTTCGTTCAAGCTGCAAATCAACGTGGAGAAGCGCTTGATCATACTCTTTTTCATGGTCCTCCAGGATTAGGAAAAACAACACTTGCACATATATTAGCATCAGAATTAGAAGTTGGTATAAAAATCACTTCAGGTCCTGTATTAGATAAGCCTGGAGATTTAGCAGGATTATTGACTAATTTAAGTGAACGTGACGTTTTGTTTATTGATGAAATACACCGATTGAGTCCTATTGTAGAAGAATATTTATATTCTGCAATGGAAGATTATCGTATTGATATCATGATAGAGTCTGGACCAAATGCACGTTCTGTTCAAATAGATTTAGAACCTTTTACACTCGTTGGTGCCACAACACGATCAGGATTGTTAACCGCACCAATGCGTGCACGTTTTGGTATTAGTAGTCGATTACAATATTATAAAACAGAATTACTCACAACCATTGTGCAGCGTAGTGCCATTATTTTAGGAGTACCAATTTCTATGGAAGCAGCAATAGAAATTGCAGGAAGAAGTAGAGGTACACCAAGGATAGCAAATGCTTTATTGCGTAGAGTGCGTGATTTTGCACAAATAAAAGGAAATGGTACAATAACTATAGAAATTTCTAAATACGCCTTAGAAGCTCTTAATGTGGACGCGCATGGTTTAGACGAAATGGATAATAAAATTTTAACAACCATTATTGATAAGTTTAAAGGAGGTCCTGTTGGAATTAGTACACTCGCAACTGCAGTTAGTGAAAACGCTGAAACTATTGAAGAAGTGTACGAACCATTTTTAATACAACAAGGCTTTATAATGCGAACACCAAGAGGAAGAGAAGTAACAGATTTAGCATACAAACATCTTGGTAAAATCAAAGGAAAAATTCAAGGAGAATTATTTTAAACATAAATATATAACAAATGAAAACAATTAAATTTATTTTAGTATTAGTCATTGCAATATCATTTGCAAGTTGTAACGGACAACAAAAAGACAAAAAAGTAACAGCGAAAAACAATCAAGAACAGGTTCAAAAAACAATTTCGTTGATACAGCCAAATGACTTAGACAAGGTTGATTCTTCGGTTCAATTAGTTGACGTAAGAACACCTCAAGAATATGGTCAAGGTCATATTAAACACGCAAAGAACATCAACTTTTTTGATGCTAATTTTGTAGACCAAATGTCAAAATTAAATAAAGATGAAGCAGTATATGTTTACTGTAAAAGCGGCGGAAGAAGTGGTAGAGCAGCACAAAAATTAAAAGCAGCAGGATTTAAAAAAGTTTATGACTTAAAAGGTGGTTTTATGAATTGGCAAGCATCTGGAAAGGAAATATCAAAATAAACCGTAGTAAATTATGAAAAAAAACGTTGGAACAATAGATAAACTTGTTCGTATTATAGTAGCTTTAATAGCAACATATTTTGCATATACTGGAGATTTTTCTGCTGAGCCATGGCAAGGTTATGTCCTTTGGGCAGTCGCATTTATAATGCTACTTACGGCACTTACAGGAAGTTGTCCTTGTTATTCATTAACAGGAAAAAGTACTTGTAAAGTTAATTATAAAGAGTAATATCTAAGAAATCCATTAATTAATTTTAATGGATTTCTTATTATTAATCCGTTTTATAAAACGCAAATATAAAAGTGAATGAATAAAGTAATAGAAGGTAAAATAAAGGTTAGATTTCAAGATTGTGATCCGTATAATCATCTAAATAACTCTAAATATATTGATTATTTTATTAATGTAAGAGAAGATCAATTGATCGAAAATTACGATTTTGATTATTTTAAAATAGCGCGTACCCAAAAAGTGGGATGGGTTACAGGTTCTAATCAAATAATTTATCTAAAACCTGCAGCTACTAACGAAACGGTAGTAATTCAATCACAAATAATTAAAGTTACAGGACTAAGTACTTTGGTTGAATTTAGAATGTATAATGAATCAAAAACACAATTAAAATCAGTAATGTGGTCTAAATTTATTCATATAGATATGAAAACAATGAGATCAACACAACATTCTAATGAATTTATGAAATTATTTGATCAAATTTGTTTGCCTGTAGAAGCACAAACATTTGAAGAAAGAATTAAGCGGATATTGGCTAAAAAGTAATTTAAAACGAAAAAAACCTTTAAAAATAAAGGTTTTTTTCGTTTTAAATAATAATTGTTAAATTGGTTTAATACAAATCTAAAATTTAAGAGTTGCACCAACTAAAAAATTTCGTGTAGCTTGAGGGTAATATCCTGCACCATCTAAAGTAGTAGTTTGCCCTGCAACCGACCAAGTGTCATCATACGTGTAGTAATATCCATTAGATACGTATTCGGTATCAAAAATATTATTAATCAAAAGACTTAACACTACAGTTTTTGCGATTTTAGCTGATTTTATTTCATAATTAATATTAAAATCATTCACAAAATAAGCGTCTAATTTAGAATTTTGATTGTCTATATTAGCCATAAATTGTTCTCCTACATATTTTGACAATAAGTCAATCTGTAAATTTTCTTTTGGATGATATTCTAAAATATTTCCAAAAACTAAATTTGGAGAAAAAGCAATATTAGTATCTCCAAGATTAACTATTTCACCATCCCAACTACTTGAATATTTGATATTTTTATTATCACTGATAGCTATGTTTGGTTGAATACTCAGTTGATTTGATAGTTTAAATTTAGCGTCAATTTCTAAACCTAAACGATAACTATCGCCAACATTTGCTCTAATAGGAGCGCCTGTATTATCAATTGCGCCAGTTAAAACCAATTGATCTTTGTAGCGCATATAATACAAGTTGGTATTGATATTCGATTTTGAATTTTTTAATCTCCAACCTAATTCAAAATCGTTTAATGTTTCAGGTTTCGGGTTTCCATTTTCATAATCAGTTCTATTCGGTTCTCTATTTGCACGCGCATAAGAAAGATATAAATTGTTTTTGTTATTCAATTTATAAGTTACTCCTGCTTTCGGATTAAAAAACGAAAAAGAATCATCAACTTCTGCAAAATCAACACTTGTAGCGTTATAGTTGATATTTCTTATTTGTAAATCAGCAAATAAATTTAGTTCGTCATTCACTTGATATTTTGCTTTTGAATAAACATTAAAGTCAGACTTATGACCAAAATTATCGTAATAACGTTGCCTTATTTGGCTGTCACTAGCATATTGAGCCCAAATAATTTCGCCAAAATGAGAACCTTCATAATAATTCCAAGCACCTCCAAATGTTAAATTAAAATCATCGTTATTAGAGTAATTTAATGAAAAAGTAGTACCGTAAAAGTCGTTTTCCAACCATTTTCTTCTGATTAAATCAGTTGTGTTTATGGTTTCTGCTCCAATAGTAATTTCAGCTAACCCATAATCAGAAAAATCTTCATTTTCTTTAAATTGCTCGTAATATCCACGACCATAGGTATAATGAATAGCAATGGTTGAAGACCAATTGTTATTTAGTTTTTGATTCCAATGCAATTGATAATGGTCTTGATTATAATGGTCAACTTCATTGTCATATGTATAAGGGTTTTGTCTTCTGTTTTCTTCTAATTGAGTAGCAGTAACACCATACCATGCTTGATAAGTTTCTTCAAAACCGCCAAATGCTAGTGCTTTAATTAGCGTGTTATCATCAACATAAGAACCTTGTAAAAAGTATGATTTTAAGTCAGAAGAAGCTCTGTCAATATAACCATCAGATGTGATTTTAGACAGTCTTCCTGCAACCTCAAAATGCTCGTTCAGTTTTCCTGTAGTAAATTTTAGTGTGTTTTTAAAAGTATTATACGAGCCAATAGAACTGCTCAATGTTGCTGAAGATTTTTGGGCAATAGCATCTGTCAATAAGTTTAAACTAGCACCAAATGCTCCAGCGCCATTGGTTGATGTACCAACACCTCTTTGTAGTTGTAAACTTTCAGTAGACGAAGAGAAATCAGGTAAATCAACCCAATAAGTTCCCATAGATTCTGCATCATTATAAGGTATTCCGTTAATGGTTACATTTACACGAGTTGCATCACTTCCTCGTACTCTTATTCCTGTGTAGCCAACGCCTGCACCTGCATCAGAAGTGGTTACAACGTTGGGCATATAATTCATCAAAATAGGGATATCTTGACCTAAATTTCGTTTAGAGATTTCTTTTTTTGATAAATTAGAGTGTGTTACTGGCGATTCAGAATTTACACGAACGGCTTTTACAAGCACTTCGTCTAGGTTGTTGATTTTGATTGAATCTTGTTGTTTTTCTTGAGAAAACATACTGACTGTTAGTACAAAAAGGCTTAAAAAAGCGAATAAATTTTTCATTACGATTACATTTAAAATCGAATAAAAAGAGGTAATTATTCTTTTGGTTAAAAATTAAAATAATTAATGAAGTTCCATTTATGATGAGACTTTTTGACTGCGCTCAAGGTAACATGCGTTATAGAACTCACATTTTTAATTGACGATTTTCGTCTTTCCTAAACAGCATTACCTGTTCTAGGTTCAATGGGTATGATCTCAGCCGTTAAGCACCCCTTTTTTGAGAACGCTGCAAAGGTAAAATAGAAATTTTAATTTTAAAGAATGATTTATGATTTATTTTAGGTAAAAATTTCCCATTCATAAGTGTTTCTGTTTTTTTAAAAAAACAAACGAGATTAATTACAATCTCGTTTGTTATCAAATGCCTTTTAGAGTTTTGCTAATTTTTTAAGATTTTGAAATTTTGAACTTTATTGGTTGCTATTTCCTTTATCTTCAAGAAATAAAGACCAGTATTGAAGATAGATAAATCAATTTGATTATGAAGTTTTAATTCATTTATTGAAAATAATTCTTTTCCTGTACTATCAAATAGTGTAATGATATAGTCACTTTTTTGTTTAAAATCTACAAATATTTTGTCATTTGATGGATTTGGATAAACAGAAAACACATCGGAATTAAACTCATCAACAGAAACTGTATTGTCAACAGTAAAAAGGGCTCTTTTATATAACGACCAAGTTCCATTTTGATCCTGTACTCGTATGTGCAAATAATAATCTCCATTGGTAAGCGTAGTTGGAATAGGGATAGTAAAGGTTTCATTAAGAGTCATCCCTTGAGTTACTGTAAGCGAATTTGCATTTCCAGTTCCAGGATCGTCACCTGAATTGTTTCCTATAAAGTATTCAGCAGCAACAATAGGAGTTGGCGACATGTTAGAATTTGAAGAGTGTACATAAAAATAGGCTCGTTTATACAAACTCCACGTATTATCATCATCTTTTACGCGAATCTGAATTGTATGCAAACCGTCAAGTAAGCCAGTTGTAGGAATGCTAAAATTTTCGTTAATTGCCATACTTGATGAAATAGTAAGTGCATTTTGGTTACCTACTCCTAAATTATCAGTATCAAAGTAATATTCGGCTGCTACAATATTTTTTGCAGTATAATTAGTAGTTGGAGTTTGTACATAAAAATAGGCTCGTTTATATAAACTCCAAACGTTATTCGTTCCTTTTACTCGAATATGAAGCACATGTAAACCATCTTGTAATCCAGTTGTAGGAATGCTAAAGTTTTCATCTATACTGTTTCCAGAAGTGACTGTTAGTGCATTTTGATTTCCTACTCCCAAATTATCAGTATCAAAATAATATTCAGCACTTGTAATTTGACTAAATCCTGAAAGAAAAAAACTAACACAACTTATAAATATGATTATATTTTTCATCGTGATGTTATTTATTGTTTTTGTATTGCTGAAAAATTAACATTTAAATTTTGTCCAGGAGCAATGACATTGTTGTTGATAGTAATATCAGTAGGATAAGGCATTAAATCAGGTCTTCCTTGCATATCAAACAAAAAATTATTTCCAAAGATTCCAATGTTGGTGCCGTCTGTACCGTAATTTACTCCTAAAGAAGAGTTTGATAAATGATAGTCATTATTATAAAACTCGTGCTCTGTACCAGAAGGTGTATTTACAAACATTGGGTTGGTGTTGTCTAAGTTATTAGTTCCTGGAAGTGTAACAATTGTATTTCCTGCGTAACTATAAGTAAGATTGTTTCTGAAATCTAAGTTTGTGCTATTGCTTATGCCAAACTCAGTCATATTGCCATTGGTTACAAAAATATTATTTGAAATTACGGTATTTGTACAAGTCAAAAAAAAGTTGTCGATAGTATTATTAGTACTAAAAAAAATGTTATTCGTTACTAAGTTTGTTACATTTAAGTTTGAAACGCCTCCTAACATAAAATTGTTTTTTATGAGCCATCCGTCAGATGTTGTTTGTACGCAAGTATTTTGATTGTAAATATAATTCCCTTCAATTATCCAGTTATCAGCAAGACCATTGGCTTGAGTTATGCTAATGCTAAATATTTTATTATGGATTATATGAATGTTATCTAAGTTAGTGATTGTTCCATTTTTTCCTATACTTCCAATAGTTAGTCCTTTTATCTCACTATTGGTTGCGTTGTCTGTAAAGTATATGGTAGAAAGTGTTGCTGTTAAACCTTGATTATTTGTAATAGGATCGTGTCCTAAGCCAACAAGAGTAAGGGTTTTGTTAATAGTTATATTGCTATAAGTAGTTGCTGATGGATGTATTTGAATAATATCACCTGATGTAGCAGCATCAATAGCGTTTTGAATGTTGGTAAACATTGCTCCTGACTGAGAGCGATTGTCAACAGTATGAATTGTTTGTGCAGTTGTTGTTAGTACAAGTAAGTAACACCAATTTAAATAGGTAAAGTCGTTATTTTATTGTATCTTTACGTATGGCAAAACCTAAAGAATTTATAATAAAAGAAGATATTTTAACTCTCAAATCACTACGCAAACAACAAACTTTTTTTAAATTTGAAAAGCGAATAATTTGGTTGATTGAATTACAAGAAAAACGTTTTAAAACTCGAGTTGAACTTGCTAAATATTTAGGCATAACAACAAGAACTCAGGAACGTTGGAGTATTAAATATCAAAAAGGAGGAATTCAAGAACTTTTATCTGATGCTCCTAAAAAATTGAAGTCAAGAATTATTACTTCTGATATCCATGATGGTTTATCAAAACGAGTCAACTCAAGTGAGAATCCATTTTTAGGATATTGGGATGCTGTGGATTGGGTGAAATCAGAATATGGTGTTTCAATCAATTATCATTTGTTGAGATACCATTTAATTAAGCATTTTAAAACCAAACTCAAATCACCTAGAAAATCTCATTATAAAAAAGATGATAAAGCAGTAAATGCTTTTTTAAAAACTCCCTAATACGCTAAATCAGATTAGATTAAGTCTAAATAAAGATAAGTATAACGATGTGAATTTATATTTTCAAGACGAATCAAGGTTTGGATTAATGACGCATTTAGGAAAATGTTTAACTGCTAAAGGTGTAAAACCAATTGTGAATTATCAACATAAATTTAAAACAACCTACCTTTATGGAAGTTATTCACCAATTAATGGCAACAGTTTTGTTTGGGAAATAAACGGTGTAGATACTAAAATATTTGAATCGTATTTATACCACTTCTCTCAATATAAACCAAAAGAATATAAAATTGTTGTTATTGACAATGCAGGTTTTCATTCAACTAAAAATATAGAAGTACCTGATAATATTTTCTTATTGAGAATTCCACCATATGCTCCTGAACTAAATCCTTGTGAACAGGTTTGGCAATACATAAAAAATAGGTATAAAAATCAACGATTTGAAGATATGAAAAACTTGAAAAATTGGTTATATGAAACAGTTAATCTAATGGATAAAAAAATCATAAAGTCTATAACGAGTAATCATCATTATTTAAATGCTTTTAACGCGACATTATTAATTTAAAATGGTATAACTTATAAAAAAAGATGTTGCAGCAATTAAGACAAACATAAATGAAACGAGAAGAATTTATCACAAAAAAACCTAACAGTCCTTTTTTACAACAATACATTTCATATTATTACTTTCATAATTCTTTGGGTAATTATGAAAGTAAAAAATACATCTATTATCCAAATATAAAAAGCGCCCTAACCATATATAAAAATTCAAAAGTAACATTTAGTGATAAACACTCAAGAACAGAACCTGATACAAAAACAGATTTCAGTTTTCTATACTCTGGAATACAAAAACAATTAAGAACTTCTGAAATTATTGCTCCATTTGACAAAATTGGAATTGTTTTTTTGACTTATTAATATAAATTCTGTATATTTACCCTTTAAAATTAAGGATATGGAACAATTTAAAGGTAAAAATATACTAAACTTTGTAAAAGAACTGCCAAATGACGATGCATGTAAAGCCTATTTGGCTAAATATAAATGGCAAGATGGCTTTATTTGTAGTAAATGTGGAGGTACAAAAGGATGTATGAAAAAAGATTATAAATATCATTGTTATTCTTGTCATCATGTAGAAAGTTCAACAGCAAACACCTTATTTCATAAGGTTAAATTTGGAGTACAAAAAGCCTTTTGTATTGTTTTTGAAATGACAACAAGTAGTAAAAGTTTGTCAAGCGTTCAATTGGGAGAACGCTATGGCATAAGTCAGACTTCTACTTGGTTTTTTATGCAAAAAGTGCGAAAATCAATGGAAAGTAGTAAAAAATATCCTTTATCAGATTTAGTTCATGTCGATGAATTTACAGTTGGAGGGAAAGAAGAGGGAAAGCAAGGAAGAAGTTATGATACTAAAAAGAAAAAAGCAATCATAGCCGTTGAATTAACAGGAAAACATCAAGTAAAACGTGTATACATTAAGTCTATTGATGATTATTCTTGCAAATCTTTAACGCCAATTTTTGAAGAGCATATAAGCACTTCTGCTAAAATTTTCACTGATAAATGGAGAGGTTACGAACCTTTAAAAGAACACTATAATATTACACAAATTAAAAGTGAAAATGGAAAGAATTTTAAGAAATTACACATCATAATTCATCAGATTAAATCGTGGTTGCG
>CAMZLV010000159.1 GCA_947311835.1 uncultured Lutibacter sp. | reverse complement strand
CTGCAAGGCTACTTCACTACTGTGCTGTATGGTTGGACCATCTGCTAAAGGATCTGAATATGGCAAGCCAACTTCTATAAAATCAACATCATTTTTGTTTAATGCTTTGATAATTGTTGTAGTATCCTCTAACTTAGGAAATCCTGCTGTAAAAAATACAGAAAGTAAATTGCTATTATTATGCTTTAGTAATTGCTTTAAACTTTTCATTGTTCTATTTATTTTTGTCAGGTCGAGCGCAGTCGAGACCTAAAACCTCTCGACTGCGTTCAAACGAGACATTACTTTTTTAAATTCTTAATATATGTTTCTAAATCTTTATCACCTCTTCCTGATAAATTTACAACCACAACTTGGTTTTCTTTAAAATCTATCTTTGGTAAAACGGCTAATGCGTGTGCACTTTCTAACGCTGGAATTATTCCTTCAATTTTTGTTAATTCATAAGCAGCATTTAGTGCTTCACTGTCAGTTGCATTCATAAATTTAGCACGCTTACTTTCGTTTAAAAAAGCGTGTAAAGGTCCTATTCCTGGATAATCTAATCCAGCCGAAATAGAATATGGTTCAATCACTTGTCCGTATTCATCTTGCATTAAAATGGTTTTACTACCGTGTAAAACGCCAACATCACCAAGTACAGATGTTGCTGCACTTTCACCAGAATCAACGCCTAAACCTGCTGCTTCTACAGCAATCAATTCAACAGAATTTTCATCTAAATAATGATAAAAGGCTCCTGCAGCATTGCTTCCTCCTCCAACACAAGCAATTATTGTATCAGGATTTTCTTTTCCTGTTTTTTCTACTAATTGTGCTTTTATCTCTTCAGAAATAACGGCTTGTAAACGCGCAACCATATCAGGATAAGGATGCGGACCAACTACCGAACCTATTAAATAATAAGTATCTTCAGGATTGCCAATCCAATCTCTTATGGCTTCATTGGTAGCGTCTTTTAAGGTCTTACTACCGCTTATTGCTGGTACAACGGTTGCGCCCAACATTTTCATTCGTGCTACATTTGGCGCTTGTCGTTTGATATCTATTTCGCCCATAAAAACTACGCATTCTAAATTCATTAATGCGCAAACTGTTGCTGTTGCAACGCCATGTTGTCCTGCGCCTGTTTCTGCAATTATGCGTTTTTTACCTAAATGTTTGGCTATTAAAATTTGACCAATTGTATTGTTAATTTTGTGTGCGCCTGTATGATTTAAATCTTCTCTTTTTAGATAGATGTGCGCCTTGTATTTTTCTGAAAGTCGTTTAGCATAATACAACGGACTAGGACGACCAACATAATCTTTTAACAAGGATGTAAACTCTTTTTTAAAAGAATCTGATTCCATTATTTTAAGATAATTATCTTCCAATTCTTTTACGTTTGGATATAACAATTCTGGAATAAATGCACCTCCAAATTGTCCGTAATATCCGTTTTTATCTGCTTCAAATTTTGATTTCATATTTTTATATTTTGTCAGGTCGAGCGCAGTCGAGACCTAAAATCTCATGACTGCATTCAAAGAGGCTTTATTCTTTTACTTTCTTTAAAAAAATCTTTAATTTTTCTATATTTTTATTTGCTGGACTGTCTTCAAATCCACTATTTACATCAACACCTAAACACTGATTAAACGCTTGTCCTTTCATAAAAGACAAAATAGGTTCAACATCATTTTCTGAAATTCCACCACTTAATAAATAAGGCGTTTTGCCCTTGTATTTTTTTAAGATATTCCAATCATATTTTATCCCGTTTCCGCCATAATCATTTCCTTTAGTATCAAATAAAAATACATCGCAACTATCTTGATAAGGTTTCGTTTCGTTAAAGTCAAAAGCAGCATTTACAGCAAAGGCTTTAATAATCATTAGTTCTCGACTGCGCTCGAACTGACATTTGAGTTCTTTACAAAAGATTGGTGTCTCATCTCCATGTAATTGCACTGCTTGTAGGTTATATTTATTTACTTTGTTTCTAATTTCATCTATCGTTTCATTAACAAAAACACCTACTTTTTTTATTCCTTTAGGAATCTCTACTTCTGGAAAATCAGCAACAAAACGCTTTGATTTTTTATAAAAAATAAAACCAATATAATCTGGAGATAGTTTAACTAACTCCTTAATATTATCGCTATGTCGCATACCGCAAACTTTAATTTTCATATTTTTATGGTAGACCTCACAGGTTTTAAAAACCTGTGAGGTCTTTTAAACGCTACCTTAATTGTTTAATAAATTCTTTACAAGCATCTCCCGGATTTTCGGTTTTCATAAAATTTTCGCCAATTAAAAATCCTTTAAAATCGTATTCACGTAAACCAATAATTAATTCCGGATTGCTTATACCACTTTCCGAAACTTTTACGCACGTTTCTGGAATTTGACTTGCCAATTCAATAGAATGCGCAATATCTACTTGAAAAGTTTTTAAATTACGATTGTTGATTCCTATGATTTGCTTATCAACATTTATTTTGTCTAAATCTTCTTGACTGTGTACTTCATAAAGTACTTCTAAACCTAAATCGTTTGCCAAGTTTCCAAAGTTTTTAATTTCTTTTTTCGTTAAACAAGTTGCAATTAACAAAATTGCATCAGCACCAATTGCTTTGGCTTCTATTATTTGAAACGGATCAACTACAAAATCTTTTCGTAAGATTGGTTTTATAGTATTGGTTGCTCTTGCCTCCATCAAATCTACCATAGTACCTCCAAAAAAATGAGCATCTGTCAAAATTGATTGTGCTGCAACACGCGCTTCTAAATATCCTGTAGTCACTTGTTTTACTGTTGCTGTACTGTTAATTATTCCTTTTGATGGCGATTGTCTTTTGTATTCGGCAATAATTCCTGTAGAATTTTTATGCAATAAAGAGGCTCTTAATGATAATGGCTCTCTTTTAAACATAGGACTTTCTACCAAACTTTTAAGAGTGATTTTATCTTTTAAAACGGCTACTTCTTTTCTTTTAT
>CAMZLV010000158.1 GCA_947311835.1 uncultured Lutibacter sp. | reverse complement strand
GACTGAAATTTTAAAACCCCGATTTTTAAGGATTACCGTCCTTTTTGGGGTTTTATTCGTCTAATATACAACTTATTTTGCTGATATACAAATGGTTATGTAGTTGTGAAAGCGCCAAATAAAAACCTGCTCCCACACGATTGCATCATATGGAAACTTCCCTAAAAATCTAAATTCCAATCAAACAAATCGGTACGTAAACCAACATTAAACCATGTTGTATTGGTTTTATCAAAATTGGTTGATATCGTTTCTGGATTAAAGTTTCTATATGTCAATCCTCCAAATAACTTTAAATTGGTTGCTGGATTTATTAAATATCCAACTTGTACATCACCAATAAAAATATTAGTTGTATTTCCTTGTCCTACTCCTACTCCAAAATCAGCGTTTCTATCATCATAATTTCGATAAATGTCACTACCATAACTTGCTGTATCGCCTTCAATATCAAATCCTTTTTTTCCTGCTACTATCTTAGCATCGGCAAACCATCTACCTTTGGTATAACGCGCTAAAGCAACTAACTCATTGAAATTTGCGCCCCAAACATGCGCCATAGATTGGTTGTTATGTCCATAGTTAAGTGTTGGCACATTGTGCGAATACGTAAATGGTCTTGCTGTGTTATACTCAGCTTGTAAATAAAGGTTTTTTACGTTGAAGGCATTGTAATATTTTGCTCCTATCTGGAAACCACTTTTATTTGCCCAATATCCGTTTCCTTTGGCTATTTGACTTGTAGAAAATTCATCAATCAACAACTGAGAATAAAGCGAAAACGTATCATTTAATCGGTATTTTGTTGTTAATCCTATAACTGCATTTCCACCTCTAGAGCCTGTAGAAAATTCAATAGCACGATAAAATATTATCGGATTTAAATAATTGATATCGAAACCTCTATCGTTAGAATTTTCCCAAATAACGGATTCAAACAAACCAATATTTAGTTTTTTGGTAACGTTGTAACTCAAATAATGTGAAGCCATAAACTTTTGCTTAAACACACCGTCTACAGTAACTTCTGGTCGCACATCGCGAAGCCACATCCAAAGATTGGTGTATTTTATTTTCCAAAATTTAGTATTCACTTTAAAAAATGGATATGGTGAAGCATTGTTAGACAATAACATAGAACGGTAACCATCACCAATAAAATTCTTGTCGTGCCCAAATTGTAAATTCAAAAATTTATTTGGCGTATATGACAAATAACCTGTTGCTACAGGATAATCATAAGCATCGGTTTTAAACTCTTTTGCAATACCTCGTCCAGGAATTATTGCTGGATTTCCTCCTGCTGGAGCAATTGACTCAGCATACTCATTTACGTATTTTGCAAATCTTCCTTGAGATTCATAAATAGTAGATGAAAAACTCAATTTATTGCCTAATGACCCTTGAATTCGCACACCTCTTGTATTATTAAATGTATTGATAGTTCCTGCTTTACCAACTTGCAAATCTACAATTGGATCAAGTGTAAACCAATAGTCGTTACCTTGCACTTGCAACATGTGTTCGTTAAAAAATTTCTTACCAAGCCAAGTATCTTTGGTCATCATCAAACTTGATTTTTGCGCATCTAAATCTACATAATTGGCTACATCGCTATATATATAAGGCTTTACGGCTGTGTGTGAATTTTGAGATTTGTTATAATAATAATCTAACTGACTATACGATTGGTGCGTATACGACACATTCAATTGACTATGATGCTCTAATAATTGTAAAGAATCTGGTTTTATCAGTTCTAAATTTTCATCCTTTTGAATTACAGAAAAATTATCTGTTACCGTTTGTGTTTTTTCTTCAATGTTTATTTGTTGTGATGCATTCAACGGAATAGTAATTGGTAATACAAATTGCATTTCTACATCGTGATTATTATATTTTGCAGGAGTTGCATTTGGCAACTTGTCAAAAACTCGAGAGATCTCTTCTTTTAAACTTTTGTATGGTGTATTGATATACAACACAGTAAATTTCCCTTTTCTATCAACATAAAAAACAACATTAACTATTCCTTTAAAATTATCTTTTACTACTTCGTCTGGAAGGTTAATTGCTGTTATAACAGTTTTTGAAACGGTTGCTGTAAAACATTCTTCTATAGCCTCATTAGTCGTAGTTTCACATCCTTCAACTACAGGATATTTTTCTAATTGTGCTGATGCAATTATTGAAAGCATCAGAAAAAAAGCATTTATTATATAGTTTTTCATGTCTTAAATTACAAAATTTTTGTGACGTTATTATTCTTTAATTGATATTTTTCTTGACTTTCAGAGCAAATTGCAAAACCGTTTTTATCAAATTCTAGTCGATGTCCAAATTCGCTAATCCAACCTATTTGTTTTGAAGGATTTCCAACAACCAAAGCATACGGAAGCACTTCTTTTGTAACAACTGCTCCTGCACCAACAAAGGCGTATTTACCAATATCATTACCGCAAACTATAGTTGCATTGGCTCCAATACTCGCTCCTTTTTTAACAACAGTTTGCTTAAATTCATCGCGTCTTTTTATAGCACTTCGCGGATTAATTACGTTGGTAAAAACCATTGAAGGTCCTAAAAAAACATCATCTTCACAAATTACGCCTGTATAAATTGAAACATTGTTTTGCACTTTTACATTTTTGCCTAACACAACATCTGGAGAAATTACTACATTCTGACCTATATTACAGTTTTCGCCAATTTTACAATTTGGCATAATATGGCTAAAATGCCAAATTTTGGTATCTTTTCCAATACTACAACCTTCGTCTATCACAGCTGTTTCGTGTGCAAAATATTGTGCCATACTAATATCCTTCTGTTGTTTTACCGTCTGCTATTTTTTTGGCTGATGATGTGCCAATACGTGTTACACCAATTTCTACCATTTTTACTGCATCTTCATAACTACGAACGCCTCCTGCTGCTTTAGATTGTAATGGTTTGGCATTTTCTACAATTAATTTCATTGCTTCAAAAGTTGCGCCATTTGGTTTGCCATCTTCAGTTTTATAAAATCCTGTTGAAGATTTTACAAAAACATCTTGTGCTTTGTCTTCAAAATTTTCTATCACTACATCATGTATTAATTGTGTTATTGCTACAATTTCATCATTGGTTAAGGCTGCAATTTCAATTATCCATTTTACAATTTTATCATTTTCCAAAGCAATTTTAGTTCCTTTAAAAACCTCAGCTTTTACAAGGTTAATTTGCCCTTTTTTAAATGCTTGATAATTTATAACATAGTCTAATTCATCTACGTTATTATTTATTGCTTGTTGTGCTTCTTGCAATTTTTCATCGGTTGATTTTGTTCCTTCATGAAAACCAATAACCGTTCCTACTTTAACATTAGAATTAGCATCTTTGATTATTTTTTTTGCCAATGCAATATATTTAGCACGAATCATTACCAATATAAAATTATTTTCAATGGCTTCTTCAACCAAATCAATCACATTTTGTTTGGTTTTTTCTTCTGAAATCGCTGCTTGTTCGGCTGTTTTTAAATACGTTGAGTCGAGATATTGTTCTATTTTCATTTTAGATAATTTATTGTACGAAAATACGATTTTAAAAAGAAAAATCCCGTTAAAAACGGGATTTTGAAGTTTTATAAAGTTGAATAGTTATTGCACTTGAAAGTTAATCGGAAGCATATATTTCATGTTTACCGCTTTTCCTCCTTTTTTTCCGGCAATCATTTTTGGAAGTCTTTTTACTACTCTCATGCCTTCTTCTTCTAATTTTTTATGAGGTGCACTTGCATTAGTAATGGTTATTTCTCCTGTTTTGGTGATAATAAATTCAACAAATATTCTTTTTTTTCCAGATGCCAATCCAAGTTGTGGTGCTAAACTTTTATTGAATTTTCTACCTACAAATTTTCTCAACTTACGCTCAAAACAAGCTTTTTTATCTTTGTATTTTGCTTTTTCGCAACCTGGAAAAACAGGAACCTCATCAATGGTTTTAATATCATCAATAAAATCTTCAGGATCTTCAACATCAACAACTGGAGGCCTTTTAGCAACTACTGTTGGTGTAGGATTGTTTGCTTCTGGATCAGTTGGTTTAAATGGTGGAGCGTCATCAGGAATTGGTTGCGCTGTAGTAACAATTTCAGTTGGTTTTATCACTTTAACAATTGGCTTTGTCTGTTTTACTACTGCTTTTGGTTCTACTACAAAATCTTTAATATCTTTAAATTCGTAGGGTTCTTCAATTGTATGATTAAAGTCTTTGGCAAGAACTATTTTCTTTTCCGTTTTTAATTCTAATGCCGAATAATACCATTTTAAATTAATAATGTCGCGTTAAAAGCATTTAAATAATGATGATTACTCGTTATAGACTTTATGATTTTTTTATCCATTAGATTAACTGTTTCATAT
>CAMZLV010000157.1 GCA_947311835.1 uncultured Lutibacter sp. | reverse complement strand
ATTTAATGCTTTTAATTCTGACACACTCATATTAAAATCTTTTGCAATACTAAACAAAGTATCACCTCTAAGAACCAAATACAAATCTCTACTTGCATTTTCAGTATTACTATTTGAAGTTGTTTTTAATTTTTGATCAATTAATAAACTCGAATTAGACGCTGTAGTTCTAATTACATCACCAGTTTCAAAATTCATATAAGCATCTTTTCCATCAAGAGTTATTAAAGTATATCCTTCTGGTATTTTTTGTTGTTGAGCAACGATATCAATTGAAAATAGAATTATAAAAACTATTAGAATATATTTATACATTTCAAAGCAATTTTATATTATTATATTTTTTTAACTTTAACAGCGTTCATTCCTCGAAGTCCTTTTTCTAATTCAAAAGAAACTTTATCGTTTTCTTGAATTTCATCAATTAAACCACTTACGTGAACAAAATGTTTCTCTTGCGTTTGGCTGTTAATTATAAAACCAAATCCTTTTGAAGAGTCAAAAAAGGAAACTTTACCTTCTTTTGTTGGGTCTTCAGCTTCATAATCTTCTTTCTTAGGAATTCCTAAAACAATGTCTTCTGCTTCTACAACAATTTTATTTGCAGGATCTGGTGGAGTGTCTGTCAAACGTCCGTATTCATCAACATAAGCAAGCATATCTTCTAATTTACCGCCTTTAACAGAGTTTGCTCTACGTTCTTCTTTCTTCTTCGCTTTTAATTCTCTCTTTTTTAAACGTTTTTTCTCTTTTTCACTTTTATTAAAGGTTTGCTGTGATTTTGCCATTTATACTCTTAAATTTTATATTTATTATTCCTTGTTTTTTCGGGTTAGCAAGTTATGAAATTATTATCAAAATAAAAAATGATTATTCTTCTGGTGGTCTTCCGTGTATTTCTTCAAAATCTCTGTCAAAATTTTCGTTTAAATACATTCTTAATTTCTTTCTGTAATCATCATTTAACCAATCAATAAAATTATGTGTACTTCTACAAATGCATTTACTATATCTATCTAATCTATGTGTAATATCATCACTCAATTTTTTTGCTAATGCCAACGCATCATACACATCTTCACTATTTTCAATACAAATTTTTGCGTGTTGTTTGATTGAT
The DNA here is from genome assembly GCA_947311835.1 of uncultured Lutibacter sp. Taxonomy (GTDB): domain Bacteria; phylum Bacteroidota; class Bacteroidia; order Flavobacteriales; family Flavobacteriaceae; genus Urechidicola. Next base: position 6,429 of record CAMZLV010000157.1, on the reverse strand, counting down.
TGTTCTAATACTACTTTTGATGATTTTCCTTGTGCTACTGCTTGCGTATATGTTTTTTTAATATCAAAATACACTTCCTCTGATTTTGAAAATTCTTCACGTAATTCTGGAGGCATTTCATACTTGAAATTACTCTCTAATTCCTCATCGCTCAATAATTTCTCCATATAATAATCTGGAGATCTAAATATTTTTTGCCAATCTAAATCTGCTCCCCAAGGTCCAAATCTATGGTGATTGTTTCCTAAATCAATGATATTAAACTTCGATTTATTTTTAAAAATACGTGAACCACGACCAACCATTTGATAGTACAACGCCAATGATTTTGTAGCTCTATTTAATATGATTGTTTCTATTGAAGGCTCATCAAATCCTGTTGTTAAAATACTAACTGATGTAATGATAGCATGAGGCGTTTCTTTAAACCATTTAAGCAATGCTGCTCTATCTTTTTTAGAAACAGTATTGTCAAGATGTGCTATAGGATATCCTGCTGCTTTAAAGGTTTCGTATACATGTATTGAAGTAGTGATACCATTGTTAAAAATCAATGTTTTTTTACCTTTTGAATGTGTTTCGTATGCGTGTAATAACATAGAAAGCATATCATTATTGGTATATAAATCTTCTGATGATTTTACTGTATAATCTCCATTAGATCCTATTTCAAGCGAGGTAAGTCCTACATTATAAGCGTATGTTTCAGCACGTGCTAAAAATTCATTTTCAATTAAAGATTCGATAGTTTCACCAACAATCATCTCATTATAATTGTCTTTCATTGGTAGTTTTATATTCGAACTCAAAGGAGTTGCGGTAACACCAAGAATAAATGATTTTTCGAAAAATTTAAATAATTTTGTAAATGAGTTATAGTGCGCCTCATCAATAATCACCAAACCGATACCAGAAATATCTAGTTTATCATCATTCAATCGGTTGTTTAATGTTTCAACCATCGCTACAAAACATTGATAATCATCTTGATCATCGAGGTTTGCTTTACTATCTACAACTTTGTTTACAACGCCAAATTCGGTAAGCATATTTGATGTTTGCTTACATAATTCTACACGATGCGTCATCACTAATACTCTTTTTTTGTGATGCTTTAAATATTGTCTTACAATTTCTGAAAAAATAACCGTTTTACCTCCTCCTGTTGGCAATTGATACAATAAATGATAATCTTCTGGAGCATCTTCAAATGCTTTAAAAATCCTATTTATTGCTCCTTTTTGATAAGCATATAAATCTTTTCCTGTTTTTCTTTCTTGTAGTTCGGCGGTTGATACTTTCACGTTGTTATGTTGTTTTTTTGTGATATGCAAAAGTACATCCTTTATTAAGGAATAATAGCTTATTTTTATAAAAATTTTATAAAAACTTGTTAATAAATATTTTAAAATAGCAACTAAGAAATAAATGAGCACTTCAAAACATCGTCACTTTTTACTATTTAAACCGTATGGTTTTTTAAGTCAATTTATTAGCAATCAAACTGTAAGGCGAAATAAAAAGATGTTAGGTGAACTGTATAACTTTCCAAAAAATACGATGGCAATTGGCAGACTTGATCAAGCGTCTGAAGGGCTTTTATTACTCACTACTGATGGAAAAGTAAGTCAATTTATACGAAGTAATAAAATAGAAAAGGAATATTATGCGCAAGTTGATGGAATTTTAACGGATGATGCACTACACAAACTGGAAAAAGGTGTTGAAATAAGTACTGAAACTGGAAAATATTTAACCAAACCTTGTAAAGTATCAATTCTAAAAGAAACGCCTGTTTTACCAAAACGAGCTAAAAAGATACGTGATGAACGGCATGGTCCTACAAGTTGGGTTTCAATAACGTTGCGCGAAGGTAAATTTAGGCAAGTACGCAAAATGACTGCTATTGTTGGATTTCCAACATTAAGATTGGTGCGTGTGAGAATTGGAAATATTACAATTAATTCACTAAACGCAGGAAATGTTATTGAAGTCAATGAATTTGATGTTTAAATTTTAATCACATTACATCATTACCTCATTACCTCATTATCTCATTACCTCATTATCTCATTACCTCATTACATCATTAAATAATTATCCCATTACCACAACGAAGCATCTACTCCTTTTTCTTAGGCATTGGTCCACGAAGATGAATGATTAGTCCGTTTAAAAAATTACGTAAAATTTGATCACCACATTCCATATATTTTGGATGATTTTCATTCCTAAAAAATGCGTTTAACTCACTTTTTGAAATTTTAAAATCTACTAATGCTAATATTTTTACCATATCATCATCACGTAATTTGTGTGCAACACGTAATTTTTTAAAAATATCATTATTTGTTAATCCCATAATCTAAATTTTTGTTTCAGTCATTTTAATTCCTAATCCTTTTTGAATTTCTTGAATTTTATGCATATCACTTGGAATTATTAATGATATTGAAAAACCTGCTTTTCCTGCTCTTGCTGTTCTACCGCTTCTGTGTGTATAATATTCTAATTTTTCAGGCAATTGATGATGAATTACAAAACCAAGGTTATTTACGTCAATTCCACGTGCAGAAACATCCGTAGAAATTAAAATATCAATTGTTTTTTTTCTAAACATGCGCATTACTTTGTCGCGTTCTCGCTGTTGCATATCACCTTCTAAGGCATCAACAGAAAATCCTTCTTCTTGTAATATTTCTACTAAATTTCTCGCTCCTGCTTTGGTACGGCAAAAAATAATTCCTCTATCTCCTTCTCTACTCTCTAATAATCTAATTAAAGTATCCGTTTTCTCTTTTAAAGTAGTTTTTACAAATAAGTGTGTAATGTTTGCATTAACGCGTGTACTTTTATTCACTTCTACACGTACTGCATTTGTATCCATATACGTTTTAACTATTCGTTGAATTTCTTGAGGGAATGTTGCTGAAAACAACCAAGTTGAACGTTTTCCGTTTGTATATTTTAATATTCTATTCAAATCTTGTTTAAAACCCATACTTAACATTTCGTCTGCTTCATCAAGTACAATGGTTCTTATTTGACTCAAATCAATTGTTCCTCTTTCTATTAAGTCAATGAGTCGTCCTGGAGTTGCAACTACTATATGTGTAGTCCTTTCTAATGATTTTATTTGTTTGTCAATTTTTTCTCCACCGTAAACAGCCTCTAAAAATATACGTTCATCAACATATTTTGTAAATTTAAATAATTGTTTTTTAATTTGTTGCACCAATTCTCTTGTAGGCGATAAAATTAATGCTTGTATATGTGGTTTTGATGCGTTTATTTGGTGTAAGATTGGTAATCCGTAAGCGGCAGTTTTTCCAGTTCCAGTTTGTGCTAACCCAATAAAATCAGTATTTGATTTTAATAAGGTTGGAATTGTTCTTTCCTGAATTTCTGTCGGATTTTTAATTCCTAATTCTTTTAAACCTTTTATATATTCGTTACGAATTCCTAATTCGGTAAATGTTGTCATGCCCTATTTATTTAAGAGCACAAAGGTACATCTATTTTATAAGAAAACAGATGTACCTTTTTTTGATTTATAAATTTTAACTGTTTAATAAGCTATTAACTCTTTTAAATCAGATTCAAATTTGTTTTTTGATAAATAATTAAATTCTAATTGTTGTGCAAAAGGAATTGGTGTTTCAATACTTGTACAACGTTTTACAGGAGCATCTAAATCTTCAAAACAATTTTCAGTTATCATAGCTGATAAGTCAGAAGCGATTCCTCCAAACTGACTATCTTCTTGTAGAATAATAACTTTTCCAGTCTTTTTTACAGATGCATAAATTGTTTCAGTATCTAAAGGTTGTAGTGTTCTTAAATCAATCAAGTCCGCATTTACATCAACTTTATCTAGAGTTGCTAGCGCCCAATGAACTCCTGCTCCGTAAGTTAAGATTGTTACATCATTTCCTTCTTTAAGCGTATTTGCTTTTCCAAAAGGGATTGTAAAATACTCATCAGAAACTTCTTGATATACAGATCTATACAATGCTTTATGTTCAAAAAATAAAACAGGATTTGGATCTTCAATTGCTGTTGCCAATAACCCTTTAGCATCTTGAGGAAACGCTGGATAAACAACTTTTAATCCAGGAGTATGCGTAAACCATGCTTCGTTTGTTTGACTATGAAAAGGTCCTGCTTGCACATCTGCTCCACAAGGCATACGCAGTACTATATCAGCATTCTGTTGCCATCTATAATGCGATTTTGCTAATAAATTAACTACAGGATTAAAACCTGAAGTCACAAAATCAGAAAATTGTAATTCTACAACACTCTTTATACCGCTAATTGACAAACCGTAAGCCGTTTCTATAATTCCTGATTCGCAAATTGGAGTATTTCGTATTCTATCTTCACCAAACTGCTCTAAAAATCCATCAGTAATTTTAAAAACACCTCCATATTCAGCAATATCTTGTCCCATAATGACCAAATCATCATGTTTTTCCATAGATTGTCTCAATCCGTTTGATATCGCATCAATTAATCGTATTTTACTTTTCTTTTCAGATGGTTTAATTTCTTGATATTCAAATGATTTAAACACATCATTTAATTCGTTTTCTACTGTTGATTCAATCGTTTTTTCATCAAAAGCAAGTTTAAGGTTTTCGTTAATTTCCTTTTTAATTTCTTTTTTAAATGCTTCGTCTTGTGCTTCTGTCAACACATTTTCATTAATCAAATAGGTTTTAAAATTTGTGATTGGATCTTTCTTTGCCCATTCATCTTGTAATTCTTTAGGTACATATTTTGTGCCACTTGCTTCTTCGTGACCGCGCATTCTAAAGGTTTTAAACTCTAACAATATAGGTCTTGGATTTTTACGAACATCTGCAGCTAATTCTGATACTTTAGAATATACTTCTAATATATTATTTCCGTCAATTATATGACTTTCCATTCCATAGCCAATCCCTTTATCGGCTACATTTTGATTTACAAACTGTTGACTACTTGGTGTGGATAGTCCATATCCATTGTGTTCTATACAAAAAAGAACAGGTAAACTCCATACAGAAGCTATATTTAGAGCTTCGTGAAAATCTCCTTCGCTTGTTCCTCCTTCTCCAGAAAAAACGGCTGTTAATTTACCGTTTTTCTTTAGTTTATTAGCTAACGCAATACCATCGGCAACTCCTAATTGAGGTCCTAAGTGCGAAATCATACCAATTATATTGAATTCTTGTGTACCAAAATGAAATGAGCGATCTCTACCTTTGGTAAATCCATTCATTTTTCCTTGCCATTGAGAAAACAATCTATAAAGTGGAATTTCTCTCGTTGTAAAAACTCCTAAATTTCGATGCATTGGCAAGATATATTCATCTTTGTCTAATACAGAAGTCACTCCAACAGCTATAGCTTCTTGTCCTATTCCTGAAAACCATTTTGAAATTTTTCCTTGACGTAATAACACTAACATTTTCTCTTCAATTAATCGTGGTTTTAATAACGATTTGTAAAGTGTAATTAATTGATTGTTAGTTAGTTTTTCTCGATTATATGTAATGTTCACTTGTGTAAATTTTAAGCGATAAATATACTGTAAAAAATACGAGTAAATAAAAATTTAGTAAGCATTTTTATAAGAGTTTTTAAAAATAAACATATGTTTAACTAACAGTACAGAAGTCTTTCTTAAAAAAGTTTAAATTCTATTTTATACAGCCTTAAAGAGGTTCTTTAAAATATAATTAAGATGAAAAGATGATGTTTTTTAAAATTCTCTAAAAATAGAATGCATCAAACGTTTTTTATCGTTTATGCTTTCTTCTAAAGATATCATTGTTTCGGTTCTGTTTACTCCATCAATTTCGTCAATTTTAAAAATAACTTCTTTGGCGTGATTGGTATCTTTTGCGCGAATTTTACAAAAAATATTGTATTTTCCTGCCGTTATATAAGCAACCGTTACATTGCTTATTTTTCGTAATTTTTCAATTACTTCTATTGTTCTTGATGTTTTTTCTAAGAAAATTCCTGTATGCGCTATAAAAGAATAATTCATTTTATCGTAATCAATTGTCAGAGTTGAGCCTTTAATAATGCCTTCTTCTTCCATTTTTTTTACACGAACATGAATAGTCCCAGCAGAAACAACTAATTGTTTTGCAATGTCAGTAAAAGGTGTGCGAGCGTTGTCAATCAAAATATCTAATATTTGATGATCTACCTCATCTAGTATAAATTTCCTCATAGTAATTGTATTATTAACTGCAAAAATAATATTTTTACTTTAACAAAAAGGTGTATTTCTTAAATATTTGCTAATAATAAAGGGTTAAAACCAATCCCGTCCTAAATAAATTTCAGGTAGTATCAAAAGTCTTGATTTCACTACATTTCGTCTAACAAAATCATCAAAAATTAAAAAGAACCCCTTGTATTCCAATATTT
>CAMZLV010000156.1 GCA_947311835.1 uncultured Lutibacter sp. | reverse complement strand
TTTGATTTATCAACTCAAAATCACAATTCATAGTTTCAATTTCGTAAATTTGCAGCAATGAAAATATCAGAATATATTTCAAACGACGTTAAAGCGTTGACTTTAAACAGTACTATTGGTGAAGCCAAAAGGCTATTTAATGACTTAACATTTTCTCACATTCCTGTTGTTGACAACGACCAATTAATTGGCTCTGTATTAGAAAATGATGTGAGAACGACTGATGATGACACTAAAAACCTAAATGAATTTAAACATCTGTTTGATGATTTCCATATTGGCAATAAAGACAATTGGATTGCTATATTAAAAACATTTTCAGCAAACGAAACCAATATACTTCCTGTTTTATCAGCGCAAAACAAATATATAGGTTATTATGAATTAACAGATATATTACACTATTTTAACGATACTCCTTTACTTAATCAGGAAGGATTTTATTTGGTAATAGAAAAAGGTATTCACGATTACTCGTTTAGCGAAATTTCTCAAATTGTTGAGTCAAATAACGCAAAATTAATCGGTATTTTTATTTCAGGATATAAAAATAACTTTGTACAAATAACACTTAAAATTGCATCTGAAGAAGTTAACGAAATCATCCAATCGTTTAGACGATATGATTATCACTTATTAACCAAACACAAAGAAGATTTATTGCTTGAAGAATTAAAAAGTCGCTCAGATTATCTTCAAAAATACTTAAATATGTAGTTTATGAAAATTGCAATTTACGGACATTTTTTTAATACAGACACTCAACAATATGTTGAAGATTTACTCAATGCATTACAATTAAAAAATGCCGAAATATATATAGAAGAACGTTTTTTTAGTTTGATGAAATCAAACTTTAAAATCGATATTAATTATAACACATTTAATAGTCATAGTGATTTAGACGACACTTTTGACTTTATGTTTACCGTTGGTGGCGATGGAACTGTTTTGCGCTCTATTGCGTATATTAGAGATTCTAACATTCCTGTAATTGGCGTAAATATTGGCCGTTTAGGATTTTTAGCAACAGTGCATAAAGAACGTATCAATGAAGCTATTAATTTATTACAAAATAAAGAATACAACATCAAAGAACGAACGCTTTTAACACTTGAAACTGAACCCAAAATTAAAGAATTAGAAGGTTTTAATTTTGCGCTCAATGAAATTACATTGAGCAGAAAAAACACAGCGTCAATGATAACTGTAGAAACGTATTTAGATGACGAATACCTTACTTCATATTGGGCAGACGGTTTAATTACGTCAACTCCAACTGGCTCTACAGGATACTCGCTAAGTTGTGGAGGACCTGTGATATCTCCACAAGCAAAGAGTTTTGTTTTAACACCTGTTGCTCCGCATAATTTAAACGCAAGACCATTAATTATTCCTGACACAACTGTAATGAAAATGCGTGTAAAAGGGCGAGAAAATGAATTTTTCTTATCGCTTGATTCTAGAATTGTAACGATAAATAACGAAACTGAAATTTTGATTAAAAAAGCGCCTTTTACCATCAAAATGATTGAACTAAAAAACCACTCTTTTATCAAAACGATACGCGAGAAACTTCTTTGGGGAGAAGATACTCGAAATAAATAGCCATACAAGCAGTTTCTGTACAATATTTTAGCAGAATTACAGTTATCAAAAAGTATCGAATATCTTATTCAAAACAAATTGAAATAACTATATTTGCACGCTATTTTATTATGAGAAAAAAATTTTTAATTATTGGATTTCTTTTGATATCAAGTTTAATTTCTGCTCAAATTCACGAAGTAGGAGTTTTTCTTGGAGGGAGTAATTACATTGGCGATGTAGGTTCTGAATACTACATTGCACCAAAAAATTTTGCAGGAGGATTTATATATAAATACAATTTAAATCCTAGAGTTGCTTTAAGAGGAACGTTTACATACACGCAACTAAAATCAGACGATGCAAAGGCTACAAATATTGCACGTAAAATGAGAGGATATAACTTTTCAAATGCACTCAAAGAGTTTGCTGTTGGAGTAGAAATCTCATACTTTGATTACGGTTCACATTCGAGAACAAATTACGCTACGCCTTATATTTTACTTGAATTAGCAGCTTTTAACTACAACGTTGTTTCTGAAGAAACTGCACCTAACGAATATAACTATACAAGCGCAACATCGTATTCTATCCCTTTTGGACTTGGCTACAAAACTCGGCTTGGCTTTAATTTTGCATTAGGAATGGAAATAGGTGCTCGATACACTTTTAAAGATGACTTAGATTATAATAATCTAGACATACCTTCTTTAAATTTTGGAAATCCTGACAGTAACGATTGGTATGTATTTACAGGAATTAACTTGGTTTATACCTTCGGACGAGCTGCCTGTTATAAAAAACTACAATAACTAAATATGGATTTACGCGCACAAATAGACCCAAATAAAATTCCGAAACACGTAGCTGTTATTATGGATGGAAACGGACGTTGGGCAAAACAACGCGGAAAACCAAGAGTGTTTGGACATAAAAATGGCGTAAAAGCAGTTAGAGAAATTATAGATGCAGCAGGAAACACAGGAGTAAAAGCTTTAACTTTATATGCTTTCTCTACCGAAAACTGGAACAGACCAAAAGCAGAAGTTAAAACGCTAATGGCACTTTTACTCACTTCACTTAAAAATGAAGCAAAAGAATTAGTAAAAAACAATATCAAACTTCAAATTATTGGGAATCAAGAAAGTTTACCAAAATCAGTTTTAAAAGGATTGAATAAAGTAATTGAACAGACAAAAAACAACAATGCTTTAACACTTACAATAGCATTAAGTTATGGTTCTAGAGAAGAAATTGTTAATGCATTCAAAAATATATCTAAAAAAATTGTTAATAATGAGCTTTTAACAGAAGAAATTGATGAAAATATTATAAATAATCATTTATATACGTTTACTTTGCCGGACGTTGATTTAATGATTAGAACAAGCGGCGAAAAAAGGATAAGCAACTTCCTATTATGGCAAATTGCTTATGCAGAGTTTTATTTTACAGATATACTTTGGCCTGATTTTACCAAAAATGATTTTTACAACGCGATTTTAGAATATCAAAATAGAGAACGACGCTTCGGAAAGACAAGCGAGCAAATTGAAACACGAAATGAGATATAAATTATCCTTACTATTACTTTTACTTACATTAACAATCAACGCTCAAGAAACTACTCTTGACAAAAGCACCAAACAAACCGATACAATCAAAAAAGCAGACACTTTGCTTAAAGTCGCTACGGATTCAATTGTTAAAAATGGTCCTATTCTATTTGAAAAGGGAAAAACGTACGAACTTGGTGGAATTTCAGTTACTGGATTACAAAAGTTTAGCGAACAAGCCGTAAAAGTATTTACAGGACTTAAAGTTGGTCAACAAATTAAACTTCCAGGAGACAAATTGACAAGCGCAATTAAAAAACTGTATGGACAAAAACAGTTTAGCAATGTTGATGCTTATGTAATAAAAATTGATGGAAATATCGCCTATCTTGAATTTGATGTAGTTGAATTGCCGCAACTAAACAAAGTAAGTATTCAAGGAGTAAAAAAAGGGAAAGCAAAAGAACTTCAAAAGGACACAGAACTTACTAAAGGTGTAAAAATAACCGACAATCTACTAGTAACTTCCGAAAATTATATCCAAAAAAAATACCAAGAAAAAGGATTTTTAAATACTAAAGTTACGTTAGATACAAAAAAAGACACTTCAAATGTAAATAGTTTGAATATGCTCATTTTTATTGACAAAGGTGAACGCGTAAAAATTAAAGATATTTATTTTGATGGCAATAAAGATTTATCTGATAAAAAATTGCGTAAAGCTATGAAAAATACCAAAAAAGCATTTTTGGGACGTTTCTGGAAAAAATCAAAATATATAAAAGCAGATTTTAAAGAAGATTTACAATCAATTATAGATTTATATAGCGAAAAAGGACATCGAGATGCACGAATATTAACCGATTCAATTTCTAGAAACGCAGACAATACGATTAACGTACATATAGGACTTGAAGAAGGGAAAAAGTATTATTTCGGAGGCATTTCTTATTTAGGAAATACCGTTTATAGTGATGAGCAGTTAGATAGATATCTAAGAATTGACAAAGGACAAGTATACAATTCAAAAGTATTAAAAGAGCGTGTTTCTGGAAACGGAAAGCCAGACTCTGAAGATATTGCAAGTTTATATCAAAATACGGGATATATATTTTCTCAAGTAAATCCAGTAGAAACAAAGGTAGATAACGATTCAATTTTTGTTGAAATACGTATTCATGAAGATGAACCTGCAACCATCAGAAAAGTAACCGTAAATGGTAATGACAAAACCAATGACCATGTTGCTTACAGACAGTTAAGAACACGTCCAGGATATTTATACAGCAAAGAACAAATTATACGTAGTATTAGAGAGTTAGGACAATTAGGATTTTTTGACCCAGAATCTATCAGTCCAGACTTAAAACCTAACTACTATGACAAAACAGTAGATATTGATTATTCGGTAACAGAAAAAGGATCAAGTCAAATAGAACTCCAAGGAGGTTATGGAGGTGGATCATTTATTGGTACACTTGGTTTATCGTTCAATAATTTTTCGATGAGAAATATATTTAACAAAAAAGCATATCAACCTTTACCAATGGGTGACGGACAAACACTTTCATTACGTTTGCAAAAAAGTAGATACTACACAACATCTAGTTTTTCATTTACAGAGCCATGGCTTGGAGGAAAAAAACCGCAATCACTTTCATTTTCAATATATCAATCAAAACAATTTAGATATAATTATGCGACAGGAAGCGTAGATAAAGACCAACGATTAAACATAATTGGTGCATCTGTAGGTATTGGAAAACGCTTAAAATGGCCAGATGATTACTTTTCGTTATCGCAAACCGTTAGTTTACAACGCTATGATTTAAGAGATTATCCAATAGCAACGTTTACATTTTCTACAGGTATTTCGAATAACTTAGCATATGCTATTAATTTAGGTAGAAAATCAGCAGGACCTAACCCTATTTTTCCAAAATCGGGATCTGATTTTAGTGTTGGAGCAAAATTAACATTCCCTTATTCATTAGTAAATGATAAAGATTACGCAACAATATCTGATCAAGAAAAATACAAATGGTTAGAGTATTACAAACTGAATTTTAAAGGAAAATGGTACACATCTTTATTTGATAAGTTTGTATTAATGTCTAATTTTGAAGCAGGATTTTTAGGCTCATATAGCAATAAAGTAGGAGACTCACCATTTGAACGCTACTTTGTTGGAGGAGATGGATTAGCAACATTCCAACTAGACGGTAGAGAAACAATTGGATTAAGAGGATATGAAAACTCAAGAATATCATCAATTGATGGAGGAACAATTTATAATAAATTCCAACTAGAATTGAGATATCCTGTTACTTTAAAACCATCAGCATCAATCTATTTACTTGGATTTTTAGAAGGAGGAAATTCATATGATGGATTTGATAAATTTGATCCATTTACCTTAAAACGTTCAGCAGGACTTGGAGTTCGTATATTTATGCCTGCATTTGGACTATTAGGAATTGATTTTGCGCATGGATTTGACCCATTACCTGGAAGTACCGTAAAATCAGGATGGCAAACTCATTTTATCATTGGACAGCAGTTTTAATAAAAAACTTATATTTGTATAAAAATAAAATCTTGGCACGGTTTTTTCTAAACAATAAATAGTTATGACAAAAAAACTTTTAATACTAATAGTAATCTTAGCAAATATAAATACGTTTGCTCAAAGAGGTCAGAGAATTGGCTATGTAGACATGGAATATATTTTAGAAAACATTCCTGAATATGCAGCAGCTCAACAACAATTAGAACAAAAGGCTAACAAATGGAGATTGAATCTTGATAAGATTAAAAATGAAATCAAGACGATGAAAGCCGATTTGAGTAATGAAAAGGCATTACTTACAGATGATTTAATTAGTGAAAGACTTGAAGATATCGCCTTTAAAGAAGAAGAATTAAAAGATTTAGAATCTGATTATTTTTCATCAAATGGAGATTTGTTTTTATACAGAAAATTATTGGTTAAACCAATTCAAGATAAGGTATTTAATGCAGCACAACAAATTGGTAAAAGCCGAGGATATGACATTATATTTGATAAATCATCAGATGTAATTATGATATACACCAATAAAAAAGCCGATTTAAGCGAATTGGTATTAAAAAGCATTAAACGAACTGAAAAAACAGTTGAAGCAAAAGAAAAGAGAAAAAAGAAAAACAAAAAGGCACAACCTCGTGAGTTAAGCGAAGAAGCGCAAAAGAAACTTGATCAAAGAAACGAAAATCACAAAGAAACACTTGATAAAGCTGCGAAATTAAAAGCAGAACGAATCAAAAAAAGAGAAGAACAAAAAGCAGCAATAGAAAAGAAAAGACAAGAGCGCATAAAGAAACAAAAAGAAGCAAGAGAACAATTAAGAAAAAATAAAGAACAAAAAGAGAATAATTAAAATTATAAATAGAAAGATGAAAAATTTAAAAACACTTTTATTAGTAGCAGTAATTGCATTAGGATTTAATCAAGTAAAGGCACAAAGCAAAGTTGCACATATAAATATGCAAGAACTTGTGAGTATAATGCCTGCAACTAAAAAAATGAATGACGAGTTAAGTAGATTAGAAAAAACGTATGTTGATGATATTTCTACCGAAAGTAAAGCCTTAGAAGCAAAATACAAAAAATATCAAGCAGAAGCGGCTTCTCAAACTCCTGAAGAAAACGAAAAAAGAAACCTTGAAATAGAACAAGGAAAGAGAAAATTAGCTAAAAGTCAACAAGTAGCACAACAAGAATTGAGCAAAAAAAACAATGAATTGTTAAAGCCAATCTTAGAATCTGCTGATGCTGCCATTAAAGCTGTGGCTAAAGCACAAGGATTTGATTATGTTTTAGACTCATCTATGTTACTTGTAGCAAATGGTAAAAACATATTAGAAGACGTAAAAAAACACTTAAATATTCAATAAAATATTTAACACTCTTTTAAAAAAATCCCGATTGTTATCGGGATTTTTTTATTTTTACACATATGATGAACTCAAAACCTATAGGCATATTTGACTCTGGAATTGGAGGCACTTCAATTTGGAGAGTGTTAACAACACTGTTACCATATGAAAACACTATTTATTTAGCGGATAGTAAAAATGCGCCTTATGGAGAAAAATCATCTGAAAAGATTATTGAATTTAGTATAAAAAATACGGAACTACTAATAGAAAGAGGAAGTAAAATAATTATTGTGGCTTGTAATACAGCAACTACTAATGCTATTGAAGTACTTCGAACAAAATTTGACGTTCCTTTTATTGGTATTGAACCAGCAATAAAACCTGCAGCAATTAATACAAAAACAAATAATATTGGCATATTGGCTACTAAAGGAACACTAAGTAGCGCATTATTTTCTAAAACATCAAATAAATTCGCAGCACATATCAATGTAATTGAACAAGAGGGAAAAGGGATTGTTGAATTAATAGAAAACGGTAAAATGGATTCTAATGAGATGACTTTACTTTTGAACAAATACTTAAATCCAATGGTCAAACAACAAATAGACTACCTCGTTTTGGGCTGCACTCATTATCCTTATCTTATTCCTCAGATCAAAGAAATTGTTGGGCGTGATGTTAAAATAATTGATTCAGGCTTAGCTGTGGCAAAACAAACAAAATCTATCTTAGAGAAGAAAAATTTAAATATCACTACTCAAATAATTGGAAAACATCAATTTTACAGCAATAAAAATGTAAGTGTTTTAAAAAATATCCTTGCTGATATTTCGTTAGAATATTCTGTCCAAAATCTAGATTTTTAGTTTTTATTTTTCTACTGAAAAAACGATAATAAAGTTGCTTTTTTAGAAGGCGAAACAGACAATTCTTTGCCATTTACTAAAACAATAGTTCCTCCTTTTCCTTTTTTATAAGTTTTTATGCAATTTACATTAACCAAATACGATTTATGTATACGAACAAAACCATTTTCTGATAAAAGATTTTCAAAGTATTTCAACGTTTTACTAACCAATTTTTTTTGATTGTTCTCGAGAAAAATATGAGTGTAATTGTCATCAGCCTTACAATATAAAATAGTATTCAATGCAATGACTTCAAAACCGTCTTGTGTAGGAATCGTAATTTTCCCTTCAGCACTTTTTACCTTAGTTTTTAAAACTGTTTGCTGTAATACTGCCTCTTGCTTCTTAATTTGAGTTATATAATCTACAGCATTGATTAGTTCGTCTATAGAAATAGGTTTTAATAAATAATAAGATGCATGGCTATTTAACGCATCAATCGCATACTCTTTATATGCCGTAACAAAAACCGTTTCAAAAGTAATATCGGTTAGTTTATCTAATAAATCAAAAGCATTACCATACGGCATTTCCACATCAAGAAATACTAAATCTAAATCGTTATTGCGTATTAAAACAAGGGCTTCATCAATATTTGGCGCTTCGCCAACTACCTCAACATTAGGGCAATATTTCGCCAAATAATTTCTAAGAATTTCTCTACTAGTTTTTTCATCTTCAACTATAATCGTTTTTAAAATCATATTATTTTATCTTTCTTTAGAGTCAATATTACTTTTGTTCCTGAAGCATCATCAAATAAATCATCAATAAACACGTCAACTTTATCTTTGTACATTTCATTAAGAATAGCAATACGTCTTTTGATATTATTCATTCCTTTGCTTTTCTGCTTTAATTGATTTTTAGTCTTTAATTCTTTTGATTTTTTACGTCCAATACCATCATCTGTAATTGAAATTTCTACCGTTTCAAAGTTTTTTTGACCGATTTTAATTTCTAATTTTCCTTTCTCTTTTTTATAACGCAATCCGTGCCAAACAGCATTTTCAACAAATGGTTGTAATAACATTGGAGGTATTTGATACTCACTAACATCTAGAGCATCATCAATAATTAATTCATAATCAAACTTATCTTTAAACCGTAAATGCTCAAGTTTTAAATACAATTCTAATAATTCAATTTCATTAGAAAGCGGAATAAAATCTTGTTCTGAATTGTCTAATACACTTCTCATCAAAGTTGAAAATTGTGTTAAATATCTATTTGCGGCACGTTCATCATTTTGAGAAATATAATTATTAACCGAATTTAAAGCATTAAAAATAAAATGAGGATTCATTTGTGATCGTAAAGACTTTAAAGCTAATAAATTGTTTGCCAATCGTTTTTGTTTAATACTTTTATACATCCAAAAAACAGAAAAAAGTAAGAGCAGTAATCCTCCAATCAGTGAATAAATAATCAGTTGTTGGCTTCGATAGGTTTCTTTGGTTAATTTGTTTTGACTACTAAAAAATTTATATCTACTTTCCGACAATTCCCTGTCTTTTTCAAGACTACTTATTCTGTTTTGCTTATTGGTTAGTTCTTTTCCAAGATTAATTGCATCTTGTATTTCTTGTTCTTTTTGTTGATATATTAAATCTACCAATTGTGCATATTCTTGATATTTTTGGAGTGCTTTACCCGATTTTCCAGCACTTCTATATAATTCTGAGAGTTGCTGTAGTGCGTCCTTTTGCGTTTCTAAATCATTTACCAAATTTGCTTTTTCTATACTTTTTTCTAAATATGGTATTGCCTCTTTTAGCGCACCTTTTTTAAAATAGGCACTTCCTATATCCAAATTTAATTTTTGCGTTGTTACTTCTTTATTTACTTCCGCTAAAACAACAGTATCAGAAACGCTATCTAATTCATTTAGTGTTTCTTTTCTTAGTTTTATTTCTTTATCATACTCTTTTTGCTCTTTATAATAATTAGCAATCGAATTTTGAGATTTTGCGCGTGATTTAACATCTTCTTTTTTTGATAGTTTTAAAGTATTATTAAAATAGTCTTCCGCTTCTTTATTCGCTCCTTTATGAGAGTATGTTTCGCCAATTTTAGAATTTAAAATAGTGATTTTTGGTGTAATATCATTTTGCTTTGCAATCTTAAGCCCTTTTGTATAATGCGCTATAGCCTCATCTAATTTGTTCAATTTCTTAGAAGCATTATCACCCAAACCTTCATAAATAGCAATTTTTTGTTGTATTGATAATTTATCTTTTAATAATTCATTATACATTTCTGTACTTTCAATAAAATTAGCATTGAGCGTATATGCTTTAGCTAATTTAAATTTTATTGAATTACTATTATTAAAATTAAGAGCTGTTTCGTAATTGGATACAGCCAAATCGTATTGCTTTAGATGAGAATAAGTATCTCCTAATATCGTATATGCTCGTGAAATATCTTTTTTATCTCCTTTAGAACCTAATCTTTTTAAGGCTTTTTCAATAAAATTAATACTTTTATCAGGATGCGTTTTTTTAAAATATCTAGCAGAATCTAATATGCTTTTAACCAAAGGTTGGTTTGTTTTTTTAGAAAAGTTTCGTTTAGTTACTATCGGTTGATTTAGTTGTGTTTTATCTTCAATTTCGTAAAAATTACTATTATTCAATGTAATAGTATTGATTCTTTTACCATTTTTACTAATTATCAACACATCTCCAGCCTTTGCATGAATCGAAAATTCACCATTAAAATCTGTCTTAACAACTTCGCCAGTTCCTCTTACACGTACAGTAACACCACTCAAAGGTTTTCCTGTATCTTCTCTTATTACAGAAGTATACACACCTTCTTGCTGACCGTAAATTATAGCAGTTATCAAAAGGAATAATATGAATTGGATGTGTTTCATTTGAATATTAATTATTGTAAAACTACGGACTATAATTGGTTTGAAAAAATAGTGTTCGCTCTATAAATAATATTTTAATGCTATTTATTATATATTTTTCCTTTTCACAAAGTCAATAGTCAACTTTACGCAATCAAACGATGTATTAACTCATTTTAATTTTTTTTTACACATAACTTTAATACTCATACTGATTTTCTTTAATAACATAAAAAAGCGCAATCATTAGAGTGCGCTTTTTTTAAAACAAAATAAGTAATACGTTATCCATTCTACATAATGTCTTTAATCATTAGGTAGTCTAAATAATTTGTCGTTTGAATTTTACATTAATTAAATGCTGCATTAATATTCGGACAACCTGCTGCTCGAGGTTCTCTACAACCAAAATTCATTCCTAAAGTAATTTGATGATATCCTCCATCATCAAATAAATAATCTCCTGATTGTTTTGCATAAGTATAAGATCCCATATACTTACCGAAGTTAACACCAATAATGGGAGTAAAATATCTTAATTCTTCAATTTTATTTCCATCAAAACCTTGACGATACGAAAACCCAACCCAACCTTGAGCTTGGTCAAATTTTTTATATGCTTTGATATTAAAATCCACAAATTTCTCTCCTGTAGCATCTATTAGTTGACCCATTATAGATGGTTCAAATTGGATCGACTCCTCATTTCCAAAAAAATATCCTATTGTTGCTAAATATCGTCGTAAATTGAGTGACTCATATCTTTCACTATACAAATTACGTACGCTCATCAGTAGGTTTTTTGCTGTAAAATAAGAGAAAAATCCTCGATTATGATATGCCATCCCAAAATCTGAATTTATATAATTTCTACTCTGAACAATTTGAGTAATCGTAGGATCTGGAATTAAAAAAGACGATTCGTCAACACTATTTTGAACAACCATTACCGACATACCAAAAGATAGTTGATTAGCATCATCAAGATGCCCTAAGTTAATGTGATATGCATATGTACCTAAAAAACCTTGTTGAGAATGGAAACCATTTTTATCATTAAATATAATTCCTCCAATACCGCCTTTCTCTCCTACTCTTGTGTGAATACTTAGGGTTTGTAATTGCGGAGCGTCTTCTACTCCTCTCCATTGACTTCTATGCGTCAATCTAACTTTCCCACAATTTCCGATTCCTGCTGCTGCAGGATGTACCAAATAAACATTATCAGATAAATAATCTGAATAAATTGGCAATGTTTCTTGAGCGTTCATTAAGAACCCTCCAAAAACTAATACTCCTAAAATTACAATTTTTATTTTTTTCATTTTTTTATTTTTATCGTTTTATTTATCTTCGTATCAAACTAAAATGTCCTTTTTTAATTTTAGTTTTCCCATCAATATCAGTTAGTGATAATACAAACCAATAGTCTGTACTTGGAAGTGCTATATCTTTATATACTCCATCCCAACCTTCTCCTATAACTGGATCAATAACTGCTACTATTTTTCCAAACCGATCATAAATCTGAATAGGAGATAAAGTATAGGCTGATGAGTCTAAGCCTATCACTTGCCATTTATCATTATGACCATCGTTGTTTGGTGTGAAAAATTTTGGTGCTCCCATCACAACTACATTTGTTTGATAAGCATCTGGTAAACATCCGTTAGCATCTCTAACAGTAACTGTATAGGTTCCTGGAGCTACATTTTGAAATATATTTTCTGATTGAAAATTAATTCCATCAATAGAATATTCATAATCTCCAATTCCAAAAGCAGTTCCTGACACTCCTCCTTCTACTCCAACAGTTATCGTATTATTATCAGAAAAATCTATAACATCTATACTTGTAATTGTTGGAACTTCAGATAAAACTACTGTAACCATCGCTGTTGCATCACTACAAGCACCTGATCCTGAAACGGTATAAGTATAGGTTCCTGCTGAATCTATTGCAGGATTAAATACTCCTGAATTACTGATTAAATTTGGAGACCATAATCCTCCCAAATCTGGTGTTCCTCCTAAACTTGCAAATAAATCTGCAGAAGAATCAGACATACAGAAAAACGCATCTCCATCAAGTCCGGCATCTGGCGAACGAATGATTGTTACTTGTATCGTTTCACTGTCAGCAACTGCACATTGTGATGTTGGTGCTACTGTATAAGTAAAATTATACGTTCCTACCAAACCGTTTGCATTCAATGTGTTTCCTGCTAAACTTCCTGTCCCATCATCATCATTCCATGTTCCTCCTGCATCTTGCCCTGTTAAACCTGCAGTTAAGTCAAAGGCTGTTTCTGTATCACAAATATCGGCTAAAACTACTGCTGTTCCTGCATTAGGTGCTGCTGTAACTTCTACGGATATCGTTGTGCTTGCATCTGCACATGGTGCTGTTGCGGAAACAGTATAGGTAAAATCATACATTCCTGTTGCTAAACCTGTTGGATCAAACATATTTGCTGTTAAACCTCCTGTAGAATTATCATCATTCCAACTTCCGCCTGCATCGGCTCCTGTTAAGCCTACTCCTAAATCTATCGCTGCATCTGTATTACATATTTGCATGTTTGCTGTGGCTGTTCCTGATACTGGTGAACGAATGATTGTTACTTGTACTGTTTCACTATCAGCTACTGCACATGGTGTAGTTGGCGTTACGGTGTAAGTAAAATTATAAGTTCCTACCAAACCATTTGCATTCAATGTATTTCCTGTTAAACCTCCTGACCCATCATCATCATTCCACGTTCCTCCAGCATCTTGTCCTGTTAAGCCTGCAGTTAAGTCAAAGGCAGTTTCTGTATCACAAATATCGGCTAAAACTACTGCTGTTCCTGCATTAGGTGCTGCTGTAACTTCTACAGATATCGTTGTGCTTGCATCTGCACATGGTGCTGTTGCAGAAACGGTATAGGTGAAATTATACGTTCCTGTTGCTAAGCCTGTTGGGTCAAACATATTTGCTGTTAAACCTCCTGTAGAATTATCATCATTCCAACTTCCGCCTGCATCGGCTCCTGTTAAGCCTGCTCCTAAATCTATCGCTGCATCTGTATTGCATATTTGCATGTTTGCTGTGGCCGTTCCTGATACTGGTGAACGAATGATTGTTACTTGTACTGTTTCACTATCAGCTACTGCACATGGTGTAGTTGGCGTTACGGTGTAAGTAAAATTATACGTTCCTACCAAACCGTTTGCATTCAATGTATTTCCTGTTAAACCTCCTGACCCATCATCAACATAGTGAATCTCTCCTGTTACTCCTGCACTCAAATCAGTTGGACTCTTCTTTCGGAAATCTCCTACAGCTGGCATTGTAATTCTTCTTTTGCAACGAAGAAGGGAAGAAACGATAACG
>CAMZLV010000155.1 GCA_947311835.1 uncultured Lutibacter sp. | reverse complement strand
TAGAAATCATAAGTAGATATTTTAGTTATATAATTAATATTCAACACATTAAATATACGGAATATCTACTTTTTTACCAAATTATTATCAAATATTATTAATCGAACTCAGGTTAATAATAAAAATAATATTACTGTAATTCTTTTTTTCATAAGTTATGCTTTTTTAATTAATTTACAGGATACTTAATCCCATACACTTACACTACAAATATAGATAAACTTGCAATAAACTCATCAAATAAATAAGATGAATCGTGTGGCCCTGGACTGGCTTCTGGATGATACTGAACTGAAAAACAATTTTTATCTTTCATTCGCATTCCTGCAACAGTTTCATCATTCAAATGAATATGAGTTAATTCAAAATCTTTATTGTTTTCTAATGATTCCTTATCTACTACAAATCCATGGTTTTGAGAGGTTATTTCTCCTTTTCCTGTCAATACGTTTTTAATAGGATGGTTTATTCCTCTATGTCCGTTGTGCATTTTGTATGTTTTAATTCCATTGGCTAATGCTATTATTTGGTGTCCTAAGCATATTCCAAATAACGGTAAATTTCTTTTGATAATTTCTCGTGCTACTTGTTGCGCTTCTACTAAAGGTGTTGGGTCACCTGGACCATTAGACAAGAAGTATCCATCAGGATTAAAACTTTGTAAATCTTCAAATGACGCATTGTATGGAAAAACTTTGACTTGACAATCTCTTTTTACGAAATTGCGAATGATATTCTTTTTTATTCCGATATCCAAAGCAGCTATTTTGTATTTCGCACTATCGTCACCAACAATATATGGTTTTGTTGTTGATACTTTTGATGCTAATTCTAAACCCTCCATATTTGGTTGATTGCCCAATTGTTTTTTAAGGTCATCTATTGATTCTACATCAGTAGAAATAACAGAATTCATCGCTCCTTTATCTCTAATATATCTTACAACTGCACGTGTATCAATATCTGAAACTGCAATTAATTGGTGTTTTTCAAAATAATTTTCTAAAGAATCATGAGCATTTGTTCTTGAGTAGTTGTAACTAAAATTCCTACAAACTAATCCTGCTATTTTTATGGAATCTGATTCTATTTCTTGATCATTTATTCCATAATTTCCGATATGCGCATTGGTAGTCAACATCATTTGACCATAATAAGAAGGGTCAGTGAAAATTTCTTGATATCCTGTCATTCCAGTATTGAAACAAATTTCACCAAATGCTGTACCTTCTATTCCTATTGATTTTCCTTCGAAAACAGTACCGTCTTCGAGGAGTAATATTGCTTTTTTTCGTTTTGTATATTTCACGATTGTTGTGTTGTGTGTTGTTTTACAAATATAAAAAAGATTAACAAATATTAGTTTATCCTTTGCTATAACAAAGAATTATAATAGTTAAAAATCTTTTTTACATCTTTTTCATTTTTAAAAGAATAGGAGTTGTTTTTTATAAAACTTTTTATGTTTTTTTGTTTATCAACGGCAATTAATTTTAATAAGTTATTTTTATTTAATTTAATTTCAATAATTTTTGGATGTACTTGGTCATTATTAAATTTAAAATATTTAATTTCTGTATACCATCTTGCTGGCGAAACAGTTAACCCATTCATTTTATTAATAACAGCATCTTTCAATATTTTTTTCATATTCTTTAAAATTGAGAAGTTATTGCCTTCAAAAAGAATCGTATAAATCTGACCTCCACTTTTAAAATATTGTGTATTAATTATTTGAACTTTAGATAAGTTAGAGAATACAAATATTGAGTCTCTAGCATATTTAGCAACAAATTCTTGATTCTTTAAATCAATATTCATATTATTAATATTAAACGTTTCTCCTTTGGTTGTAGAAACAATTCCATTTAAAACAAAATCTTTATAGAGATATACTGAGCCTTTAACTTCCTTAATTTGCTCTTCTGGTCTAATGGTAACAATCTTTCTTAAGTCACCTACAAAAGATATTGGGACTAAAATACCATTGGCGTCCGAAGTAGTTTGAGCTTGCATAAAAGTTGAAATAGTAACAACAAATACTAATGTTAATAAGATATTTTTCATGTTTTTTTATTTTAAGATTAATCTAAATATACAAAAAAGGATAAACTACAAGTAGTTTATCCTTTTTTATTTTAAATAACTGATCGTCATTATTCAGTTGCTTCAGATTCAGAAGTAGTTTCAGTCTCAACGTTAGCTTCGACCGCTTTTTTAGATCTACCTCTACGAGTAGATTTTTTCTTCTTCTTACCGTTAGGGTTGTATATTTCGTTGTAATCAACTAATTCAACCATTGCCATAGAAGCGTTATCTCCTTGACGATTACCCATTTTGATAATTCTTACATATCCTCCTGGACGATCTCCTACTTTTACTGATATTTCTTTGAATAATTCAGTTACTGCATATTTATTTCTTAAATAACTAAATACAATTCTACGATTATGCGTAGTATCTGTTTTTGATTTAGTAATTAAAGGCTCAACGTATTTACGTAACGCTTTTGCTTTAGCAACTGTTGTATTAATACGTTTGTGTTCAATTAATGAACAAGCCATATTTGATAACATCGCCTTTCTGTGCGCTGTTTTTCTTCCTAAGTGATTAAATTTCTTTCCGTGTCTCATCGTTTTCAGCTATTAGATGTAAGACTTTAGATATTAAGACATCCTCTTCATAAATCATTCTTTGTCTTTTCTCTGTTGTCTTTTGTCTTGTTTCTAATTTATTCTTTATCTAATTTGTATTTACTTAAATCCATTCCAAAGTTCAAACCTTTATTATGAACTAGTTCATCTAATTCTGTCAAAGATTTTTTTCCGAAATTTCTAAATTTCATTAAGTCATTTTTATTAAATGACACTAAGTCACCTAATGTATCTACTTCTGCAGCTTTTAAACAGTTTAATGCTCTTACAGATAAATCCATATCAATTAACTTAGTTTTAAGTAATTGACGCATGTGTAATGACTCTTCGTCATAAGTTTCTGTTTGTGCAATCTCATCTGCTTCTAATGTTATACGCTCATCAGAGAATAACATAAAGTGATGAATTAATATTTTTGCAGCTTCTGTTAAAGCGTCTTGTGGTGTAATAGAACCGTCAGTAACTATGTCAAATACTAATTTTTCATAATCTGTTTTTTGTTCTACACGGAAGTTTTCAACAGCATATTTTACATTCTTTATTGGAGTGTAAATTGAATCTGTAAAAATAGTTCCAAGAGCAGCATTTACTTTTTTATTTTCTTCTGCTGGTACAAATCCTCTACCTTTTTCAATAGTAAGTTCGAATTGTAAACTTACAGATTTTTCCATATTACAAATTACTAAATCTGGATTTAATACTTGAAATCCTGAAATATATTTTTGTAGGTCGCCTGCAGTCAATTGATTTTGGTTTGATAAATTAACATTTACAGTTTCTCTATCAGTCTCATCAATTTGTTGTTTAAAACGAACTTGTTTTAAGTTAAGGATTATTTCAGTTACATCTTCTACAATACCTTTAATAGTTGAAAATTCGTGTTCAACTCCTTCAATACGTATTGATGTTATTGCATATCCTTCTAATGATGAAAGTAATACTCTTCTCAAAGCATTCCCAACCGTTAGACCAAATCCTGGTTCTAAAGGTCTGAATTCGAATCTACCTTCAAAGTCGGTAGAATCAATCATTATTACTTTATCTGGTTTTTGAAAATTTAAAATTGCCATAGTTTTATATTGGTATTTTAAAATTATTTAGAGTATAGCTCTACAATTAATTGTTCTTTAATATTCTCTGGAATCTGTAATCTTTCAGGAACACTTACAAATGTACCTTGCTGTGTATCATTATTCCAAGTTATCCATTCAAAAGTATTGCTATTGTTTGCTAATGAGTTACCAATAGTTTCTAATGATTTTGATTTTTCTCTTACGGCAATTACATCTCCTGCTTTTAATGAATAAGATGGTATATTTACCAATTCTCCATTTACAGTGATGTGTCTATGCGACACTAATTGTCTTGCAGCTCTACGTGTTGGTGCTATTCCCATTCTAAATACTACATTATCTAAACGAGATTCACATAATTGTAATAGAATTTCACCAGTAATACCTTTACTTGCTACCGCTTTTTTGAACAATCCACTAAATTGACGTTCTAAAATTCCGTAAGTGTATTTTGCTTTTTGTTTTTCTTGTAACTGTACTGCGTATTCAGATTTTTTTCCTCTACGTCTGTTGTTACCATGTTGTCCTGGAGGGAAATTTCTTTTTTCAAAAGATTTGTCTGCTCCATAAATTGCTTCGCCAAATTTACGAGCAATTTTAGTTGTTGGTCCTGTATATCTTGCCATTTCTTTGTTTTATAATAGGGATTATGAATTAAGGCTTAACTCCTTCGATAATCGAATTCCTATTGTTTAGAATTAATTTAATTATACTCTTCTTCTTTTTGGAGGTCTACATCCATTATGTGGCATTGGTGTAACATCTATAATTTCTGTTACTTCAATTCCATTATTATGTAGCGTTCTCATTGCGTTTTCTCTACCATTTCCTGGTCCTTTAACGTATACTTTTACTTTTCTTAAACCTGCTTCGTGAGCTACTTTAGCACAATCTTCAGCGGCAGTTTGAGCTGCATAAGGAGTATTCTTTTTAGAACCTCTAAAGCCCATTTTTCCTGCTGATGACCAAGCGATAACATCACCACGTTTGTTAGTCAAAGAAATAATAATATTATTAAATGATGCTGTTATGTGTGCTTCACCAACTGCTTCAACAATAACTTTACGTTTTTTAGTTGTTTTTGCCATAATATTAGTTATTATTTAGTTGCTTTCTTTTTGTTAGCTACTGTTTTTCTCTTACCTTTTCTAGTACGAGAATTGTTTTTTGTTCTTTGTCCTCTCAAAGGCAATCCAGTTCTGTGACGAATTCCTCTATAACATCCTATATCCATAAGACGTTTGACGTTTAATTGCGTTTCTGAACGTAATTCTCCTTCAATTGTGAAAGTTCCTACTTGCTCTCTAATTGCCGCGATTTCATCATCGTTCCAATCTTGAACTTTTTTACTTTCATCAACTTTTGCAGCATCTAATATTTCTTTTGATCTGCTTCTTCCAATTCCAAAAATGTAAGTTAATGCTATAACTCCTCTTTTGTTTTTTGGGATGTCTATACCTGCTATTCTTGCCATAATTATCCTTGTCTTTGTTTAAATCTAGGATTCTTTTTGTTGATTACATATAATCTGCCTTTTCTTCGCACAATCTTGCACTCGGCACTTCTCTTTTTTATTGATGCTCTAACTTTCATCGTATAATGTTTTAATATCTGTAAGTAATTCTTGCCTTTGTTAAATCATAAGGACTCATTTCTAACTGTACTTTATCTCCTGGTAATAATTTAATATAATGCATACGCATCTTACCTGAAATATGTGCTGTTACAATATGTCCATTTTCTAGTTCTACACGAAACATCGCATTTGATAATGCTTCTGTTATTGTTCCATCTTGTTCTATTGCTGGTTGCTTTGCCATTATGCTACCGTTTTTCTTTTAGTTCCTGTTTTCATTAATCCATCATAATGACGATTTAATAAATGTGCATTGATTTGTTGAATGGTATCAATAGCAACTCCTACCATAATTATCAACGATGTACCACCGTAAAACATTGACCATGATTGTTGTATTCCTAATTTAACTACAAATGCAGGTAATATTGCAAGTAGTGCTAAAAATAATGATCCTGGAAAAGTAATCAAAGATAAAATTTTATCTAATAAATCTGCAGTTTCTTTTCCTGGTCGTACTCCAGAAATAAACCCATTACTTCTTTTTAACGACTCTGACATTTCATTAGTATTAACAGTAATTGCTGTATAGAAATAACTGAAAATAATAATTAAAAATGCAAATAATGCATTATATCCAACTCCAAAAGGATCTGCAAAATAAGATGCTACTGTTTTTACAGCTTCTGATGAAAAACTAGAACCTTGAATTGCTCGAGGTACAAACATAATTGCTTGCGCAAAAATGATTGGCATTACTCCTGCTGAGTTTAATTTTAATGGTAAATATTGTCTTGCTCCTGCTACATCTCGTACAGTTCCTGCTACTGTTTTCCTAGCATATTGTACCGCAACTTTTCTAACAGCTGTTACAAGATAAATACTTGCCAAAATTACTGCAAACCAAAAAATAATTTCAAGTAAAATCATCATCAAACCACCAGCGCCTCCGCCATTTGCAGTTTTAGATAATACTTCTTGAAAAAATGCTCCTGGAAAACGTGCTAAAATTCCAATCATTATCAATAATGAAATACCATTACCAATACCTTTATCAGTTATTTTTTCACCTAACCACATTGCAAATACAGATCCTGTAGTTAACAATATCATAGATGTTACCCAAAATAATCCTCCTTGACCTAATAAGAATGCTTCAGCAGGAATACCAATTCCAGGTAAACTTGCGATATAGGCAGGTCCTTGAACCAAAGTAATACCAATTGTTAACCAACGTGTAATTTGAGTAAGTTTCTTTTGCCCACTTTCACCATCTTTCTTAAGTTTCTGTAAATAAGGAATTGCTATTCCCATTAACTGAACAACGATAGATGCAGAAATATAAGGCATTACTCCTAACGCCATAACTGATGCACTTGAAAAACCACCTCCAGTAAACATGTTAATCATACCAAGTAATCCTTTACTTCCTCCTGATTTATGTAAAGACTCAGCAATTACTCCACCATCTAATCCAGGTAAAGTAACTTGCGCTGCAAATCGATAAATAACCATGAAGCCAAGTGTAAGAATTATTTTATTTCTTAACTCTTCAATTGACCAAATGTTCTTAACTGTTTCTATAAATTTTTTCATTTATAAAAATTTTATAGTGTTGTAGCTTCACCTCCAGCTGCTTCAATAGCTGCTTTTGCTGTCGCTGTAAATTTGTGAACTGTAATGTTTAATTTCGCCTTTAATTCTCCTCTTCCTAAAATCTTAACTAAATCATTTTGACGTGCTAAACGATTTTCTACCAATACTGCCATATCAACAGTATCTTTGATACGTCCTGCATCAACATATTCCTGAATTTTATCAAGGTTTACTCCAACATATTCTTTTCTGTTTATGTTAGTAAAACCAAATTTAGGCACACGTCTTTGCAAAGGCATTTGACCTCCTTCAAATCCTATTTTTCTAGAATATCCTGAACGAGATTTTGCTCCTTTATGACCTCTTGTTGCTGTTCCTCCTTTACCAGAACCTTGTCCTCTACCGATTCTTTTTGCTGCTCCTTTTACTGAGCCTGCTGCCGGTTTTAAGTTATTTAATGCCATATTATATTGTTATTTAATTTCTTCAACAGAAATCAAGTGTTTAACTGTGTTTACCATTCCTAGTATTGACGGAGTTGCTTCATGTTCTACAACTTGATCAATCTTACGTAAGCCTAATGCTTCTAACGTTCTCTTTTGATTTTGAGGACGTCTTATCTTACTTTTAACTTGTGTTACTCTAATTTTTGCCATCGTAAATATTGATTTATCCGTTAAATACTTTGTCTAAAGAAATACCTCTTTGTTTAGCAATTGTACTCGCAGAACGCAATCTTAATAAAGCATCAAAAGTTGCTTTAACTACGTTGTGAGGGTTTGAAGATCCTTGTGATTTTGATAATACATCATGTACACCAACTGAATCTAATACCGCACGTACTGCTCCACCTGCAATAACTCCCGTACCGTGAGATGCTGGTTTTAAAAATACTCTTGCTCCACCAAATTTACCTTTTTGCTCATGTGGTAAAGTTTGGTTTATAATAGGTATTCTTACTAAATTTTTCTTTGCATCTTCAATTGCTTTTGCGATTGCTGACGCTACATCTTTAGACTTCCCTAAACCTTGACCAACTACACCATTTCCATCTCCAACAACTACAATTGCTGAAAATCCGAATGCTCTACCTCCTTTTGTTACCTTAGTAACACGTTGTACACCAACTAAGTGATCTTGTAGTTCTAAACCGCTTGGCTTAACTCTTTCTATATTTTTGTATGATTTATACATAATACCTAATTAAAATTTTAATCCTGCTTCTCTTGCAGCTTCTGCTAGAGTTTTTACTCTACCGTGATACAAATAACCATTTCTGTCAAAAGAACAAGTATCAATACCTGCTTTAGATGCTGCTTCAGCTATTGCTTTTCCAACTGCTGTTGCAACTTCACTTTTTGATCCAGAAGCAATTCCTTTATCTCTATATGATGCAGATGCTACTGTAGTACCTGCTTCATCGTTTATTAATTGAGCATAGATTCCTTTATTACTTCTAAAAACAGACAATCTTGGTTTAGATGCAGTTCCAGAAACAATTTTTCTAATTCTTTGCTTAATTCTTTTTCTTCGTTGTAGCTTTGATAATGCCATAATTTCTTATAAATTATGCAGTTTTACCTGCTTTTCTTCTTAATTCTTCTCCTACAAACTTGATACCTTTTCCTTTATATGGTTCTGGTAAACGGAATGAACGAATCTTTGCCGCTACTTGACCTACAAGTTGTTTGTCAAATGAGGTTAACTTTACAATTGGATTTTTACCTTTTTCAGATATTGTTTCAACTTTTACCTCTGGCGCAATGTTTAAAACAATAGTATGTGAAAATCCTAAAGCTAAATCAAGTTTTTGTCCTTGACTAGATGCTCTATATCCAACTCCTACAAGTTCTAATTCTTTAGTCCATCCTTTAGCAACACCTTCAATCATATTGAAGATTAATGCTCTATATAAACCATGCTTTGCTTTATGGTCTTTACTTTCAGATGGTCTTGTAACGGTAATAATACCGTCTTCAATCTTAACTGTTACGTCTTTTATCTCTTGAGATAATTCGCCTAACTTCCCTTTTACTGTAACAACATTGTTGTTTACATCAATAGTTACTCCTTCTGGCAGTGCTATTGGGTTATTTCCTATTCTTGACATCTCTAGTTTCTTTTAATAAACGTAACATAAAACTTCACCACCAACATTTTCACGTTTTGCTTGCTTATTAGTCATAACTCCATGTGAAGTAGAAACTATTGCAATACCCAATCCGTTCAATACTCTTGGCATTTCAGATGCACCACAATACTTACGTAATCCTGGTTTACTGATTCTTTCAATATTCTTAATTACAGATTCTTTTGTTTGTCTGTCATATTTTAAGGCTATTTTGATAGATCCTTGTACTGAAGAATCATCAAATTTATAACTTAAAATATACCCTTGATCAAACAAGATTTTAGTGATTTCTTTTTTCACTTTTGATGCAGGAATCTCAACGACTCTGTGCCCTGCGCTTGTTGCATTTCTAACTCTAGTTAGATAATCCGATATTGGATCTGTGTACATATATACTAATTTGCGGTTTTGGTTTTTAACACTTTGTTAAACCTGAAACCAATTTATAATTTTTACCAACTTGCCTTTCTAACTCCAGGTATTAAACCTTGGTTAGCCATTTCACGAAATGTTACACGTGAAATTCCGAATTGACGCATATAACCTTTTGGTCTTCCTGTTAATTTACATCTGTTATGCATACGAACAGGTGATGCGTTTTTAGGCAATTTTTGCAATGCTTCGTAATCTCCAGCTTCTTTTAAAGCTTTTCTTTTCGCGGCATATTTTGCTACTGTTTTTGCTCTTTTTACTTCACGAGCTTTCATTGATTCTTTAGCCATACTAATTCTTTTTGAAAGGTAAACCTAATTCTTTTAATAATGATTTTGCTTCTTTATCAGTAGGTGCAGATGTAACAAATGTGATGTCCATCCCTCCAATTTTGTTTACTTTATCAATATCAATTTCCGGGAAAATGATTTGTTCAGTAATACCTAAATTGTAGTTTCCTCTACCGTCAAAACCTGTAGCTTTAATACCATTGAAATCTCTAACTCGCGGTAAAGATGCAGTTACTAATCTATCTAAAAATTCGTACATTTTAGTTCCTCTTAACGTAACTTTCACACCAATAGGCATTCCTTTACGTAATTTAAATGAGGCAACGTCTTTTTTAGATATTGTAGCGATTGCTTTTTGACCAGTAATTTTAGTTATCTCTTCAAGAGCATAATCTATCAATTTCTTATCGGCTACTGCAGCACCAACTCCTTTACTTACCACAATTTTTTGTAGTTTAGGAACTTGCATTACATTTTGATAACCGAATTCTTCTGTAAGTGCAGAAATGATTCTACCCTTATATTCTTCTTTAAGTCTAGGTGTATATCCCATAACTATATTGCTTTATCTGTTTTTTTAGATACTCTAACTTTTTTATCACCTTCAATCTTAAATCCTACTCTTACAGTAGCACCATTTTCAATCAAACCTAAATTTGAAATGTGAATTGAAGCTTCTTTTTTGATAATTCCTCCTTGAGGATTATCAGCGCTAGGTTTTGCATGTTTAGATACCATATTGACACCTTCAACAATTGCTCTGTTTTTAGAAGGGAAAACCTTTATAACTTTTCCTTCTTTATTTTTTTGATCACCAGCAAGTACTCTTACTGTATCTCCTGTTTTTATCTTTAATTTTGCCATCGTTTCTTATAGTTTTATTAAAGCACTTCAGGTGCTAATGATACAATTTTCATGAATTGTTTTTCACGAAGTTCTCTTGCTACTGGTCCAAAAACACGCGTTCCTTTCATTTCTCCTGAATTACTATCTAGTAATACACAAGCGTTATCATCAAATCTGATGTATGAACCATCTTTTCTTCTGATTTCTTTTTTGGTACGAACTACTACTGCTTTTGCAACTTGTCCTTTTTTAACTGATCCGTTTGGAGTAGATTGCTTAATAGAAACAACTATTTTGTCTCCTATTGATGCATATCTTTTTTTAGTTCCTCCTAAAACACGAATTACTAAAACTTCTTTTGCTCCAGTATTATCAGCTACTCGTAATCTTGATTCTGTTTGTAACATAATTAATATTATTTAGCTCTTTCTAGGATTTCTACTAATCTCCAACGTTTCGATTTACTCATCGGACGAGTTTCCATAATTCTAACAGTGTCTCCAATGTTACAATCATTTGTTTCGTCGTGTGCAACGTACTTTTTCGTTTTCAATACGAATTTTCCGTACATAGGGTGTTTCACTTTTTTAACTTCTGAAACAACAATAGATTTCTCCATTTTGTTA
This sequence comes from uncultured Lutibacter sp., assembly GCA_947311835.1. Classification (GTDB taxonomy): domain Bacteria; phylum Bacteroidota; class Bacteroidia; order Flavobacteriales; family Flavobacteriaceae; genus Urechidicola. The sequence goes on along the minus strand of CAMZLV010000155.1, from coordinate 8,127 downwards.
CTAGAAACTACACCTATTCTCTCTTTTCTAAGATTTCTTTTTTCCATCTTTACTACTATTGTACTTCTCTATTAGTAATCTCTGTTGCTATTCTTGCAACAGTTCTTCTAAGCCCTCTTAATTGCATTGGTGTTTCCAATGGTGATATAGCGTGAGCCATTTTAAGATCAGTATAGTTTTTTTTCAATTGTACAAGTTTCTCTTGTAACTCATCAATTGACAATTCTTTAATTTCTGATTGTTTCATACTTTTACCGATTAAGCGTTCTCAAAATCATAATCTCTTGCAATAATAAACTTTGTTCTAACTGGCAATTTTTGTGCCGCTAAACGCAATGCTTCTTTTGCAACATCCATAGGCACTCCACCTACTTCAAACATAATTCTTCCTGGTTTCACAACTGCTACAAAATATTCAGGTGCTCCTTTACCTTTTCCCATACGTACTTCTAATGGTTTTTTAGTAATAGGCTTGTCTGGAAATATTTTAATCCACAATTGACCTTCTCTTTTCATAAAACGAGTTGCTGCGATACGAGCTGCTTCGATTTGACGAGATGTAAGCAAATTTTGATCTAATGATTTTAAACCAAACATTCCATTTGAAAGTTGTGTTCCTCTTCCGGAATTACCTTTCATATTTCCTTTTGCTTTCTGTACTTTACGATATTTTACTCTTTTTGGCTGTAACATCTTTTCTAGTTTCTAATATCTAAATTAATTTCTTCTACGAGGTTGTCTTGATTGTCTCTTCCCACCTGATTTTCCTCCTTGTTTTTTAGATAAACCAACTAAAGGAGATAATTCTCTCTTTCCATATACCTCGCCTTTCATAATCCATACTTTAACACCTAATTTTCCATAGGTAGTATTAGATTCTACAAATGCATAGTCAATATCAGCTCTAAAAGTAGAAAGAGGTATTCTTCCTTCTTTAAAGTGTTCTGAACGCGCCATTTCAGCACCATTCAAACGTCCACTAATTTGAACTTTTATTCCTTCTGCATTCATTCTAGTTGCAGCAGCGATTGCCATTTTAATTGCACGTTTATATGAAATTCGACTTTCAATTTGACGAGCAATACTTGCTGCTACTAATGTTGCATCAACTTCTGGACGTTTAATTTCAAAAATGTTAATTTGAACTTCTTTTCCAGTAATTTTCTTAAGCTCTTCTTTCAACTTGTCTACCTCTTGTCCTCCTTTACCTATAATAATTCCAGGTCTAGCAGTAGTGATAGTAACGGTTACAAGTTTAAGCGTACGCTCAATAATAATTCTTGATACACTTGCTTTAAATAATCTAGCACGAATGTACTTTCTTATTTTATTGTCTTCAGCTAATTTATCGCCATAGTCATTTCCTCCGTACCAGTTAGATTCCCATCCTCTGATAATTCCTAAACGATTTCCTATTGGATTTGTCTTTTGTCCCATATCTACTTTGATTATTTGCTTTGAACAATTTTATTTCCCAACACTAATGTCACGTGATTAGAACGTTTTCTAATTCTATGTGCGCGACCTTGCGGTGCTGGTCTTAATCTTTTTAACATTCCTGCGCTATCTACAAAAATTTCTTTTACATATAGATTAGCGTCTTCAATACTTAAATCTTCATTTTTTGCTTGCCAATTTGCAATGGCTGACAATAATAATTTTTCAAGATTAATTGATGCTTCTTTAGCATTAAATTTTAAGATTTGAAGTGCTTTTTCAACTTCTACTCCTCTGATTAAATCTGCAACTAAACGCATTTTTCTTGGCGATGTAGGACAACCTGTAAGCTTAGCAAAAGCTAATTGCTTTTTCTCCTCTTTTATTTGTTGCGCTCTTAATTTTTTTCGAACTCCCATGATTACCTACTATTTTTTACCTTTATTTTTTCTGTCTGCACCGTGCCCTCTATAAGAACGTGTTGGTGAAAACTCTCCTAACTTATGACCAACCATATTTTCAGTAACGTATACTGGAATAAACTGGCGACCATTGTGAACTGCTATCGTTTGACCTACAAAATCAGGTGTAATCATTGAGGCTCTAGACCATGTTTTAATTACTGATTTTTTTCCTGAATCTATATTCGTTTGAACTTTCTTTTCTAATTTATAAGAAACAAAAGGTCCCTTTTTTAATGAACGTGCCATATCTTATTATTTTTTTCTACGTTCTAAAATATACTTATTACTCGCTTTAGTCTTAGACCTAGTTTTGAATCCTTTTGCAGGAATACCGTTTCTAGATCTTGGATGACCTCCTGAAGATTTTCCTTCTCCACCACCCATTGGATGATCAACTGGATTCATTACAACTGGACGTACTCTTGATCTTCTACCTAACCATCTTGTTCTACCTGCTTTACCAGATACTAACAGTTGATGATCAGAATTTGATACAACTCCTATCGTTGCCATACAAGTTAAAAGAATTAATCTTGTTTCTCCTGAAGGTAATTTTACCGTAGCATATTTACCATCTTTTGCCATTAATTGAGCGAATGAACCTGCACTACGAGCCATTACAGCTCCTTGTCCTGGTCTTAACTCAATACATGAAATCGTTGTTCCCAAAGGCATTTTACCAAGAGGCATAGCATTACCAACTTCTGGTGCAACTGAATCTCCTGATACAATTTTCTGTCCAACTTGAAGACCGTTTTGAGCGATGATATATCTTTTTTCACCATCAGCATATGCTAATAATGCGATAAACGCCGTACGATTTGGATCATACTCAATTGTTTTTACTGTAGCAGGAACTCCGTTTTTATCTCTTTTAAAATCGATAATACGGTATCTTTTTTTATGACCACCACCTATGTAGCGCATCGTCATCTTCCCACTGTTGTTTCGACCTCCAGATCTTTTTTTCGGAGCAAGTAAACTTTTCTCCGGCTTATCAGTAGTTATGGTGTCGAACCCATTGACTACTCTAAAACGCTGACCTGGTGTTACTGGTTTTAATTTTCTAACTGACATTTCTTATATTAGATATTGTTATAAAAATCAATATTTTCTCCTTCTGCTAACTGAACTATTGCTTTTTTATAAGATCCTGTCATTGCTGAAACAACTCCACTTTTAGTGAATTTTGTTTTTCTTTTAACTGGATAGTTCATTGTCTTTACACTTTCAACTGAAACTCCATAAGTAGACTCAACCACTTTTTTTATTTCAACTTTGTTAGCTTTTTTACTTACAACAAATCCATAACGATTAAATAATTCGCTATCATTTGTCATTTTTTCCGTTATAATAGGTTTAATTAAAATACTCATCTTTTGCCTATTTTGCTTAAATTTGATTAATTCCTTCTAAAGAACTTTCTAGAAGAATAATTTTGTTTGCATTTAAAACTTCGTAAGTACTTAAACCTGAATTAGTTATGGTTTTTGCACGTTTTAAATTTCGTGATGACAAATATACATTTTTATTTGTATCGCCCAACACAAATAAGGTTTTTTTATTCTCAACGCCTAAGCCTTGTAAAACTGAAATAAATTTCTTAGTGTTTGGAGTTTCAAAATTAAAATCTTCAACAACTAAAATATTATTATCATTTACTTGTGAACTTAACGCTGATCTACGTGCTAATTTTTTAAGCCCTTTATTCAATTTAAATGAATAATTTCTTGGTCTTGGTCCAAAAACGCGTCCTCCACCTCTAAACACAGGTGATTTAATACTACCAGCACGAGCAGTTCCTGTTCCTTTTTGTTTCTTTATCTTTCTAGTAGATCCTTTAATTTCTGCTCTTTCTTTAGCCTTGTGAGTTCCTTGTCTTTTATTAGCCAAGTGTTGTTTCACATCTAAATAAATAGCATGATCATTTGGTTCTACAGCGAAAACAGCATCTGAAAGTTCAACTTTCCTACCTGTTTCTTTTCCGTGTATGTCTAAAACTGATACTTTCATTATTTCTGAATGATTACATAAGCGTTTTTATGTCCAGGAACACATCCTTTAACAACTAGTAGATTCTTATCGGCAACTACTTTTAAAACTCTTAAATTTTGTACTTTGACTTTATCTCCTCCCATTCTACCTGCCATACGCATTCCTTTGAATACACGTGCAGGATAAGATGCCGCTCCAATAGAACCTGGCGCTCTTAAACGGTTGTGTTGACCGTGTGTTGCTTGTCCAACTCCGGCAAAACCGTGTCTTTTAACAACTCCTTGAAACCCTTTACCTTTTGAAGTTGCTGAAACATCAACAAATTCTCCTTCTGTGAAGTGCTCTACGGTGATACTATCACCTAATTTATACTCTTCTTCAAACCCTTGGAATTCAACGACTTTTTTCTTGGCTGTGGTACCTGCTTTTTTAAAGTGACCATCTAAAGCTTTGTTAGAACTTTTTGCCTTTTTGTCATCGAAACCAAGCTGCAACGCATTGTAGCCGTCTACCTCTTCGGTTCTGACTTGGGTAACAACGCATGGACCTGCTTCGATTACTGTACATGGAATATTTTTTCCATTTTCATCGAATAAGCTGGTCATTCCGATTTTTCTTCCTATTAACCCAGACATATTTAATTTAATTTAATTATTAATTTATTTTTATTCAAAAAACAGGGTCGAAAATACTTTCAACCCTGAATGTATTTTACCGTTTTTCCCTCGTCAACCGCTCAGGACATGTTATTGAAAGTTGCCTTTCAATATTATTAGTTTACTAAACTTTTATTTCAACTTCTACTCCACTAGGAAGTTCAAGTTTCATCAAAGCATCAATTGTTTTTGATGAAGAACTATAAATGTCTAATAATCTTTTATAAGCACATAATTGGAATTGCTCTCTTGATTTTTTGTTTACGTGTGGTGAACGTAATACTGTAAAAATCTTTTTGTGAGTTGGTAATGGAATTGGTCCATTAACTACAGCTCCTGTACTTTTAACTGTTTTTACGATTTTTTCAGCAGATTTATCTACTAAATTGTAATCATAAGACTTTAATTTTATTCTAATTTTTTGACTCATCGCTTATTAATTTAGAGATTAACCTTTTGCTTTTTCTATTACTGCTTCTGAAACATTAGAAGGAGTTTTTGCATAATGTGAAAATTCCATTGTAGATGTTGCTCTACCAGAAGATAATGTTCTTAAAGTAGTTACATATCCAAACATTTCTGATAATGGAACATCTGCTTTTACTACTTTTGCTCCTGCTCTATCATCCATTGCATTAATGGTTGCACGTCTTCTATTTAAATCCCCTACTATATCTCCCATATTTTCTTCAGGAGTTACAACATCCATTTTCATAATTGGCTCCATAATTACGGCTCCTGCTGCTTTTGCTGCTGCTTTGTAACCTAATTTTGCTGCCAATTCAAAAGAAAGCGCATCAGAATCCACAGGGTGGAATGATCCATCCTTAAGAGTAATCTTCATTGTATCCATTTCGAATCCAGCCAAAGGACCATTTTTCATAGCCTCTTTAAATCCTTTTTCTACTGCAGGAATAAATTCTTTAGGAATACGACCTCCTTTAATTACATCAATAAATTGTAATCCTATTCCTTCAAAGTCTGCATCAACAGGTCCCATTTCAAATACAATATCTCCAAATTTACCACGTCCTCCAGATTGCTTTTTATAAGTTTCTCTGTGTTCGGTTGTTTTTGTCAATGCTTCTTTGTATTCTACTTGTGGTTCACCTTCGTTAACCTCAACTTTAAACTCACGTTTTAATCTATCAACAATAATATCTAAGTGTAACTCTCCCATTCCTGAGATAATAGTTTGTCCAGAAACTTCATCTGTACGTGCTGTAAAAGTTGGGTCTTCTTCAGACAACTTAGATAAAGCCATTCCTAGTTTTTCAACATCTGCTTTCGTTTTAGGCTCAACTGCAATACCAATTACTGGATCTGGAAAATCCATTGACTCTAAAATAATAGGATGTTTCAAGTCGGACATTGTATCTCCAGTTCTGATATCCTTAAATCCTACTGCCGCACCAATATCTCCTGCTTCAATATAATCAATTGCATTTTGTTTGTTGGCGTGCATTTGATATATTCTTGAAATACGTTCTTTTTTACCTGAACGGTTATTCAATATGTAAGAACCTGCATCTAAACGTCCAGAATACGTTCTAAAGAACGCTAAACGTCCAACAAAAGGATCTGTTGCAATCTTAAATGCTAATGCTGCAAACGGCTCTTTAACATCCGGTTTACGGATTTCTTCTTTTTCAGTGTCTGGGTTAATCCCTACGATACCTTCTTTATCTAAAGGTGAAGGTAAATAACGACATACAGCATCTAACAGAAACTGTACTCCTTTATTTTTAAATGCCGACCCACAAATCATAGGTATGATTGCCATATCCATAACTGCAGCTCTTAAAGCAGCATGTACTTCATCTTCTGTAATAGAATCTTCATCTTCCATGAATTTTTCTAACAGATTTTCATCATAACTCGCTACTTCTTCAATTAATAAAGCTCTATATTCTTTTGCTTCTTCTTTTAAATCTTCAGGAATTTCAATAATATCAAACGTTGCTCCATTGTTTTCTTCATGCCAAACAATTGCTCTGTTTTTTACTAAATCTACTATTCCTTTAAAATCACCTTCTTCTCCAATAGGTAAAACGATAGGGACTGCATTAGAACCTAACATTTCTTTTACTTGTCTATTAACCATCAAGAAGTCTGACCCTTGACGATCCATTTTATTTACAAATCCTATTCTTGGAACTTTATAATTATCAGCTAATCTCCAGTTAGTTTCAGATTGTGGCTCAACACCATCAACTGCACTAAACAAAAACACTAAACCATCTAAAACACGTAAAGAACGGTTTACTTCAACCGTAAAATCAACGTGTCCTGGAGTGTCAATTATATTAAAGTGATATCCTTTTGCATCTGCTGTTGGTTTTCCATTTTCTGTTGGAAATTCCCAAGTACAAGTTGTAGCTGCAGAAGTAATTGTGATACCTCTCTCTTGCTCTTGTTCCATCCAGTCCATTGTTGCAGCACCATCATGCACTTCACCAATTTTATGAGAAACACCTGTATAATAAAGAACACGCTCTGTTGTTGTTGTTTTACCAGCATCAATGTGAGCCGCAATTCCTATATTTCTTGTATATTTTAAATCTCTTGCCATTTCTAATTAAAATCTAAAGTGTGAAAATGCTTTATTTGCTTCTGCCATTTTATGTACATCCACTCTTTTCTTAACAGCAGCACCTTCTTCTTTAGCAGCTGCTAAAATTTCTGCTGCTAATCGTTGTGCCATAGTTTTTTCATTACGTTTTCTTGCGTAAGAAATCAACCATTTTATAGCCATCGAAATTTTACGATCTGGTCTAATTTGCATTGGAATTTGGAATGTTGCTCCTCCAATACGACGACTACGTACTTCTACGTGTGGCATCACATTACCTAAAGCATCTTTCCAAGTTTCTAACGCTGATTTTTCTTCGTCTTGTTTTTTTTCTTCTACAATCGCTATTGCATCGTAAAATACTCTAAAAGCTGTAGATTTCTTCCCATCCCACATTAAATTATTGACAAAACGTGTTACCATTTGGTCATTAAATTTAGGGTCTGGTAAAAGAATTCTTTTTTTCGCTCTTCTTTTTCTCATGTCTTTACATTAAAAGTTTTAATAATTACTTTTTAGGTCGTTTTGTACCGTATTTAGATCGACGTTGAGTTCTTCCCTCAACACCAGCAGTATCTAATGCTCCACGAACGATGTGGTATCTAACTCCAGGTAAATCTTTAACCCTTCCTCCTCTAACTAATACTATCGAGTGCTCTTGTAAATTATGTCCTTCTCCAGGAATATATGCATTTACCTCGTTTCCGTTTGTCAAACGAACCCTTGCTACTTTTCTCATTGCTGAGTTAGGTTTTTTAGGTGTCGTTGTGTAAACACGAGTACATACTCCTCTTCGTTGAGGACATGAATTTAAAGCAGCCGATTTACTCTTCTTAGTTATACTGGTTCTTCCTTTGCGTACTAATTGTTGTATAGTTGGCATACTAATTTGTTATTGTTTACGTTTTTAATTTGTTAAACCTCTTTTTTAAGAGTGTGCAAATGTACAATAATTTTCTATTTATTCAAGTGTTGATTAATTTATTTTTTTAGATACTTTTGT
>CAMZLV010000154.1 GCA_947311835.1 uncultured Lutibacter sp. | reverse complement strand
TCAATTAAAAGGAGTAAGAAAAGTGGATTTCTTTATGTTTAGGTTGCAAAAATTATTCGCCTAAAGACAAAAACTCCACAAGTTTTGTACTTGATCCGATACTTTGCGGTATTCCTGGAGTTCAAAACTCAGGAAGTGATAGTGTTGTAAGTTTTAGAATACTAGTGGACGGAACTCAAGTTGGTAGTGAAGTAGAAGCTGAAAGCAGTAGTGGTTATGTTTGGACTTCTAATTTACACGCTATAGCACCAGTAACTGCTGGTACTCACACAATTAAAATACAGTGGAAAGTACAAGGGAGTACAGGAAGAATTAATGGATTTCAATCATCTCATAACCTAAAAAGAGCTTTGTCAGTTGTTGAATTATAGATTAAATTTATTCAACAGCAATAAACAAGGCTATCAAAACAAAAACAATTATTTGAGTCCATTTTAAAACTGAAGAGAAACGTTTATTCGTTCGTAAAAAAACTGTTGACTTATCGGTAATAATAGCAAGTAAAGAGAATATAACAAATGCTTGTGCCATAAATAGAAACCCTAAAATATAAATCTGTAGTGTTGTCTTTTCTTTTGAAACATCAATAAACACAGGAAAAAATGCTAAAAAGAAAATGGTCACTTTTGGGTTTAATACATTCATTATAAATCCTTGTTTTACCAATTCTAAAACTGTTTTTTTTGGAACTGAATTATCATCCAAATTAATTATAGAAGAAGATTTATATACTTTATAAGCCAAATACAGCAAGTAGATTGCTCCTAAAAGTTTGATGCTAAAAAATACTTTCGGTGAATTTTGAATGATTGCCGAAACACCAAAGGCTATCAAACTTGTATGGATAATAATACCCAACACCAAACCAAAAGCCGTTGCAATACCATACTTTTTGCCAAACGTTATACTCTGCATCAATACATAAATTATGTCTGGTCCTGGAGAAATGGTAAGCAACACAGAAGCTGCTAAAAATGATATGATGGTTTGTAGTTCCATCTACAGTTTTTCTAAAATGGCTGTGTTTATTTTTTTGACTAATTTTGGTCCTTCATAAATAAAACCAGTAAAAATTTGCACCAAATCTGCTCCTGCATCAATTTTATCAAGTGCATCTTGAGGTGAATGTATTCCTCCAATTCCTATAATTGGAAAAGATTTATTTGACTTATCTGCCAAATATTGAATCACTTTTGTACTCCTATCAGCAATTGGCTTGCCACTTAAACCTCCATTTTTAATTACATTTAGTCGTTTTTTTGAAGTTTTTAAATTTTCTCTATTTATTGATGTATTTGATGCGATAACACCATCTATATTAGTCGTTTTTACTATTTCAATAATTTCATCTAATTGAACAGTATTCAAGTCTGGAGCAATTTTAAGCAATATTGGTCTTGACTGCGATTTTCTAGACAATTTTTTATTTTCTGATTGAACAGCAGTTATCAATTCAATCAAATAATCTTTATCTTGTAGTTTTGCCATACTACCAACATTAGGGCAACTTACATTGAGTACAAAATAATCTACATACGGATGAAGCGCTTTAAAACATTTTAAATAATCATTGGTATATTCATCGGTAATTGAAAGTGTATTTTTACCTATATTTCCTCCAATAATGATGTTTTTATTTCTATTCTTCAAACGGTTAACAATAATTTCTACTCCATCATTATTAAATCCCATTCTATTGATAATACCTTGATCTTCAATCAACCGAAATAATCTTTTCTTCGGATTTCCTTCTTGTGCTTTTGGTGTAACTGTACCTATTTCTATAAATCCGAAACCAAAATTGGATAATTCATCAAACAGCATTGCGTTTTTATCAAATCCAGCACCTAAACCTACAGGATTCTTAAATGTTAATCCAAACAACTTACGTTCTAACTTTGGATGTTCAACTGTAAAATTATTTTTAATGATTGTTGATACAAACGGTAACTTATTGACAAATTTTAAAAACGAAAACGTAAAATGATGTACTTTTTCAGGATCAAACAAAAATAGTATTGGTCTTATCAGTAATTTGTACATCGTATATTGTCTTTACCTCAATTGTGCTTTTAAATTTTTCTCAAGAGATTGCATAATTTTCTGCATCGTTTTATCTATTTGCTTGTCATTTAACGTTTTTCCTTCATCTTGAAGCATAAAACTAACGGCATATGATTTTTTACCTTCTGGCAATTTATCTCCTTGATAGACATCAAACAAATCAACATTTTTTAATATGTTTTTTTCTGATTGAAATGCTGTATTGTAAATTTCGCTAAATGTAACTTCGTCACTTACTAATAGTGCCAAATCACGTTTTACAGCAGGATATTTCGGTAACTCTTTTACTTTAAAGTTTTTTCTATTTGCAACTTGCAAAATGTTATCCCAATTAAAATCAGCAAACAATACTTCTTGTTTTATTCCAAATTCTTTTAAAATAGTTTTGTTTACAACACCAAAATCAACTAATTTAATTTTTCCTAAACCGAAAGTAATTCCTTCTGAAAAAACATCGTTTTTAGTTGGTGAAGTTTTCAACTTATTAATTCCTAATCTTGTTAAAATTGATGTTACAACTCCTTTTAAATAAAAGAAATCTGAACTTGTGTTTTTTGAAATCCAGCTATCTTTTAATCTATTTCCTGTAACAAAAAGTGTTAGGTGTTTTTGCTCTGAATAACCTTTATCAAATTTATGATATGTTTTTCCAAATTCAAATAACTTAAGACTGTTGTTTTTTCTATTTATGTTGTATATAACAGACTCTAAACCGCTGAATAACAATGATTGACGCATCACACCCAAATCACTGCTCAAAGGGTTTAGCATTGCTACATTATGTGCTTCATTTAAATTATCTGTCAACGATACATATGATGCCTTTGTCAATGAATTTGCCATTGACTCATGATAGCCTTGTGAAATTAATTGATTAGAAACTATATTCTCTATTTTAACTGCATCAAAATTATCATACGAAATTGATGTGTTTAATTTGTGTGAAAATTGAATATTATTGTAGCCATATACACGTAATATTTCTTCAATTACATCTACTTCTCTTTTTACATCTACTCTATAAGAAGGTATCGTTAAGCCTAATCCTGCTTCAGTTTCACTATTTAATTGTATTTCTAAAGATGAAATTATGTTTTTAATCGTTTCTTTCGGTATTTTATCTCCAATCAACCTATTTATACGGTCGTAAGAGATAAAAACTTGATGGTCTTCTATTTTTTCTGGATAAAAATCAGAAATATCAGATGCAATTTTACCTCCTCCTGTTTCAACTATTAAAAGAGCTGCTCTTTTTATTGCGTATTCTACAAACTTTGGATCTACTCCTCTTTCAAATCTAAAAGAAGCATCTGTATTTAAAGCGTGTCTTTTAGCAGTTTTTCTAACAGAAACAGCGTTAAAATAGGCACTTTCTAAAAATATAGTAGAAGTACTATCAGTCACTCCAGAATTTAATCCTCCAAAAACACCTGCAATACATAACGGATTTGATTCGCCATCACATATCATTAAATCATCTTGATGTAGTGTTCTTTCTACTTCATCTAATGTTGTAAATTTAGTTCCTGCATCTAGTGTTTTAACAAGTATTTTATTTCCTTTTATTTTTGAAGCATCAAATGCGTGTAGCGGTTGTCCTAACTCATGCATCACGTAGTTAGTTACATCAACAATATTGTTTTTAGACGTAATTCCTATCGATTTTAATCGATTTTGAATCCATTTTGGTGATTCTTTTACCTTCACTCCTGAAATAGTTATTCCGCAATATCTTGGCGCAAGATCTTTATTATCTACTTCTGCACCTATACGTAACGAACGTTCATCAACATGAAAAGAACTAACTGATGGTGATATTAATTCTAATTTTTTTCCTTGCTGAATCAATCCTGCACGTAAATCTCTAGCAACTCCATAATGACTCATTGCATCTGCTCTATTAGGTGTCAAGCCTATTTCAAATACTTGGTCAGATTCGACTTCAAATACTTCAGCACAAGGCGTTCCTACTTCTAAACTATCGTTTAAAATCATAATTCCGTCATGACCATTACCAAGACCTAATTCATCTTCAGCACAAATCATCCCAAAACTTTGTTCACCTCTAATCTTCCCTTTTTTTATTTTAAAGGATTCTCCTTTATCATCATATAACAAAGTTCCAATTGTTGCAACAGGCACTTTCTGACCAACTGCTACATTTGGTGCGCCACAAACAATCTGAAGTGGTGAATCACCTCCTACATCAACAGTTGTAACCTTTAATCTATCGGCATTTGAGTGCTGTTCGCAAGTCAAAACTTCACCAACAACAATCCCTTTCAAACCTCCTTTTATAGATTCAACGAGTTCTATTCCTTCTACTTCAAGTCCTAAATCGGTTAACAATTCTCCTGTTTTTTCTGCTTCCCAATCTACCTTTAAAAATTGTTTCAACCAATTGTATGATATTTTCATTTGTTCTCTTTTATTTTACAGTTTGCAAACTTACTCAAAAATGAATGATTAAAAAATTGAAATATTAACTAATATTAGACCAAATATTACTTTCAGCACTTAATTTTTGATATGCAACGCGAATATTTTTATTTTTTGGCGATGCTAATGAAGGGTCTTTTTGAAGAATTTCAAATGCCATTGCTCGTGCTTGACTTAAAATTTCACCATCATTTACAACATCTGCTATTTTAAGGTTTAAAACGCCACTTTGTTGCTTTCCCATCAAATTTCCAGGTCCTCGTAACTTTAAATCTACATCTGCAATTTTAAAACCATCACTTGTTTCTACCATTGTTTTTAAACGTGTTTTGGCATCTGAAGATAATTTATAACTTGTCATTAGTATACAATAACTTTGGTCAGCTCCTCGCCCAACTCTTCCTCGTAATTGATGTAATTGCGACAAACCAAAACGCTCTGCACTTTCAATAATCATAACACTTGCATTTGGTATATTTACACCAACTTCTATCACAGTTGTAGCGACCATAATTTGTGTTTCTCCTTTTAAAAAACGATTCATTTCAAATTCTTTGTCAGATGGTTTCATCTTACCATGAACAATACTTACTTGGTATTTTGGTAAAGGAAATTCACGTGAAATACTTTCATAACCATCCATTAAATCTTTATAATCCATCTTTTCAGACTCTTTTATTAATGGATACACAACATATACTTGCCTTCCTTTTGCAATTTCGTCTTTCATAAATTTAAATACGCTTAATCTATTACTATCGTATCTGTGTGCTGTTGCTATTTCTTTTCTTCCAGGAGGTAATTCATCAATTATTGAAATATCTAAATCACCATACACGCTCATTGCCAATGTTCGAGGAATCGGTGTTGCCGTCATTACTAAAACATGTGGAGGTAATTCATTTTTAAGCCATAATTTTGAACGTTGTTCTACACCAAATCGATGTTGTTCATCAATAATTGCTAAGCCAAGATTTTTAAACTTTACTTTATCTTCTATAAGTGCATGTGTACCAATTAAAATATGCAACTCGCCATTTTCAAGATTTTCGTGAATAATACGTCTTGCTTTTGTTTTTACTGATCCTGTTAAGAGTTCTATCTTAATATTCATATCACATAGCAACTCTTTTATCGAATTAAAATGCTGTGTTGCCAGTATTTCTGTTGGTGCCATTAATGTTGCTTGATAACCATTATCAAGTGCAATAAGTATTGATAATAAAGCAACAATTGTTTTTCCAGAACCAACATCACCTTGCAAAAGGCGATTCATTTGAGCATTTGAAGCCAAATCTTTTCTTATTTCTTTAACGACACGTTTTTGAGCGTTGGTTAACTCAAAAGGCAATTTATTTTTATAAAAAATATTAAAATAATCTCCTACTTTTTCAAAAGTATAGCCTTTAATTTTAGATTTTCTAATGAGTTTTCGCCTGATTAATTGAAGTTGTATAAAAAACAACTCTTCAAATTTTAATCGATATTGCGCACTAGTTAACAGTTCTTGACTTTTAGGAAAATGAATATTAAAAAGCGCCTCAGATTTAGAAATTAAATTATATTTATAGATGATTTCATCTGATAATGTTTCTAAAAACCGTGTATCTATTTCTTCAAACAAACTTTGCATCATTTTTTGAATAACACGGTTTGAAACACCTTTATTAGTAAGCATTTCTGTTGAAGGATAAACAGGTTGCATCGCTGTTCGCAAGTTTTTTTTATAATCAGAAACCAATTCCATCTCAGGATGTGGCATTGAAAAAGAACGATTGTAATAGTTGGTTTTTCCAAAAATCACATAAGGCGTATTCATTTTAATCGATTCTTTTATCCATTTTATAGCTCTAAACCAAACCAATTCTATCGACCCTGTTTCATCAACAAAAGTTGCCACTAACCTACTTCCTCGCTTTTGCTGTATCGTTTTAAGTGATGTAACTTTACCTACTATTTGAATTTCAGCCGAATTTTGTTGTAATTGATTAATTTTATAAAAAGAAGTTCTATCAATATATCTATTCGGAAAAAAGTTTAACAAATCTCCAATAGTTCTGATACGCAACTCCTTCTTAAGCAAATCGGCACGAGATGGACCAATGCCTTTAAGATAAGCTATCGAAGTGTTAAGGTTATATGAAGACATTATTAAATTATACGTTAATCGTTTTATTTCTATACGCTAAAATACTAAATACCCTTTATTCTTTGTACTTTTGCTACCTAAATTTTTATTAAAAATGAGATTACATAGAAACCTTTGTTTTACAGTGATAGATTCATTAAACATGATTTTTAATGATGACGAACACGCTGGAAAAGTGGTTGAAAAAGCCTTAAAACGCGATAAACGTTGGGGCGCTCGCGACAGAAAATTCGTTGCCGAGACTATATATGATATTGTAAGATGGAAACGTTTATACAACGAAATTGCTGGTACAAAAGAGCATTATACACGAGATAATTTGTGGAAAATGTTTGCAGTTTGGGCAACACTAAAAGGTATTGAACTTCCTGATTGGAAGTATTTTGAAGATACTCCTGTTAGACGTATCAAAGGTAAATTTGATGAATGTCAAAAAACAAGAAAGATAAAAGAATCTATTCCTGATTGGATGGATGAAATTGCTATTAAAGAACTTGGAGAAGCCGTTTGGACACGAGAAATCGAAGCAATGAACCAAAAAGCAGAAGTAATTCTTAGAGTGAATACTTTAAAAATTGATATAACAACTTTACAAAAATTTCTAAAAAAAGAAGAAATATTTACTGAAAAAGTTAGAGATAATCCAACAGCATTACGATTAACTGAACGTAAAAATGTTTTTTTAACCGAAGCTTTTAAAAGAGGTTATTTTGAAGTACAAGACGCTTCGTCACAATTGGTTGCTCCTTTTCTTGATGTAAAACCAGGAATGCGAGTTATTGATACGTGTGCAGGTGCTGGAGGAAAAACATTACACCTTGCTTCTATCATGGAAAATAAAGGTCAGATTATAGCATTAGATATTTATGGAGGAAAATTAGCACAATTAAAAAAACGTGCCAAACGTGCTGGAGTCCATAATATTGATACGCGAGTAATTGAAAATACTAAAGTCATAAAAAAACTAAAAGATTCAGCAGATGCCGTTCTTATTGATGCTCCTTGTAGTGGAATCGGTGTTTTAAGACGTAATCCTGACTCAAAATGGAAATTACAACCTGAATTTCTTGACAACATCAAAAAAACACAACTTGAAATTTTAAATAGTTACTCTAGAATGGTTAAAGTTGGTGGTAAATTAGTATATGCTACTTGCTCAATTCTACCTTCTGAAAACGAAAAACAAGTTGAAAATTTTTTAAACTCAAATAAAAACTTTAACTTTATTGCTGAAAAAAAAGTATCTCCATCTAAATCTGGTTTTGACGGATTTTATATGGCGATATTAGAACGAAAAATATAAATACTTACAATTAAACCTACTAAATGAAAAAAAATTATTTTAAACTGCTATTAGTATTATTATGTACAACAACTTTTGCACAACAAGCCTATTATAATGATGTAGACTTAAATCTAACAGGAATGCCTCTTAAAGATGCATTAGCAACAAAAGTTATTAATACACATACAAACACACTAAGTTATACGCCAGGAGTTTGGGAAGCGTGTAAAATAACTGATTCTGACCCAAACAACTCTTCAAATGTACTTCTAATTTATGGTTGGGAAAATGGTTCTGATTCTGATGTAACCAATGATTTATCTAGAAGTAAGAGTAATAATGGTGGTAACGTTGGTGATTGGAATAGAGAACATACTTACGCAAAATCATTGGGAAACCCAAATTTAGGAACTTCAGGTCCAGGAGCAGACGCTCACCATTTACGTCCTGCAGATGTACAACGTAACAGTAGTAGAGGAAGTTTAAAATTTGTTACAGGATCAGGAAATTCTGGTTCAGTAAGTGGCGGATGGTATCCTGGAGATCAATGGAAAGGAGATGTAGCACGTATGATGATGTATATGTATATCAGATACGGAAATAGATGCCTACCTTCTGGAGTTGCTATTGGAACTTCAAACTCTATGGACGCTAATATGATTAATCTATTATTAGAATGGAACGCTCAAGATCCTCCTTCTGTGATTGAAGATAACAGAAATAATTATCATGATTTAGCAACAAGTAGTACAATCAGTTCAAATAGTAACTATGCACAAGGAAATCGAAATCCTTTTATTGACGAACCTTATTTAGCAACATTAATTTGGGGAGGAACTCCTGCTCTTGATCGTTGGGGAATTTTTGGAGGAACTAGTGATACACAAGCACCAACAGTACCTACTAACCTTGCCGTAAGTAACGAAACAACTACAACTATTGATTTAAACTGGACTGCATCTACTGATGATACTGCAGTAACGAGTTACTATGTTTATGTAGATGGAACTTACAATTCATCATCAACAACCACTTCTACAACCGTTTCAGGATTAAACCCTTCAACAACATATAGTTTTACTGTACTAGCAATAGATGCAGCAAATAACCAATCAGCACAAAGTAGCGCTGTAAACGGAACAACGCTTGCTACAGGTACTGGAAATGGAGGCTCAGACTTAATCTTTTCAGAATACATAGAAGGATCAAGTAGTAATAAAGCCCTTGAAATAGCAAACATAACTGATAGTCCTATTGACCTATCTATTTATGCAGTTAAATTATCATCAAACGGAGCAACTGATTGGGGAAATGCTACTTTTAACTTCCCTTCCATTAACCTTGCCAATGGAGATGTTTTTGTTATAGGAAACAGTAGTTTAGCAATTTGTACAGGAGTAGTAGACGCCACAAGTAACGTAACCTATTTTGGAGGTAATGACGTACTTGGATTATTTAAAAACAATGTACTAATAGATATTATTGGTGTACTTGGTAGTACTTCTAATTTTGCCAAAAATGTGACTTTGGTTAGAAATCCTGATATTACAGCACCAAATACAACATACACACCTTCTGAATGGACTAGTTATCCTGAAGACACATGTTCTGATTTAGGTTCACACACCACTACATTAGGAATACAATACTTAGAATTATCAAAAATTAAAATATATCCAAATCCAACATCGGAAAACAATATCAGTATTTCTAGTGATATAGATTTAACAGTAGAAGTTTTTACTATTTTAGGGAAATCTGTTTTAAAAGAGATAAAACTTTCAAATAATACAAATTTTGATATTTCATCTTTAAAAACAGGAGTGTATTTTATAAAATTAACTTCTGATAAAGGGTCTATCATTAAAAAGTTTATTAAAAACTAACAGTATACTTTTTTAGATAAACTTAAAAAAATAAGTTAAACCTCAATATTTACTACGTCAATGTAAATATTGAGGTTTAATTTTTATAAAAAAAACTAAACTTTAATACACTCAAAATCATTTTGTGAATTAAATCGTGAAAAACTGTTTAATTATTTCTTCAAATAAATAATTAATAAAGTACATTTGCAAAATAAACTAAAACAACACACACAAATGATTCATTTCTTCGGAAACCAAAACAGTAAAATATATGCTGTTCAAGCAACAAAAGAATTGTCAACAGATACTATTTCTAAATTGACTTGGTTATTTGGCAATCAGCCAAAAATAAATGTAGCGTCTATTGACGCTTTTTTTATTGGTCC
>CAMZLV010000153.1 GCA_947311835.1 uncultured Lutibacter sp. | reverse complement strand
GTTCATTGAGTTAAATTATTGATTATCAGTATAATATACAAATAAAAAATGACTTAACAAACTATTAATCATTTAATTATTAAGAAAGTTTAGTTAAAAAAGTATGAGTTTGCCCTGTGCATAAATACCATAAACTTCTCCTTCTAATTCTTTATTTATAAATGCCGAATTTTTAGAAGTCGATATAATATTTTTTTCTGTAAATATTGAAGATGCTTTAGGATTAAACAGCGTAATAGAAGCTTTTTCTCCTTCTTTTATTATTGATTTATCCAAGCCAAAAACAGTACGAGGATTATCAGTAATACATTGTATTAATATTTCTAAATCAATAGCTTTATTGAGTATTCCAAATAAACTTTCTAGACCTATAGTTCCGTTTTTCGCATTGTTAAATTCAACTTTTTTATGTTCAATATCAATAGGATTGTGATCGCTTGTTATGATGTCAATAGTTCCATCTTGCACTCCTTTTATAAGTGCTTTGATATCTTTTTTAGTTCGTAATGGAGGCGTAACTTTATAATTGCCGTTAAAGTTGTGTAACGCATCATCTGTTATCGTTAAATGATGTACTGATACGCTACAAGTTACTTTTAATCCTTTCTTTTTCGCTTCTTTTATGAGTTTTACTGATTTTGCTGTAGAAATAGTAGGAATATGAAGCTTTCCGCCAGTATATTCTAATAAAAATAAATCACGCACAATTTGTAATTCTTCTGCTAAAGAAGGAATGCCTTTTAAACCGAGTTTGGTGCTATTTTCTCCTTCGTGCACCAAACCATCAAGTGCAATTGAGTTGTCTTGAGGAAAACTAATCACCAATCCGTTAAAATTTTGAGCATATTGCAGAGCTACTTTTAGCAAGTTTGCATTTGAAATAGATGAATTATAATCTCCAAATGCGATAGCACCAGAATTTTGCATATCATAGAGTTCGGCTAATTCATTGCCTTGCGCATTTTTTGTTAAGTTTCCAATAGGATAGATGTCTAAAGGAGAATTACTTGCTTTGTTAATTAAAAACTCAACAGCAGCATTATTATCAGTTTTCGGATTGGTATTTGGGTTAATTGCGACTGCAGTAAAGCCACTTTTGGCTGCAGTGATTAATCCGTTTTTTAGAGTTTCACGTTCTTCAAATCCAGGTTCGCCAAAACTTACACTTGTGTCAAACCAACCATTTGAAATATGGAGATTGTCCAATGCAATTTCTTTCGCATCAGTCTTATTTTTAATTGTTGAAGCAATTTTACTGATGATACCATTTTGAATTAAAATATCACATTTTTGTTGATGATATTCGCTTTTAGAATCAATTATAACTGCTGATTTTATGAGTAGATTCATATTTTAAAGAATTTTAGAATAAAAATTTCTATAAATAATAATATGATACCAAGAATTAAAAACCATTTAAAAAGTGATTTTGTTTCTTGCTGTTTGCTTAGTTGTTCAAATGTGTTTTTTATTGAATTATTTACTGAAATATTTTCAACATTTTTAAATAATTCTTTCACATTTACATATGTTAAATCACTTTCTGATCTATCGTAATTATAAGCGATAGTTCTAAGCGTTTTATTTTTATGAACAATATTATAAAAACCACTTGCTGAAGGTAGTTCGTCAGTCGTAATTTGAATTTTATTTTTAAATAGTTGTTGCAGAGGAATAAAATCTACTAAATTATTTTTAATTTTTACAATTTCATCTTTGGAAATAGTTGCTTTTAGATTGATTGTATTCTCGGTTCCAATTGTGTAGAATAATTGTGGAATTTTAAAACTATATTTTCCGAAGTTGTAAAAAATTAGAACAATTAAAGGAGAACGCGAAAAATTACTCATGTCTTTATTTAAAGGAGATGAAAAATAATAAATCGCACTTTTTTTGGTATTAATTTCCGATAAAAACGCTTGTTCATTTTCAAAAGAAGCAATTATTGTAGCGTTTGTAGCAATTAATGAATAATTGAAAGTTGCTGATGGATATTGAAAGTTTTTAACTTTTTTCTCAAATACATCACTAAGCAATGGATGTGAGAAATTAAGCGTAGTTATTTTTAATTTTTTTGATTCTTGTTTAGAAATTGCACCAATATTTAATTGATTTAAAAGTTTGTTGTAAGATTCAATAGTGCTATTTTTAGCAGGAATAACAACTAAGTTTCCGCCATTTTCTGTATAAACCTTTAAAGTATTTATTAAAGAAGAAGGGATGTTTTCAATTTCGTTAAGTATAATTAAGTTTTGATTTTGAATGTTATTATAATTTAGATTACGTAAATTTTTAAACTTAAAATCAAACTCATCTTTAGTATAAATTTTCTCTAAAAAATCTACTTTTTTTCCGATAGCCAATACATTAATTTTATCAGGTTTTGATAAAGTAAAAAACAGCGTATTATCAAAGGTTAAATTCTCATCTTCAATTTTAACAATCCCATTAAAGTTGTCTTTGGTAGGAATAGTAAATTCTACCTCAGAAATTTTATTTTCAGAAATAGGCGTAGTTGTTTTACCAACTAAAAATGTATCATTATATAAAGAAACAGAAAGGTTGTCAGTAGAGTAATTTGT
>CAMZLV010000152.1 GCA_947311835.1 uncultured Lutibacter sp. | reverse complement strand
ATTGTATCGAGAAGTAATTTCTTTCAAACCGTTCTCGATACTATTTTCTCCTTCGGTCGAAAATCACTCGAACTGACGGTTCGGATTTAATAATTCTATTTTCTTTAAAATGCTAATTATCACGTGTCACTCTGAACCGTAGTAAAGAATCTAAATAATGTAAAAAGTTAGATTTCTATTTATACAAAAAGACAATTATAAAAAATTTTGAATCGCTAATTCATATCCTTTTAAACCACAACCAACTATAATTCCTGCTGCATTGGCTGAAATATACGAATGATGCCTAAACTCCTCACGTGCATATACATTAGAAATATGCACTTCAATAACAGGCGTTTCGATACCTTTTACTGCATCACCAATTCCTACAGAAGTGTGTGTGTAAGCAGCAGCATTTAGAATAATACCATCATAATCAAAGCCTACTTCGTGTAATTTATCTATAATTTCTCCTTCTATATTAGATTGATAATATGAAAGTTCAATAGTTGGATATTTATCTTTTAATTCTTTAAAATACGCTCTAAAAGTTGTTGAACCATATATTTCTGGCTCTCGCTTACCAAGTAAGTTTAAATTTGGTCCATTGATGATGATGAGTTTCATAAATAGTTATTTCAATTTAATTATGGTTATTTTGGTTTCACCATCTTTAGTTAATGAAGTATTTAATTTTATTCTTTTGTCAACATCAATCAATTCTACTCTTGCAGTATTCGGAGAGATAGTCCCTATATTTTCTGCTCTTATAATTACTTCGCTATTTTTATGTTCTACTAACTGAAAAGTAATTATTTTAGGTTTTTTCATTATAATATAATTATCCAATACTTTTTTTCCATTGATAAAAATTGAAATTTTATCACCATCTTCTTTACCCAAATCCCAAATTTTCATTTTCATAGTATCCGATTTCCAAAATACAGATGTATTTTCACCATTTTTAAGCCTATTTGTTAATAATGAATCTAACATCTTTATTGGATCTATTTTTAATTTTGTAGTTTCGTCAATCAATTTTGTATGCTTTATTTTTTTAGAGAGTTTTTTTACTCTCTTATAAAGTTTATCAGAACCAATTAACTTAATCTTACCTTTCGCACAAACACTACCATCATTAAAAACTCCTGTAAAATCACCTTTTAATACCGCCATCTGATTTTCAAGTTTTAATTTACCTTCAAAACCAACAAAACAAAAATCATTTTGAGTAATTGTAGATTTTGTATAAACAATATTTTTTTCTACAAATTTAAATTCTTTAGTTACTTTATTATAAGTACCTTTTATTTCATTTTTTGTTTCATTTTCGCCTTGCATATCTGTCAATGAATAACCTACAATAACACCACTATTCTCAGTAAAAAAAATATTATACGGAACTATATAATTGTTATCTAACGTTAAAACACCAATAAACTCATACTTAGTTTGTGAAAAACTGTTTATCGCTTTAAAAAAAAATAAAATTATTATTAAATACTTTGCTTTATACATTTATTACAGTATATTTGATTAAATTTATTATTAACAAATTAAAACAAATTTTTTATGAAAATCAAACTTACTCTATCAATTTTAGTATTATTATTTTTTAGTTTCAACGTATCATATGCTTCATTTCCTGTAAAAAGACAAGTTGAAACAACAAATACTACAAGCCAATTAAATTCTAATGAAAAAACAACTAGTTATGCCCTAGCCTCTTCTTCATCGTCAGGTAAAAGTCAAATAGTAGCAGCAATTTTGTGTTTGTTAGTAGGTATTATTGGTATCCACAGATTTTATTTAGGGTATACATGGCAAGGAATAGTTCAAATATTGACACTTGGAGGATTTGGTATTTGGACGTTAATTGATTTAATTAGAATAATTATTGGTGATTTAGGTCCAAAAAACGGGTCTTATGCTAAAACATTTTAAACTTAATTAATTTTCATTCATTATAAAACCACCATTATTGGTGGTTTTTTTATTTTTACCAAATGAAATGGCAACAAGCAATAAAAGATTATCAACTATACTTAAAGATTGAAAGAGGTTTATCACAAAACTCTATTGATAGTTATACGCGAGATATAAAAAAATTAGTGTTATTTTTAGAAAACACTTCTCAAACCGTTTCTCCCATACACATTGAAAATACTACTATTCAGCAATTTATTTATGAAGCGTCAAAATCAATAAATGCACGTTCACAAGCGCGTTTAATTTCAGGTTTGCGTAGTTTTTTTGATTATTTAATTTTTGAAGATTACAGAACATCAAATCCTACTGATTTGATAGAATCACCAAAAATAGGAAGAAAACTTCCTGATACATTAGCCATTGCTGATATTGACAAAATAATTGCGGCAATTGATTTAAGCAATCCACAAGGTGAACGCAATAGAACCATACTTGAAACCCTTTACAGTTGTGGTTTACGTGTTACTGAACTCATTACACTGCAAATTTCTGATTTGTTTTTTGATGAAGGTTTTATACGTGTTATTGGTAAAGGTGATAAACAACGTTTTGTTCCTATAAATCATCAAACTCAAAAATATATCAATTTTTATATTAACGATATAAGAAGTCATATAAACGTGCAAAAAGGTTATGAAGATACTGTTTTTTTAAACCGAAGAGGCAAACAATTAACTCGCAATATGATTTTTATGATTGTAAAAGATTTGGCTATCAAATCTGGAATTGATAAAAAAATAAGTCCTCATACATTTCGGCATTCTTTTGCAACGCATTTATTGGAAAATGGTGCTGATTTACGTGCCATACAGCAAATGCTTGGTCATGAAAGCATTACAACTACTGAAATTTATATGCATTTAGATAAAACACATTTGCAAAAGGTAATGGAGCAGTTTCATCCAAGGAAATAAAAAAAGCCTTGAAGTTTTTAACATCAAGACTCTAATTTTTGTACACTATATTTTATTTTAAACCTAAATCAGATTTTTTTAATAATCAATCAACAGTAAACAGTTAGTTAATTCAGGTTTTTTTAGTGTATATTCTTTCAACCAAATTAATAATTCATCTATTTCGTAAGGTAACAATCTCTTAAAGGCTTTTTCTAGTTCTTTGCAAAATAACTCAGAGTTAAAACTCACCTTTTTAAGTACCGTTTTAGTATACTCAAACATTGCTCTTGCCATAGATTATCGTGTTTAAAGATTATATCTTTATAAACGAAACTGTTTTAATTTTAGTATGTAAACAATTATAATTTGTTTACTTTTTTAAGCAATTCAGCAGCAACTCCTTCTAAATCAGACTGTACAGACTTGTAGTGTGCTTTTTTGTTTTCAACATTTTTACTGTTTACTTTTTCTAGTAAACTGTCAAAACTTCCTATTGCTTCTTCAATAATTGCTTGAGAGTTTTTTGTGTCTTTATCAGGATTTGATAATTCCCACATATAACATTCTTCTATAATATCACCTAAAATATAATTGATGTCTTTTTTTAAATTTTTAACGCTTGCCATAATTTATTATTTAATTTTAAGATGCAAATTTACATATAAAATCACACAATCCTATAGTAATATTGGTAGTTCTTTTAATGAACTAATTGTATGATATGAATCATTTTCTTCTTCTTTACTTATTTGCTCGTGAATCCAAGTAGTATGAAAGGGTATATGAATGGCTTGTGCACCAACTGCAACTATTGGTAAAACATCAGATTTTAAAGAATTTCCTATCATCAAAAATTCAGAAGCATCAATATTAAGAAACTTGATTAATCGTTCATAATTATGCTCTTTTTTATCACTTAGCACTTCTATATGACTAAAATATTTCATCAAACCTGATTTTTTTAACTTTCGTTCTTGGTCTAATAAATCACCTTTGGTTACTAATATAATTTTATACCTTGTTTGCAATAATTTTAACACCTCTTCTACTCCTTCTAATAATTCTATTGGTTTGTTAAGCATTTCTTTTCCAAAATTTATAATTTTTGTAATCTCTTCTGGAGAAATTTTAGTGTTGGATATTTCTATAGCCAATTCAATCATTGATAAAACAAAACCTTTAATTCCGTAGCCATACAAGTTTAGGTTATCTATTTCTTTTTTATACAATTCTTGATTTATTTTATTTTCAGTTTCATATACGGATAATAATTTAGCAAATTCACCTTCAATTTCTCTAAAATACGGTTCATTAACCCATAAAGTATCATCTGCATCAAATGCAATAACTTTAATATTTTTATACATTGTTTGACGTTTTTTATTAAGCAAAAATATAGTTTATTAAAATTAAATACGTTTTTTATTTGATTAGAAAATAAATATTTTTAATTTTGGTGTTATAAACGACTATTATGCAAACTTTTATTTTACGTATTGTTTCTTTTTGCTCTTCGATTATTTGTAATCAAAGCGTCAATAAGGATATGCATAAGATGCAAAAACAATATGTATATATAAAGAAAAGCACAAATCGTTTTTACAAAAACGAATAATCAAAAATTAACCAATCAATTTTAAAAGGTGCTTTTCTAACGAAAAGCACCTTTTTTTTATTTTAATCATTTATAACATTTATTATGAAATCTATGCAATTATGTAGTTCTAAAAGAATTAAACACGTTCAACTTCGTATCAAAAATTATTATACTAATACATATTTTGAGTTAACTACTCGATTTCTTATCACATAAAAAACTATGAAAACACTATTAAATACAAACACAACATCTAAATTTATTGTTGCAGTTAATCAAATCAATAATAGCAAAACATTATTACCTCATGTATTGTATCTCAAAATGGAAGAACTAGCCGTTGTTTCTACCAAACCATTTCAAAAAATAATCAATTCTAAACCGTCATTAAAAAAACTTGAAATATTAAAAAGTGCTTATCTTAATGATAAACTAATGTTGAAAAGTAAAATTCATACACTTAACTATAGCAACCTTCAACTTTCAATAAAAGTATATAAAATTTTAAAAAACAAAGAAGAAATTATCTGCAGTGCTTGTTTTAACTTCTCATTAAAAGAAAATAGTTTTCGAAAAATTTCTTAAACTAGTAAAAAGTGTTTAAAAACGGTTTTTGCCAGTTCAGAAGCCGTTTTTAAATAAAAATTTCTAATAAATCAGATTGTTCAAGAGAATTTATTGAAAATTGTTTTAAATCAGCAGGAATCAAAACTGTTTCGCCTAAATTTAGTGATATTGACAAATTACTATTATATTCAATTGTAACCTTCCCTTTTACACACATATAAATCACAAAAGAATCTTTATCAAAATGATCTATTAAAACTTTACCGTTTATTGGTAAAATATTAGTTGTATAATATGGGCAACTAACAATTTTAGATGCTCTATTTTCTATTTTAGAATAACTAGTCTTGTAATTTTCTTGAAATTTATAATCAATTGCATCTATAGCTTGTTTAGTATGCAAATCTCTATAATTTCCATTATCATCTTTTCTGTCCCAATCATATATACGGTAAGTTATATCTGACGCTTGCTGTATTTCGGCCAATAATACTCCTTCTCCAATTGAATGTACACGTCCTGCACCAATAACATAAGCATCTCCTTTTTTTGCTTCTTCAAAATTTAAAATATCAACAAGATTTTTGTTATTTAAGTGATTAAGATATACTTTTGAGTTAATATTTTCTTTAAATCCTACTATTAAATTTGATTTTTTATCGGCTTGCATCACATACCACATTTCTGTCTTTCCAAAAGAATTGTGACGCTTTTTAGCCAATTCATCATTTGGATGCAATTGAATACTCAACGGAGTTTTGGCATCTATAAATTTAATAAGTAATGGAAATTTGTTTCCGAATTTAGTATATACATTCTCTCCAACTAATTTATCTCCATACTCAACAATTATTTCTTTTAAGGTTTTACCTTTTAGAAACCCATTAGCAACAACAGAAACATCATCATTAACATCTGAAATTTCCCAACTTTCACCAATGTTTTTTTTGTCAGATTTTTTCCCTAATAATTTTATTAATTTTTCGCCTCCCCAAATTTTTTCTTTTAATATTGGCTCAAATTTTATAGGATATTTTATTTCTTTATTTTTCATTTATTCTCCGTCATACACCACAAAATTACGTGGCGTTTCATATAATGTAACAATTAATTCTAAGTTTAAATCTATTTTTTTTCTTAATATATTCCAAATTACAACTGCAATATTTTCAGCCGTTGGATTTAATGATTTAAACGCTTCTACTTCTTCATTCAAGTTTTTATGGTCTAATTTCTCTTCTATTTCTTCAGCAATTAAATCTTTTAACTCCTTCATATCCATCACAAAACCTGTTGTTGGATTGATTTCTCCTTTTACAGCAACTATTAATTCATAATTGTGTCCATGATAATGTGGATTTGCACATTTTCCAAATACAGTTGCATTACGATCATCACTCCAATCACTATTATACAAACGATGTGCAGCATTAAAATGTGCTTTTCTATGTACCGTTACTTTAGCCATTATTTGTTTATGAAATTATAATATTTTTCGAAAATAATTTGAAACCAAACTGTGTAATTTTCTGGTTTTGATTGCATATCTGTTTTAATTTCTTGTAAAGTCATCCATTTAAAAGATGCTACTTCTTCTTTATTTATTTTTGGATTTTCATTAAAATATCCTACCATTACATGATCTAATTCATGTTCGGTTAATCCATTTTCAAAAGGCGCTTTGTAAATAAACGAAAAAACTTCTTTTAAATCACATACAAAACCCATTTCTTCTTGTAAACGCCTTTTTCCTGCTTCCAAACTCGTTTCACCATCTCGCTGATGACTACAACAAGTATTGGTCCATAATAAAGGAGAATGATATTTCTCTGCAGCACGTTGTTGTAGCATCAATTTCCCTTCATCATTAAAAATAAAAACCGAAAAAGCACGATGTAACATCGCTTTTTCATGCGCTTCCATTTTAGGCATTAAGCCTATTTTATGATCGTTTTTATCAACTAAAATTACCTGTTCTTCCGTCATTTTACAAATATAGAAAAAGCATTACAACTATTGGCAATGAAAATGTATCTTTGCATTCATATTTTTAACAAATAGAATTTATATGTCTTTTATAGAAGAACTTGAACGCAGACGTACCTTTGGAATTATTTCGCATCCAGATGCTGGAAAAACTACACTTACCGAAAAATTATTACTTTTTGGAGGTGCAATACAAGAGGCTGGAGCCGTAAAAAATAATAAAATTAAGAAAGGAGCAACTTCCGATTTTATGGAAATTGAACGTCAACGTGGAATTTCGGTAGCTACATCTGTGTTGGCTTTTATCTATAAAAACAAAAAAATAAATATTCTTGACACTCCTGGACATAAAGATTTTGCTGAAGATACGTTTAGAACTCTAACTGCTGTAGATAGTGTTATTGTTGTAATTGACGTTGCTAAAGGTGTTGAGGCGCAAACAGAAAAATTGGTTGAAGTGTGTAGAATGCGTAAAATTCCTATTATTGTTTTTATCAACAAAATGGATCGTGAAGGTAAAGATGCTTTTGATTTGTTAGATGAAGTTGAACAAAAATTAGGACTTCGTGTCACTCCATTGAGTTTCCCTATAGGAATGGGTTATGATTTTAAAGGAATTTATAATATATGGGAGAAAAAATTAAATATTTTTTCGGCTGACAACAAACAAACCGTTTCTGAAGGTGTTGAATTTAGTGACCTAGACGACCCAAAACTAGATGAAGTCGTAGGTAAAACTGCCGCTGATACATTAAGAGAAGAATTAGAGTTAGTGTATGAAGTATATCCAAAATTTAACATAGAAGAATACTTAAAAGGTGATTTACAACCCGTATTTTTTGGTTCTGCTCTTAACAATTTTGGTGTAAAAGAGTTATTAGATTGTTTTACTGAAATTGCTCCAACTCCGCAACCAAAAATGTCAGATACACGCTTAGTTGATTCAAGAGAAGAAAAATTAACAGGTTTTGTATTTAAAATTCATGCTAATATGGATCCTAAACACAGAGATAGATTGGCATTTGTTAAAATTGTTTCGGGAACTTTTAAACGAAATGCGCCATATTTACACGTTAGAAATAACAAAAAAATGAAATTTTCGAGTCCAAATGCCTTTTTTGCAGAAAAAAAAGAAATTGTTGAGGAGTCTTTTCCTGGAGATATTGTTGGTTTACACGATACTGGAAATTTCAAAATTGGAGATACTTTAACGGAAGGTGAATTATTAAACTTTAAAGGAATTCCTAGTTTCTCTCCAGAACATTTTAGGTATGTTAACAATGCAGATCCAATGAAATCTAAGCAATTACAAAAAGGTTTAGACCAACTAATGGATGAAGGTGTAGCACAATTATTTACACTTGAAATGAACGGTCGTAAAGTTATTGGAACTGTTGGCGCTCTTCAATATGAAGTTATTCAATATCGTTTAGAACATGAATATGGTGCTAAATGTACTTACGAAAATTTACCAATGCACAAAGTTTGTTGGGTTGCTCCTGACGATGCTAAAAACGAAGAATTTAAAGAGTTTAAACGTGTAAAACAACGCTATTTAGCCAAAGACAAACACGGGAAATTAGTTTTCTTTGCCGATTCTGGTTTTACAATTCAAATGACACAAAGTAAATATCCGTCTGTAAAATTACATTTTGTGAGTGAGTTTGAATGATTGGTAATCTGTTGTTGGTTGGCAGTTGGCAGTTGTGGGTTTTGGGTTATTGGTTGTTTGTTGGCAGTTGTTGGTTGTGAGTTTTAATTATTTAACTTCAAAGTCAAAATACTGGTTAGCAAATGGTTCATTACGCAAGGTAAAATGCCACCATTCTTTAGGATAATTTCTAAAACCGTATTTATTCATTACCGTTTTTAACAACATTCTGTTTTGTTGCTGTTTTTTTGTAATACCTTGATAATGTGTCCAAGATTCTTTGCCAAAATAATCGTAAGAAGTTCCCATATCCAACTCTTTACATGTTTTTAAATTTACAATTGTAATATCTAAAGTACTTCCACTACTGTGTCTAGAATGCGAAGAAATGTATCCATCTTTAAATAAATTTTTCTTTTTTGCCTTCGGATAAAATTGTTGTTTTGTAAGTGTATCACCTAAATTACGAGCCCAACGTTTAAAGTGATTTACCGCTCTTTGTGGTCGATAAGCATCAAATATTTTGAGTGACAAACTGTCTTTTAACAATTCATTTTGAACGTTTTTTAGCGCTACCGTTGCATCAGAAGTTAAAATCAACACATTTGCTTTATATCCATCTACTTTAGTACCAACAAAATTATTGGAAGTAAAATAACGTAACTCCATTTTTATGGTTGGTATTTCATCGCACACATATGCAAATCCTTTTGGCAATTGCGAAAAAGTATTTAAACTTAAAATGAAAACAAGTATTTTAATGGTTAATTTCATAGTGCTAAAATAGTTAAAAAAAATCAGTTATCTATTTACTCCTCTTCCCATAATCTAAACAACAATTTACCAATCTATTTTTTTAAAACCAGTTTCACTAAAAAAAGCATTAACTTTACTAAAATGCTTGTTTCCAAACCAGTAACCACGATTAGCACTCAACGGAGAAGGATGTCCTGAAGTGAGAACAAAGTGTTTTTTGACATCAATTTTCCTTCCTTTTTTCTTGGCGTATCCTCCCCAAAGTAGGAAAACAACATTTTCTTTTTTATCAGAAATATGCTGTATTACTGCGTCTGTAAATTGTTCCCAACCTTTTTTTTGATGACTTCCAGCGTTGTGCGCTCTCACAGTTAGCGTAGCATTGAGTAATAATACACCTTGTTTTGCCCAATGCTCCAAATTACCACTTTCAGGAATTGGATTTCCAATATCTGTTTCTAATTCTTTGAATATATTTTTGAGAGATGGAGGATGTTTCACACCATCATTTACAGAAAAACACAATCCATTAGCCTGATCAATATCATGATAAGGGTCTTGACCAATGATAACAACTTTTAATGCATCAAAAGAACAAAAATCAAAAGCAGCTAAAATTTTATCTTTTTCAGGAAAACATTGGTGTTTAGCATACTCTGTTGTTACAAAATCATTCAATTCTTTAAAATAAGGTTTACGAAACTCTTCTTCTAAAATCGGCATCCAACTTTCGGCTATTTTCAGGTTCATTTACACGTTTATTTATTGATTTATAATTTCATATTCATTAGATTTTGGAACTAGTAACTTTTATATAAAAAATAACAAATATTCTAGTTACTTTTACATCCGATTTCAAAGATACAATTTTGACAATAACTATATCAAAAAAAACATTAAACGATTTAGAATTCGATACTATTTTACAACGTATTGCTGCTTTTTGCATCTCTGATTTAGGACGAAAAGCAGCACAAGTTATAACTCCATTTCAAAAAAAAGAATTGCTTTTTTTTGAACTTAAAAAAGTAGATGAATATTTGACTTCATTTGCCAATGATAATCGTATTCCAAATCATCATTTTGATGCTATTTCAAAGGAAATAAGTTTATTAGATATAGAAAATAGTTACCTTGCTCCTACTGGTTTTTTAAAAATTTTAAATGTATCAGAAACTGTAAATGAACAACTTAAATTTTTTAAAAAATTTAAAGAAATTTATCCTGTTTTATTTAAGCATTCTCAAGATGTAGAATTCACAACACAGCATATTGATAGTATTAAAAAAATAATTACTTCTTTTGGTGAAGTAGATGATAAAGCCTCGCCTACTCTTAAACTAATTCGCAAAGAAATTACGCATACTCGAAGTCAAATTAATGAGAGTTTTAACAGAGCATTAAGTAAGTTTCACAGTGCAGGATATTTAGACGATATACGAGAATCTATTGTTGATAATCAACGTGTTTTGGCGGTAACATCAATGCATAGAAGAAAAATAAAAGGTGCATTATTAGGCACTTCAAAAACAGGAAGTATTACCTTTATTGCACCACAAACTACGTTGCAATATACACGAGAATTAGAAAATTTATTATTTGAAGAAAAACAAGAGATAATCGTAATTTTAAAAGCCTTGACAGATGAATTACGCATTTTCAAACCGTTATTAGTTCAGTATCAACATTATTTAACTGACTTAGATTTAGTTGGTGCAAAAGCAAAGTATGCGCATCATATCGATGCCGTTTTACCTAAAATTTTATCAAACAAGAAAGTCTATTTTAAAGATGCTTATCATCCTATTTTATTAGAAAAAAACAAGGAAAACAAACTCAAAACCATTCCGCAAACTCTTGAACTCAATGAGCAACAACAAATTATTGTTATTTCTGGTCCAAATGCTGGAGGAAAAAGTATTACTTTAAAAACCGTAGGTTTATTACAAATAATGTTGCAAAGTGGTATTTTAATTCCTGTAAATGAAAAGAGTAGCACTACCCTTTTTGAACGAATTTTGACAGATATTGGAGATAATCAATCTATTGAAAATCAATTAAGTACTTATAGTTATCGTTTGAAAAATATGCGTCAATTCTTAAAGAAATGTAATGATAAAACGTTGTTTTTAATTGATGAGTTTGGTACAGGTTCTGACCCTGAACTCGGTGGCGCATTGGCAGAAATTTTTTTGGAAGAATTTTATGCAAAAAAAGCATTTGGAATAATTACAACTCATTATGCTAACCTCAAAGTTTTAGCCGATGAATTAGACAATGTAGTCAATGCAAATATGCAATTTGATGAGCGTAGTTTAGAACCTCTATTTAAATTATTTATAGGTCAAGCAGGAAGTTCATTTACTTTTGAAGTTGCCCAAAAAAATGGAATTCCTTATAGTTTAATAAACAGAGCAAAGAAAAAAGTAGAAGGAGAAAAAATTAGATTAGATAAAACAATTTCTAAACTTCAAAAAGAACGAAACAAACTTTTCAAAACATCACAAACACTTGAAAAAGAGAAAGATCTAGCAAAGGTTCATTCTGAAAATTTATCAGAAAAACAAGATAAAATTCAAAAAAAATTAGAACTGTTTCAAGAATTGTATGACACAAATCAACGTATGTTGGTAACTGGACGAAAAATAAATGAAATTGCCAATAAATATTTTCAAACCAATAATAAAAAAGAATTAATAGCTGAATTTACAAAATGGGCAACGATTGAAAGAACAAAATATTTAAAGAAAAATCCGCCAAAAAAGAAAACGAAAGCAGAAAAGAAAAAAATAAAAGTTGTTGCCAAAAAGAAGCAAGAAAAGTTTGAAAAAATTGAAAAAGAAATACTCGTAAAGGTTGAAAAAGTAAGAAAAGTAAAAAAAGAAATTGCTCAAAAAATAGCCAAGCAAAAGGCTGATTATCAGTACAAAATAAACGATAAAGTTCGCTTAATTGATGCAACTTCAACAGGTACTATTGTTAACATTGAAAAAAATATTGCAACAATTAACTATGGTTTTTTAACAACAAAAGCCAATGTAAAAAAAATAGAATTGGTACAAGCATCAAAATAATAATAAAAGTTAATAAGCTTATTATTTGCAAGTTACCGTCAGTTTTATTAATTTGTAGCCTCAAACGGAACTAAATTATATAAAACTTATGAGAAAATTCATCTTGGCTTTACTCATTTTTCTTTTATGGGCAGTGTTTGCATTGTGGTTTCATCAAACTCAAAGCAATAAATTTTGTGGCGAATGTGCTACCTCTCACAATACTGTAAACACTACAAAAGAGAAAAAGACTAAACTAACAACAGACACTAATGAATCAGTAAAAACTTCTTATTCAATTACTGATTTTAACGGAAAATCAATTTATAATTTTTCGAAAGGATTTATTATCAATTCTAAAAACAGCAATGTAACTATTCCGCAAGAAATTGTAGGAATCAAAGATTCTATTTTTAATTATCTCAATTCACATCAAGATAAAGAATTATTAGTAAAAACTAATTACCTTGCTTCAGAAATCAATAATGAAACAAATTGGGGCGTTTTAAGGGCTGAATTTTTAAAAAATATT
>CAMZLV010000151.1 GCA_947311835.1 uncultured Lutibacter sp. | reverse complement strand
TTAGAAGTCTCTTCTGCTGCTACTTGTTCTGATTGTTGTGCTAATGGATTTGTTTCAATTATTGTTTTATCTGACAATCTCCAATTGTCTTCTAATGGTCTATTTCCCCAAACTTGTTTAAATTTTTGAAATCCAAATCCCATTGCTTGTGTATTATAAAAATACCATTTTCCATTTCCTGTAACTAGATTTGCTGTATCGTCAAACGAACCAAAACCACTATTTAATGATTGCTCTTTAGCCTTTTCTTCTGTTGCTTTTAATTTATCTATATATGTTTGAAAATACCGTTTTTGATCCTCTTTACTCATAGCAACAACGTTCAATATACTATCTGTTGCGTGTCTTATTCCTTCAAAAGAAATTACCTCTTCTAAGTTTTCTCTTTTTCTTCTAAGTCTACGAATTCGCTTTGTTTTTGATGCTTTTGATATATTTAACACACTATCATAATAAGCGCCTGCATCTACAAAATTGGCTTTGTCAAAATAAATGTTTCCTAAGGCTTCGTATGAAAGACCTTGTTGAAATTTTTTTGCATGTTTTGCATGTGCTGATTTATTATATTCTATTTCTGCAATATCTAATTGTCCTAATTTTTGATATACATTTGCCAATTGATAATGTAGCGCATCTAAATATGGACGATTATCTCTGTCTTTTATCAACTTTTTTAAAGTTTCAATAAGTGCAATAGTATCGGTATTTGATGAGATGTTTTTTGCTTTTTCTATTTGTGAATGGATTTTGTATTTATACGGAATCCGTTTCATTTTAATAATTTTATCAAATGCTAAATGCGATGAGTCTATTTGATTTTTTTCAACATAAATTTGCCCTAAAATAAATAAATTTCGTGCTTTTTGTTCTTTGTAATTATTAGTGAGTACTGCCTGTTTTAAATGATGTATTGTTTGGTCTATACTATCCATTTCGGTATAAACCATTGCAATTGCAGTATGTGCTTTCTCTTTAATTTCATCATCAAGCATTTCTTCTTTTTTGAGCAATGTTGAGAGCATATCTAACGCTTGATCTTCGTTTTTAAGTCGTAATTGTGTTTTTGCTTGCCAAATTTTGGTGTCATTAATCAAATCAGCATTTGGATAATTATTTAAAACATAATTAAACGCTTCAATAGCTGGTACAAAACGCTGCGAATAATAACGTGATTTGCCTAATAATAAATACGCATTATCTATTTGTTGGTTGCGCTCTCTTCCTTTTATATGCATACCGTGTTTTTGTACGGCTTTTACTGCTTTTTCTTCGGCTTTTTCAAATGATGCGTTCGATTTATCTTTATCTTGAGTCATTCCTGGAAGTGCTAATTCTTCAACCTTTAAGGGTTCTATAGGTAAGCGTTTCCAATAATCATCTTTATACTTGTCGTTCAGTTCTTTCACTCCTTTTTCAAAAGCAATATTTCCATTATAAAGGATGTTAAACTTGGTGTTTACAGCATGAAAACTTCTGTTTAAAAAAGCGTCTTTTTTTGTTGAACAACCAATTGCAAACAAGAGTATAATTAAGAATGAGTATTTATGAAGTTTCTTTTTCAACTTACGATAATTTGTTTTAA
Source organism: uncultured Lutibacter sp. (assembly GCA_947311835.1). GTDB lineage: Bacteria > Bacteroidota > Bacteroidia > Flavobacteriales > Flavobacteriaceae > Urechidicola. The sequence continues at coordinate 4,603 of CAMZLV010000151.1, read as the reverse complement.
TTTTTAACTAATTTCTTTCAACATTATTGCTAAAGGAATGTAAAAATACAAATTTATTCATAATATGTTGTTTTTAAACTGGTTTTTACAAGAAAAAACACAATAAGGGTCGGAATTAAAAATTAAAGTTAGTCACTCATCACATCGAGTAGTTTTTATGAGGAACGAATTAAAAAATATCTAGAAGTGTTTTATTTAAACCGTTCTCGATACAATTTCCTCCTTTGGTCGGAAATCACTCGAACTGACGGTTTTGGTTTTTATTAAAATGCTAATTAGTACTTGTCATTCTGAACGAAGTGAAGAATCGTATACTAAAAATAGATTCTTCGACTGCGCTCAGAATGACAAATCATCTGCTTTTTTTACAAAGCAAAATGCGTTTCTAATTCTTTTAATGTTGCTTCTGATGTTTGAATGTCTTTTATAACATTTCCTTTGTCTAACACAACTATTCGTTCACAAACTTCAGTTACATGCCCTAAATCGTGACTTGAAATTAAAACGGTTACGTCTTTATTATCAACCAATTCTTTTAGCATTTTTTTGAGTCGAATTTGAGTAGTAGGATCTAAATTGGCAAATGGCTCGTCTAAAATAATTACTTCTGGATTACCTATTAATGCTGCAACTATTCCTGCTTTTTTCTGATTTCCTTTTGATAAATCTCTTAAATATTTCTTTTTACCAAGAATTTCATCATTAAATATCTCTGTAAATTGCAGTAAAAACGTGTCAATATCAGATTTATTTTGTCCGCGTAATTCACCAATAAAATAAAAATATTCAATTGGTGTTAAGTAGCCAATTAAAAAACTTTCATCAATAAAAGAACTTGTAAATTGCTTCCATTCTTCACTTTTATCAACTTGAATCGTATTGGTTGTGATTTTTCCTGTTGTAGGCTCAATTAAATCTAACAATAAATTAAAAAAAGTTGTTTTTCCTGCACCATTATTTCCGACTAAACCAAGACTTTGTCCTTGTTTTATTTCTAAGTTAGGGATGTTTAAAACGGTTGTTTCGTTGTAATTTTTAGTAAGATCTGTTACTTGTATCATTGCTTAAATTTTATTAATTTTCTTGATTAAACGCTTCAATCATTTTATATTTTACTGATAAATATTTATTGGTAATTGCTGTCATTAATTTTTGATGAAATACAATTCCTATTAATCCTATAATAGTAAGTGTAGCAATAGCCATTTCAAAATTAACAAGCCAATTTATAAGCGCAAATAGCGCCATTGGTATTATCATCAAAGGTATTCCTATTAACCATTGCACGGCTCCTGTACCTTGATAATTAAAGGCTGCTTTTTCGTCTAAATTTATTTTTTTTCGATTGAATGAACCTCCATACATAATGACATGCGAATTGACACCAATATTATAAATTGCTGCTGCAAAATGTGCTGCTAAAACCTTCCATCCGAAGTAAACATAAGGGATTCCTAATACAAAAAGGATAATAACACTTAGTGTCATAAGAGTGAATTTTGATTTTAAGTACTTTTCGTATTTAAAATTTTGACTCATCAGCATTTTGTAATAACTACTGTCCCAAGCAGGAATAAATTGACCAAAATTTATCAAGAAAATTCCTGTAGAAAAAACACCTACAAATGCATACATCCATACTTTGCCTTGATATGCTGGATTTGGATAAAAAAACAAACCATACAAAAGTCCTATTGCTAACATTGGTAAGGTAGATTTTGAGCGTTTATTACGCCATAATAATTTTAAATCTAACTGCATAAAAGGTGCAATATCTCCAAAACGGTTGGTCCAAGATAAATCGGAAGTATTGACTTCTTTTATTTTAGTTTGTACGGAACCATCAATATATAAATTGCTTTCTAAAAGCTTAAAATTATACAAATACAAGCCAATTAATAGTAATAAAGGAACTGCAATTAAAATAGGATTGTTAACAATTGCCATTATTCCACTTGAAATTAAAGAAGAAAATGAAACAATGTTAAAGTAATTAAGTGCAAATAATGAACCTGCAATAACTAACATTGGTAAAAATGACAAACTCGTTTTTGATGAAAAACTTTCAATAATAAAATTTAAATAGTTTAAAATCAACACTATACTAATCATGGTAAAAAACCAAGTCAATACAGTTTTTAAATCATACCCTTCTTTAATTAGCACCAAACTAAAAGGAATAAAAGCAAATAACGGTAAGAAACTAAAAAAGGATAGTGCCGATTTACGTAATACATAATGCACTATTTGACTTCGTTTTATAGGTAATGATAATAATGGTTTTACAGTCATTACTGGTAATTTTTGAAGAAAAAATCGCATCATTAAATCTCCTAACATCCAATAAAACAGAAAATCAGTTACTACTTGCAACGGATCAGCATTTGGCATTTGTTTTTTTATGATATAATAAATTCCTACTCCTAAAGATAGAAAAACAACTATAAAATAGAGCGCAAAAAATCCCATTAAAATTTTTATAGCAATACTTTTTTGCCATTGTGGTGATCTAAAAAACTGTTTCCATTCAAGGTTAATAAAGTGTTTAATCATATTGACTAGTAATTGATTTGTAATAAATTAGTAGGTAAAGTTACACATTTGTTACATATTTATATTCAGGATATTGATTTTTTAATAGTTCCTCAACTTTTGAAGGTAATACAAATGCTGTGATATAAACTAATAGTATGATAATTGTAACAAGTAATGAAGCAAGTAAGGCGAAACTGGTAAATTCATGCTTTGAAACAATCCCAAATTGAATAAAAATACTAACGCCATTTAAAGAGTTACCAAAGTTTAAAATCATATCTTCAAATAGCCACTTTTTTTTGGTTTCTCTATACTTTTTTTTAAGTAATTTTTTAGTTTTTACAGCTTTATAAGTTAATATTACCAAAGCCAATACGCCAAATCCAAGAAGTACATATGCGTCTTTAAAAAAGTTAAATAGTAAGTAAATTGCTACACAAAGCGTAAGTGTGGCAAAAATTTGTGGAATTTTAAAAAAATCAATAAAAATACCTTTAACAAGTTTCCAATATTTTTTACTTAATGCTTTTTGACGCTCTTCTAAAATACCCATAAACCCAAAAACACCAAATTTTTTGAACGCTTTATCTCTTGCTTGTTCAAAGGTGAGTTTTGGTTGTGTTTTCCAAATAATTTCAATATCGTTAGCTAAATGATCAACTAACTCTGTTTGCACATCAAAATACTCAACATAATGTTGACGTGTAAAAGTGTATAACTGTTGTATTTGTTGGTTAGTTAGTTTCATAGTTGTTGCAATTTTTTATGAATCTTCGCTTGTTTTCTGTACGTTTTAAAATACAACTTAAATGCTGTGTAAGCATAGAACGAACAAAGTATTAGTCCTATTAAAACGAATGTTTTTCTAGCATAGGATATTTCATTTAAATTCATAATTAATGGATTTAAAATCACATACATAAATGTTGAAAATTTTAACGCTACCTCTATTCGGATTGATTGATTTTTTTTAAATAAATTATACATTAATAAACATATGCTTATCAAAAAAGGAGCGTAAAAAAGTATAAGAGTGCTTGTGATAAATATTTTTGGTTGTGTTTTAAATACAAAGTAATAAAGGTATGCAAACGACAATAAAATAATTAATTCTAAAGGGTTTTTTAATATGGCTATAAATTCTTTAAAACGCTGTTTTTTATATAATTTTTTTAATGTTGTCGTTTTTTCTTCAATAACGTTGTTTAGTGATGTTTTAGTACCAAAAGTTGTTATTAAAAAAGTTCTGTTTAACTCAATATTTTCATTTTCTTCGAGTTTTGAGGCTACATGATCTAGCAATTCTATTCTTACATCCCAATATTTTACGCCTTGTTCTATAAGGTAATTGTCTATAAACTGTATTTGCTGTTTGGTTAATTCCATTACTCCAAACTAAATTTAGGGTTTACAATATGCTGCATCGTTTTTAAAAACTCTTGCATTTCTGCCAATCTGTTCACCGTTTCTTTAGTACCTTGTTCGGTGAGTTTATAATACTTACGCAAACGGTTACCAATATTTACAACCTCAACCTCTAACGTCCCTTCGGCTTCTAATTTGTGCAGTGCAGGATACAAAGCGCCTTCAGTAATTTTTAATTCTCCTTTTGTTATTTCTTTTACTTTTTGTGTAATTTCATAACCATACATTTTATCATTTTGTTCTAATAACTTTAAAATAATAGTTTGTAAAGAGCCTTTATATAATTTTTGATTTCCCATATCACAAATATATACATAAATTTCTTATGTATAAGAATTTTAGGTAAAGTATTTGTTGTAACAAAATGAGGTTGTCTGAAAATGTCATTCTGAATAAAATGAAGAATCTTTAAAAACAACAAATAATAGATTGTCAAATAGTTGAGGGTTTTGACTGCGCTCAAAATGACAAAATAAAGGCTTTTCAGACTGCTTCATTTAAAATTTTTAGGATTATATTTTTAGTCTAAAAAATACAATTTATATATAATTTTTGGGGTTCTTGTGTTCTTATTTACCCATGCAATCAATAGTGTGCTTTCATTAATTTTAGTAATTACTGGTGATTATTATCTGTTAGTTTT
>CAMZLV010000150.1 GCA_947311835.1 uncultured Lutibacter sp. | reverse complement strand
TTGCTACGGCAAGTGGAGATGGAACAGACATGAATGGTAATTCTGTAACAGTAACAGACACATCAGATGATCCAAATAACGCAACCGATACCGATCCAGATGGCGATGGTGAACCAGACGATCCAACGGTAACAGACTTAACCAACCCAAGAATGGAGTTAGAGAAGTCAAGTACCTATGTAGATACGGATGGTAATGGTGTTATTAATGTAGGCGATCAGATTACGTATGCATTTACAGTGACTGATACAGGAAATGTAGACTTAACCAACCCAAGAATGGAGTTAGAGAAGTCAAGTACTTATGTAGATACGGATGGTAATGGCGTTGTAAATGTAGGTGATGAGATTACCTATGTATTTACAGTGACCAATACAGGAAATGTAGATTTGACCAATGTAATGATAAGCGATCCAAACGCAACGATTACAGGCGGACCAATCGGCACCTTATCAGTAGGGAATAATGACACAACGACCTTTACAGGCGTTCACATTATCACCCAATCAGACATAGATGCAGGAAGTTTCAGTAACAGTGCAACAGCAACAGGAACTGATCCAGATGGTAATCCAGTAACAGACATAAGTGATGATCCAACGGATACAGACACAACAGACACAGATGGCGATGGCGAACCAGATGGACCAACGGTAACAGATTTAAGTCAAGGAGTGTTGTCAGTAACGAAAACGATTAGTTCAGTAACAGATACTAATGGAAATGGATTTACAGATGCAGGAGATATTATTAATTATGCATTTACTATAGAAAATACGGGTAATGTAACCATTACAGGAATTACAGTAAACGACCCATTATTAGGAGGCGTTTTAACAGGCGGTCCAATAGATTTAGTTGCAGGAGCAATTGATAGTACAACTTATAGTGGAATGTACACAATAACAACTTCTGATATTTTAGCAGGATTTGTTGAGAATTCAGCAACAGCAGAAGGACAAGATCCAAATGGTAATTCAATTAGTGATACTTCAGATGCTGGAGATGACACTGTAGAAACACCAAATGGAGATGGTACAACAGATGGAGATTCAACAAATGACCCAACCGTTCAGACTTTGAATCCTTCGAATGATATATCATTAATCAAAACAGTATCAGGAGGTAATTATAGTCCAATAATAGGGAACGTAATCACTTTTGAAATTATTGTAACCAATAATGGACCAAGTCCTGCAACAGGCGTAGTAGTTCAAGATTTATTACCAACAGGATATCAATATGTAAGTCATAGTGTATCATCAGGTGCTTATGTACCAACAACAGGAGTTTGGGACACATTAGACGATATGCCATTAGGTACATCACAAACATTAACGATATCGGCTTTAATATTACCGTCAGGAAACTATGTTAATGTTGCAGAAGTTATGGATGCGAATCAACTTGATGTAGATTCAGTACATGGCAATGGTGTATTAACAGAAGATGATATGGATAATGCAATTGTTACACCAGTATTACAAGTTTCAGATTTAGAAATTTCAAAAATGATTTCTGATGGAAACAATACGCCACTAATTGGAGATCTTATCACTTTTGATATTCAAGTTACCAACGTAACAGGACAAGAGGCAACAAATGTTGAAGTGTTGGAGTTATTAGCCTCAGGATACACCTATGTAAGTCATAGTGTATCATCAGGTATTTATGACTATGTAACAGGAAATTGGACAGGATTGGATAATATTCCAGTAGGCACATCACAAACGTTAACAATTACAGCAATAGTTAATGCAAGTGGAGATTACACGAATACAGCAGAGATAATGGCAGTAGATCAATCGGATTCAGACTCAACACCAGGAAATGGCGATCCATTAGAGGACGATATGGCAACGATAGATACCGTTATTCCTACAGCAGTAGTAGATATCTCGGTTAATAAAACAGTAGATAATTTCACGCCAATCTCTGGAGAAGAAGTAACATTTACAATAACCGTTCAAAACGATGGGCCAAGTAATGCTACAGGAGTTGTAGTAACAGATTTATTACCTTCAGGATATACTTTTGTTAGCACTTCAACAACAACAGGTTCTTATGATGAAACATCAGGAGATTGGACAGTTGGAGATTTAGCAAGTGGTTCGGTAGAGACTTTAACTGTAATAGTAGAAGTACTGTCATATGGAGATTGGGTTAATATTGCAGAATTAACGGCAGTAAATGAATTTGATTTAGATTCTACATCAAATAATCAAAATGAATTAGAAGATGATTATTCAGCAGCAGTTGTAAATCCAGTAGTGACGTTAACCATATCAGAAGGTTTCTCACCAAATGGAGATGGTAATAATGATGTATTTGAAATTGAGAACTTACAAGTTTTATATCCAAACTTCTCTATGGAGATAGTAAATAGATGGGGTAATGTAGTGTACAAATACACGCATAATGGAGACCCAACCACAACACCAGAATGGTGGGATGGATATTCAACAGGTAGAATGACTGTTAATAACAATGAAATATTACCAACAGGAACATATTACTATGCTATATACTTTAATAAAGATGGTAAAGAACCTCAATTAGGTTGGATATATTTAAGACAATAATAAACTTTTTACTTTGTAGCGTTTGCTTAAAAGCAAACGCTACAATAATACAGTTAAACACATATTATGAAAAAAATTAAATTACTTTTAGGAATTATGATTATGCTGTCCTTAAACACAGTTTTAGGGCAACAAAATGCACAATATACACAGTATATGTACAATCAAAATGTCTTGAATCCAGCCTATGCAGGATCACGAGGTGTTTTTAGTTTAGGAATGTTAGGGCGTTCACAATGGGTTGGTGTTGATGGCGCACCACAAACACTTACTTTAGCGATGCATTCGCCAGTTGGTAGATCAGTAGGATTAGGTTTTTCGGTTATACATGATGAAATAGGGCCAGCAAAAGAAGATAACCTTTATGCAGATTTTTCTTATACGTTACACACCTCAGATGAAGGTAAATTAGCATTAGGAATTAAGGCAGGATATTCTTTTTTAAACGTAAAAAGTTTAGAAGGATTAACAGGAGGAGATGCTGTTTTAAACGAACCAGTAAATTTAGCAGCACCAAATTTTGGAGCAGGATTATTTTATTATACCCAAAAATTTTATGCAGGATTATCAGTACCTAATTTTTTAGAAACAAAACATTTAGACAATACAAGTACGAGTTATGCCTCAGAAAAGATGCATTATTTTTTCACAACAGGATATGTATTTGATATTGCAGAAGATGTTAAACTTAAACCATCAGCGATGGTAAAAGCAGCAATTGGCGCACCAGTTTCTATAGATTTATCAGCAAATGCATTTATCAGAGATTCATTTGAGATAGGGCTTAGTTACAGACTAGACGACTCAATTAGTGCTATTATAGGAGTAAGAGTTTCAGAGGATATGCGCATAGGATATGCCTACGATTATACAACATCCAATTTGGCACAATTCAATTCAGGATCACATGAAATAATGTTGCTAATTGATTTCAATACTAAAAAAATCAAAAGTCCACGATACTTTTAATAAAAAAATATTTTAAAATGAAAAAAATTACTTTAATCACCCTGCTTTTTTGTTGGAGTTTAACATATTCTCAAGACGACAATTACGAGATTAAAAACCTAGATGTAAACACAGAATTCTCTGACTTTGGAGTTACTTATTTAAATGACACGACAGCAGTTTATGCGTCTACAAAACAGTTATTTAGAACGATAAAAAAGAAGAAATGGTTTAAAAACAAGCAACCTTATTTAGAACTTTATAAAGGAACAATTACAAGCGATGCTCAAATAGTAGATAGTCAATTGTTTTCAAATATAATTAACACACGGTATCATGAGTCGAATGCAGTTATAACTCAAGATGGAAAAACCGTTTATTTTAGTAGAGACAATTCTATAGATGGTAAAAAACGCGTTAAAGCAAAAAGAGGAAAAGATGAAGGTTGGCAATTAATTCAACTCTATAAAGCAACGATTTCAGAAAATGGAGATTGGAGTGATATAACTCCAATGCCATTTAATAGTGATGATTACCAAACAGGACATCCATCACTTAATAAAAACGAAGACAAACTGTATTTCACATCAGATATGCCTGGAGGTTATGGTATGACAGATATTTATGAAGTAGCTATAAATGAAGACGGCACCTATGGAGATCCTGTAAATTTAGGTTCAAAAGTAAATAGTCCAAAAAAAGAGATGTTTCCATTTATTTCAGAAGATAATATATTGTATTTTTCTTCAGATGGACAACGATTTTCATATGGAGATTTAGATTTATATGCAATAAATTTAGAAGATAAATCTGCAACACCTATTAATCTTGGAATTCCGTTAAATAGTGCAAAAGATGATTTTGCGATAACCTTTAAAAGTGGTAATTCAGTTGGATATTTTTCTTCAAACAGAGAAGGAGGAAAAGGAGATGATGATATTTATTCTTTTAAACAATTAGAACCTATATTTAAAGACAGTAAAGGCTGTACTCAAATAGTTAATGGAGTAGTACGTGATAAAAACTCAGGAGCCCTTTTACCAAAATCAATAGTAACATTATATCAAAAAGGAGAAAAGATAGAGCGTATAAAAGTAGGGAATGATGCTAAATTTTCTTTTGATGTAGATTGTGATGCAGATTATAAAGTAGTAGGTGAAAAAACTGATTTTTCTCCTGATGAAAAAGCATTTAACACAAACAATGATAAAGATGTAAACATTGTACTTAATTTAAATGACACAGAAGATTTTGTAACAGTTGGTGATAAAGTTTTAATCAAAATCAATCCAATTTATTTTGATTATGACAAATCAAATATAAGACCAGATGCAGAAGAGGAATTACGAAAAGTTATTAATGTGATGAAAAAATACCCTAAACTGATAGTAGAAGGAGGTTCGCATACCGATAGTCGTGGTCCAGATGCATATAATATAAAGTTATCAGCAAGAAGAGCAGAATCAACAGTTAATTATATAATTAAAGTAGGAGGTATTGAATGGAGTAGAATATCAGCCAAAGGCTATGGAGAAATACAACCAGTTAATGATTGTACAAATGGTTCTGACTGTACAGAAGCAGAATATCAACTCAATAGACGTACAGAATTTGTAATTAAAAATCCTGAAGTTATTCAAGAGTAGTAATAACTAATGACACTATCCTAAAAATTCATAAATTTTTAGGATAGTGTCAAAAGTATATTTATCAAAAATTAACTCAACAACATCACCAATTTTATCAACGGTTTTTTTTTGGTGTTGTAAATTTAATTGTACGTACTTCAATGTATTCATCCTTAGTGTCTTTAATTCTAAATTCACTTAATTTATCTTTTGTTTAAAATCAATATATTCCTCTAATATTTATCTTTGATATGAAGGTTTAATATTCAAATTCAATGCTTTTTTCATATTTTATATTGTGAAAAAATCACCAATAACATTGGTCGAGAAAATAAACCGTACTTTTGCACCAAATATTAAATATTTATATGACATTTAAATCCTTAGGATTAATTCCAGAATTATTAAAAGCAGTTGAAAAACAAGGCTATACAACACCATCACCTATTCAAGAAAAAACAATTCCGATTATTTTAGAAGGGAAAGACGTATTGGCTTCAGCACAAACAGGAACAGGTAAAACAGCAGGTTTTACATTGCCGTTATTGCAAACTTTAGACAGAACTCGCAAACAAAGACACAGACCAATAAGAGCATTAATACTTACGCCAACAAGAGAATTAGCAGCACAAGTACATAAAAACGTTGTAGAATATAGTCAGTTTTTAGATATACGTTCAGCCGTTATTTTTGGAGGAGTGAATGCAAAACCTCAAATACGAACAATTAGAGGAGGAATAGATGTATTAGTAGCTACACCTGGAAGATTACTAGATTTAGAAAATCAAGGAGCGTTATCTTTAAAACGTATTGAGGTATTAGTATTAGACGAAGCAGATAGAATGTTAGATATGGGCTTTTTAAGAGATATTAAAAAGGTGATCTCTTTAATGCCTACAAGAAGACAAAATTTATTGTTTTCGGCTACGTTTTCAAAAGAAATAAAAAAACTAGCGCAAGGCATTTTATATCGTCCAGTTTTAGTTGAAGCCGAACCTGAAAACACAACTGCCGTAAAAGTAAATCAAAAAACCTATAGAGTTGACAAAGGCAATAAAGTAGAAGTTACCATTAAATTAATTGCTGATGGAAACTGGAAACAAGTTTTGATTTTTACACGTACCAAACATCGTGCAAATAGGTTGAGTGATAAGTTAGTGAAAGCAGGAATTTCTTCAGCGGCAATTCACGGGAATAAAAGCCAAGGAGCAAGAACAAAAGCATTAGCAAATTTCAAAAGTGGTAAAATACGAGTTTTAGTTGCTACTGATATTGCAGCACGCGGATTAGATATACCACTATTACCGCATGTTATTAACTTTGAATTACCCAATATTCCTGAAGATTATGTACATAGGATTGGTAGAACAGGTAGAGCAGGAGCAAGTGGAGTAGCCATTTCGTTAGTTGATGTTGATGAAGTTGACTACGTTAAAGGAATAGAGAAACTATTAGGAGAAAAGTTGTCAAGTGAGGTTATTGAAGGCTTTGAGCCAACAGATAAGCCAACACAGAATAAACAAAAAAAGACGTATAAAAAAAAGAGATTTGTTAGAAGATAAAGTTGATTAACTTAGCCTAAAAGGCGTAGAGACATTAAATTATGTTAATAATTACTATGTAATTGATAAAAACGGTATATTTGTTTCTACACAACTCTAAAGAATTTTTTTATGAAAAGAATACTAATCATTTTGGTGGTACTTTCCAATTCAATGTTTTCACAAGTAGGAATTGGTACAACAAGCCCTGACGCATCATCAATTTTAGAATTAAATACCAATTCTGCAGGATTTCTACCTCCACGGCTTACAACTGCTCAAAGAGATGCTATAACAACTCCTGCACAAGGATTGTTTATTTATAATACAACTACAAATTGCTTTCAATATTTTGATGGTACAACTTGGTCAGGTTGTTTGAGTACAAAAAGGGAACAGTCTCAAAACTTGTGGAGTTTTAAAAAAATAGTTTGATATTTGATGTTAAAAAAACAGATGTCCACAATTGATTTATTACCTATTGCACAAT
>CAMZLV010000149.1 GCA_947311835.1 uncultured Lutibacter sp. | reverse complement strand
CTTTTTGATTTTTGATGATTTTGTTAGACGAAATGTAGTGAAATCAAGACTTTTGATACTACCTGAAATTTATTTAGGACGGGATTGGTTTTAGAACTCAATTAAAAGGAGTAAGAAAAGTGGATTTCTTTATGTTTAGGTTGCAAAAATTATTCGCCTAAAGACAAAAACTCCACAAGTTTTGTACTTGATCCATTATTTGCGTAGTTTGAGGTGTAATTCATAAATTTAAAAAAACCGTTTCAAAACGAAACGGTTTGTAAAACGTGTTATTCAATTTCTTAAAATTGCTCTCTTCCTGAAAAGTGGAAATTACTTTCAATTTGTGCATTTTCATCGCTATCACTTCCGTGAACAGCATTTTCTCCCATTGAAGCAGCATACAACTTACGTATTGTTCCTTCTGCAGCATCATCAGGATTTGTAGCGCCTATTAATGCTCTAAAATCTTCAACAGCATTCTCTTTTTCTAAAATTGCAGCAACGATTGGTCCTCTTGTCATATATTCTACCAATTCTCCAAAAAATGGACGCTCTTTGTGTACTGCATAAAAGTCTTTTGCGTCAGCAGTTGTCATTTGCGTCATTTTCATTGCTACGATTCTAAATCCAGCAGAGTTAATTTTTTCTAATATTGCACCTGTATATCCTTTTTCAAGTGAATCAGGTTTAAGCATTGTAAATGTTCTGTTTGTTGCCATTATATTTTTTTTTTAAATCGATTGCAAATGTACTGCTTTTTATAAATGATTTGCTATAATTGTTAAAAAAAATTAGATTACTTCAATCAAATATCGTAAATATTCATTGTATATTCGCAGCACATGACAAAAGAACAGATTAAAGATATAAAAAAGTTACTATCAACACCGCAAAATATAGTAATAATACCTCATAGAAATCCTGATGGAGATGCTATTGGCTCTTCATTAGCACTCTATCATTTTTTAAATAAAGCACATCGTGTAACTGTAGTTGCGCCTAATGATTATCCTAATTTTTTAAAATGGATGCCTTCATCAAACAAGGTTAGACTCTTTGATAAGCAAAATAAACAATCTAAAAAAGCACTTGAAAATGCCGATTTAATATTTTTGTTAGATTTTAATGCTTTGCATAGAATAGGAGATGATATGCAAAAAACGGTTGAAAAGTTAAAAACAACTTTTATTATGATTGATCATCATCTGCAACCAGATATGTCAATTACACCATATGTATATTCTGATACTTCAATTTGCTCTACTTGTCAAATGATGTATCATTTTTTTGAATTGTTAGATGCTGTAAATAAAATTGATAGTGATATTGCTTCGTGTTTATATACAGGAATTATGACAGATACAGGTTCTTTTCGATTTCCATCAACAACGAGTACAACACATCGTATTGTAGCAGATTTGATAGATAAAGGAGCCAATAATGCGCAAATTCATAATAATGTATATGATGTAAATTCATACGGAAAGTTACAATTATTAGGTAAAGCATTGAGCAATTTAAAAGTAGTTCAAGAATATAGAACGGCATATATTACCTTATCTCAAGAAGAGTTGAATGCGTTTGACTATCAAAAAGGAGATACAGAAGGTGTTGTGAATTATGCATTATCACTCAAAGGTGTTATTTTTGCAGCAATATTTATTGAAGATGTTGAGCAAAAAATAATTAAGATGTCTTTACGTTCTAAAGGAAGTTTTTCAGTCAATAAATTTGCAAGAGCACATTTTAATGGAGGAGGACATGATAACGCTGCAGGAGGACGCTCAGAAAAATCAATTAACGATACGGTTTCTTATTTTTTAAGTTTATTGCCAAATTATAAATTAGATTTAGAAAAATCAGATGAAAAATAATATAATTATATTTTTTGTGCTTTTAGTTTTTATATCTTGCTTAAATCCAGCGCCTAGAAAACCTGTGAGTTATCATTCTGGTTCTAGTTTGATAGAGTCAATAACGTTAAATAGAAAAATAAATAAAATTCAAGAAAAAGCAATAAATTATTATATTGCGCAAGATTCGTTAAGTGTTTATTTTACATCGCCAGACGGTTTTTGGTATAAATATAATAAACAAGTTACCAACGATAGTCATAAACCTGTTTATGGAGATGAAGTGTTATTTGAATATGAAGTGTCTGATTTAGCAAACAATACACTTTATTCAAAAGAAGAACTTGGAAAACGGAGTTTGTTAATTGAAAAAGAAGCTATTGAAATTGGACTTCAAAACGGTTTAAAACTAATGAAAGAAGGAGAAGAAATTACATTTATTTTTCCATCATACAAAGCATTTGGATATACTGGAGATTATCAAAAAATAGGAACAAATCAACCATTAATATATAAAGTTAAATTAAATAAAATAATTAATAAAAATGAAAACAATTAAATTTTTAACAGTAGTTAGTTTAGTAATGATATTCGTTTCATGTGCTAATAATGGAGTAACCAAAAAAGAATTAAAAACAGAAATAGACTCTGTAAGCTATGCTATTGGTTTAGATATGTCTGATAAATTAAAGAAAAATTTTGAAGATGTAGATAAAGACCTTTTTTTACAAGGTTATCAAAATGGTGTTGATTCAACTAATTTATTGTTAAACCAAAAAGAAGTTGGAAAAATAATCAGAGACTATTTTACAAAAAAACAAAAAGCAGATGCTGAAAAAAGAAAAGCAGAAGCAGCAAAACTGGCAGAAGAAAAATACGGTGATATTAAAAAAGAAGGAGAAGCTTTTTTAGCAACAAACAAAACTAAAAAAGGGGTTAAAACTACAGCAAGTGGTTTACAATATATCGTATTAAAAGAAGGAAAAGGAGCAACGCCTAAAGCAACTGATAGAGTTAAAGTACACTATCATGGTACGTTAATTGACGGAACGGTATTTGATAGTTCAGTTGATAGAGGCAAACCATCTGAATTTGGTGTTTCTCAAGTGATTAAAGGTTGGACAGAAGGACTTCAATTAATGAAAGTTGGTTCTAAATACAAATTTTTTATACCACAAGAATTAGCTTATGGAGCAACTCCAAGAGGAGGTAGTATTAAACCATTTATGCCATTAATTTTTGAAGTAGAATTACTTGAAGTAAAATAAGTATAACTTGAAAATAGCAATGAAAAAAATAATATTTTTAAGTTTAGTTGTATTTGTAAGTCTTATTTCTTGTCATAAATTAGATAAAAAATATAAAGACTTACCAGAAGGAATATACGCTGACATTCAAACGAATGTTGGCGATATTTTACTACAATTAGAGTATGATAAAGTACCGCAAACTGTTGGTAACTTTGTGTCATTAGCAGAAGGTACAAATCCACGAGTTGTAGATTCGCTGAAAGGAAAACCTTTTTATGATGGATTAAAATTCCACAGAGTTATAAGCAAATCAAATGGTAATTCTAATGATTTTATGATTCAAGGAGGTGATCCATTAGGAAATGGAACAGGAAATCCTGGATATAAGTTTAAAGATGAATTTCCTCGTGATAAAGATGGTGAACTCTTATTAAACCTCAATGAAAAAGGTGTATTAGCTATGGCAAATTCTGGTCCTGCAACAAATGGAAGCCAGTTTTTTATTACACTTTCACCTCAAAAGCACTTAAATGGTAAGCATACTGTTTTTGGACATGTAATCAATGGTCAAAATGTGGTAGATAGTCTTATAAAAACCAATACCAAAATCAATAAAATAAAAATTGTACGCATTGGTAAAAATGCTCGTGACTTTGACGCTGTAAATGCTTTTGAAAAAGAATTTATCAAAGCAGATAAATTGAAAAACGATTATCTTTCTAAAATAAGTGAGTACAAACCCAAAGCCAAAACCTTAACTTCTGGATTAAAAATTTATTTTACTAAAAATGGAACAGGAGAAAAACCAAATGAAGGAAGCGATATTTTAGTTCAATATGAAGTTCATTTTACAGATGGAGCATTGTTAGATACTAATTACAAAGAAGTTGCTAAAACTTATGGAACTTATGATGCTAGAAGAGATAAAATGAAAGGATATGAACCGTTTCCGAGTAAATATAGTATGGAAGCGCGTTTAATTCAAGGTTTTAAAGAAGGTTTGATGCAAATGAAATACGGAGACGAAGCAATACTATTTGTACCGTACTATTTGGCATATGGAGAGCAACCAAGATCAGGAATACCTCCAAAATCTGATTTGATTTTTAGACTAGAAATCTTTCCGAAAAACAGATAATGCTAGATAAATTTATCGAAAAAGATATTGAATTATTAATTTGCCTAAACAATTTAGGTTCTCAAAATTGGGATGGATTTTGGCTGTTTATGACTAAAACAGTAACATCTATCCCAATTTATTTACTCGCATTATTTTTTGTATATAAATACTATGGTACAAAAAAAATGCTGATTTCATTATTGTTTATCGCTTTGGTTATAGCAATTTCTGACCAAACTTCTAATGCTTTTAAATACGGTTTCGAACGTTTAAGACCTTGTCATAATGAGCAAGTAGTAGACTTAATCCGTTTAGTAAAACCTAATTGCGGAGGTTTATTTTCATTTTTTTCAGCACATGCATCAAGTTCTATGGCAGTTGCTATGTTTTTTGCATCGTTATTATTAAAACACCTAAAAGTGCTTTCGTTTTTTTTGATTATTTGGGCTCTATTAGTTGGCTATAGTCGTATTTATATTGGCGTACACTTTCCTTCTGACGTGCTTTTTGGCTTTCTTTTTGGTGCAACTATTGGTTTACTAATGTATAAATTAATGCTGTTGTTTTTTAAAAAGATTAGCGTATAATTTAATTCTTTTCGTAAATATATTTATTAAACGGATTTAAGAAAATCAACAAGAAAATAACTCCAAAAGCCAATTCATAAACTTCCCATTTTTTATCTGAAGGAATAAGATTTATAAGAGCAGTTGCTAACAAAAATGCGATTGTAAATTTCCATCTAGGAAGTGGTACTGCAAATTTATCAACTAAATTTTTTATTGCATCGTATTTGCGATAAAGTATAGGTAAAATAATAAGATAAATAACTAAGACTAAAGTAAGTAATTGACTAAAAATCAATTTGTTAATTTTAGTCTCGCCTACAACCATATTGTGTAAGTTTGTTTCGTGTTGTGCATTGTTTTTAATAAAATATTCTGAAGATTCTATGTCGAAAATTCGCTGTCCCCAAGAAATTTCTTCACCTGCACCAAACAGAAATATGAGTGCCATTCCTGCAACACCTAATTTCCATAAAGCAGGTTTGGTGTTCCAAAATTTCACTAATCTTGAAAACGACAAAATACTAATACAAAACAGCATAACTGCAGTCGCATATTCTACAAAACCATCTTCACGAGCGTAGGTATTTCTGAAATAAATTGGATCAGTATTGGCAAAATATATTCCTAATGCATATAGTATTATTAAGAATGCAAAGCCTAGTATTTCGGTGCTTGTAAATGATTTTAAGTTCATAATATGGTTATTTTTAATCTAAATTAGAGTTTTTTGTTATCAAATAATATTTTCTTATCAAGCGCTTTCTTTTTTTCTTAAAATAATTGATATCAAACTGATCAATTAATTGATACGAATAATTTTTAGGCAATTTTTTTAATTTGTCAATATTTTGTTCGTTAATTAATAAGCCAAATTGTTTTTCTTCCGGAAGTTGAAACGTATTATTTTCATAAATACTTTTTATTTTGGTTTCATAATACCATAACATTTCAGGACTTAAACCTCCAAAGGTATAAGAATTAATAGTATATTTAGGCTCAATCTTATCTTTTAATTCAGTTATTTGCTTGAAGTTTGGATTACTATACAACGCTTTTTGTAAAGGAAGACCAAAGAGAAGGATAGCAACCATAAACGCGATTTTAGTGTAAAATGCCTTTTTTATATTTTTCGCTTTTAAATACTTGAAAATCAATATTCCAATACTAAATAACACTACAGAAACTAAACCGAATTGAATCCATAAACCATCTAACGTATCTTTAAGTAAAAAGTAAATAATGAAAGGAAAAGCTACGCCAAGTAAGCCAAATAAACCAAAGTTAAAATAAACAGGAATCGTTTCTTTTTTAGATTTTAAATTTTTGAATTCTCTAATTAAATAGTCTATATAAAATCCTGTAGTTAGTGCTAGTGGAAATAAAACAGGAACTAAATAACGTGATTTTTTTTCAGGAATAATAGATAATAATATTACAACTAGAATTGTCCAAATTAGCGTGAATTTATAAACTTTTTTATTTGTTACTCGCTTTGATAAATAAGGATATAGCAATGAAATAAACGCTAGAACTGTCCACATTCCAGATTGGATAAAGAAACTCCAATAGTAGTAAAATGGTTTTACGTTGTAATTTCCCCAACGTGATGTTTCTTTAGTTGCTATTTTTATAAATGCTTCGCTATCTACTTGTCTAACGTATAAAAACCACCATCCTCCTAAAACAATAAACGATATAATAAAAAGTAGTAACCATATGTATTTTTTTTTGAAATTTTTGAATTTAAATACAATTCCATATGAAATAATAAAAGGCAAAAATAGCGCGTATAACGAAACAGGACCTTTACTCATCATTGAACAAGCAACAAAAATACCTGCAATTAACGCGTCTTTTTGAAAGTTAGTTTCTTTTTCAAAAAATTGGAATAAATAATAAATTCCAGCAAGCATAAAACCGTGCGTATAAATGTCCCAAGGTGCTTCGTTTATAATTCCAATGATGTAAAAAGAGGTAATTAATATCAAAGCATTAATGATACTTTGGTTGTTTTTTTTAATGATTTTGTTAGAAAACAAATACATAAAAACTCCAGAAAAAGCAATCATTAAAACGGCAGGAAGTCGCATTGCAAAAACGCTGTTTGTACCAAAAATCATTGATGAAATTGCTGATAGCCAAGTTGGTAAAGGAGGTTTTTCGTAACGAGGCAAACCATTCATAGTAGTTAAAATCCAATTTCCATCAAGTACCATTTCTCTAGCTGTAATGAAGTTTCTCGCTTCCATTATTGTAACTACCAATGTGTCAAGATTTGGCAGTAACATCAATAATGTAATCGTAATTATTGCAATAATTGGATGGTTCTCTATTTTTTTAATCATTATCTTTTTTTAATAGAATTAGGTTTCTAATATACACAATACTTCCAAATATATGTCCTGTAAAAATAACAAGATCGTGTCTTATGATTGCATAAGTAAGTATTAATAAAGAACCAATCAAACTTAGCATCCAAAAACCGAATGGTAATATTGATTTTTTGTTTTTTTCAGAATAGATCCATTGATAAACAAACCGAAGTGTAAATATTATTTGAGCAATTACTCCTAAGGTAATTAACCATAGCGGAATGGCTTGGTTATTAAATAAATTATCTGTATCAATTTTATTATTGTTAAAGGCGTAAATAACAATTAATAAAGGAAAAATAAATAAAAATAACCGTACAAATTTTGGTGCTTTTTTCCATTCTCCTTGCAGTTGTAAATTCCGAATATAAATATAATAGGTTAGTGATTGACCAAGCATAATTGCAAAATCATCACGTAAATAACCATAAACAAATAGCAAAAATGAAGCGATTAAACTCATTTGCCAAAATAGGGAAGGAGTTATTACTTTTTTCGCTTTTTCAGAAAGTGCCCATTGTGCCAATAATCTGCCTGAAAAAAGAATTTGTGCAGCAAAACCGATAGTATTTACAATCCAAGGTTGCATTATCCTTTCTTTTCTATATCAAAATCTATATATTTCTTTTTCATCCAAAGATAAGCAAAACAGTCAATTAATGGGCCGATTAAACGATTCCATAGTCCGTATTTTGCTTCACCAGCAATTCTAGGAAAATGTTTTACAGGTATTTGAGTTATCTTTCCGTTTTGTAATAATACCATTGCAGGTAAAAAACGATGTAAGCCTTTAAACATTGGTATTTTTTTTGCAAAATCGGTTTTAATAACTTTTAATGGACATCCTGTATCGTCCATTCCATCATGTGTAAAAGCACGGCGAATACCATTGGCAATTGTTGATGACATATTTTTTACAAACGAATCTTTTCTGTTGGCACGAACTCCTGTAACTAAATCAAAAGTAGGAATATGTTCAAGCAATAAATTAAAATCTTTAGGATCAGTTTGCAAATCAGAATCAATATATCCAACAAGTTCCGTATCAGCACTTTGAAAGCCAGCAGTAATTGCGGCGCTCAAACCTCTATTTTCTTTGAAAGAGATAAAGGTGAAATCTGTATTGTTAGCACATATACGTTCAATTATTTGCTGGCTATTGTCTTTGCTACCGTCGTTTACAAATAAAATTTTGGTTTTTTTTGATGCTATTTTGATATAATTTGATAGTTCTTTTTCTACTCTATCAAGATTATCTTCTTCGTTATAAACAGGAACAATAATTGTAAATTCGAACATTATTTAGTATTTTATTTTAAGCACTTCTTTAGCAGCTTTAAAAGGGTTTATTTCGTTGTTTTCAATTTTTTGAAGATATATTTTTAATGCGTTTTGCACCTCTTTATCTTTATAAAATTGATTTTTTAATTCGTTATTAATGGTTTCTAAAAGCCAACCTTTATTTTGCTTATTTCTTTTACTGCGAAAGTAACCATTCTTTTTGGTCAAAGAAATATATTCTTCAATAATCTTATAAATCTCTTCAATTCCAGTATTGTTTAATGCGCTGCAAGTAGTAACTTTTGGAGTCCAACCATTCTCTTTTAAAGGGTATAAATGCAACGCCCTCGAAAATTCGTTTTTTGCTAATTTTGCATTTTTTATGGCGTCACCATCTGCTTTGTTTATCACAATAGTATCTGCCATTTCAATTATTCCACGTTTAATACCTTGTAATTCATCACCTGCATTTGCAAGTTTTAATAATAAAAAGAAATCGACCATAGAATGTACGGTAGTTTCTGATTGTCCAACACCAACGGTTTCTATAATAATAATATCAAAACCTGCAGCTTCACACAAAGTGATTGCTTCTCGAGTTTTACGAGCAACGCCTCCAAGTGATTCTCCAGAAGGAGAAGGTCTGATATAAGCATTATTGTCTAGAGCAAGCATATTCATACGTGTTTTATCGCCAAGAATACTTCCTTTTTGAATACTGCTACTTGGATCAATTGCTAATACGGCAACTTTTTTACCAATACTTGTCAAATATTTTCCAAATGATTCAATAAATGTACTTTTGCCAACTCCAGGAACACCTGTAATTCCTATTCTGATAGAATTGGAAGTATAAGGCAAGCATTTTTCTAAAATCCGTGTTGCTTTTTCTTGATGTTTTGCGTTATTACTTTCAACAAGTGTAATGGCTCTACTCAAATAACTGATGTTGTTATTTAATATTTCCGTAACAAACGTATCTACAGATGTTTTATTGATAGATTTCAATTTATTAATTTTTGTGTAAAAATAGTTTTTTTTTGAAAAAATCTTAAACTTATGTTAATATACTCTAAAAAATTATCATAAATGCAATTTGTTAGCGTTTAATTTATAAATTTGATTTCTTAAAAAATAGTGTATATATGAAAAAGATATTTTCTTTGGTTGTCTTGTTAGTTTCTGTTTCTGTAATTTCTCAAACTCAAGATATTAAAGTTTTTTTAGACTGTAATTTTTGTGAAAAAGATTATTATAAGCAAGAACTTAGTTATGTAGAATTTGTACGTGATAGAAATTATGCTGATGTACATCTTTTGTTTTCTAAACAAAGTAATGCAAGTAACGGAAGGCATTATATGATTGAATTTATTGGCAAAAATAAGTACGCAGAGATTAACGATAAGGTAGAATTTAACACTACAGGACAAACATCTAAAGATGAAAAAAGAAAAATTATCCTCAATAATTTGAAATTCGGATTAATGCGCTACTGGATTAAAAATGGACTGAAAGATAAGTTAACGTTAAATATAGAAGATAAAAAAGAGGCGAAAAAAGTAGAAGAAGTAACTGATCCGTGGAATAAATGGACTTTCAGATTGAGTTTAAGAGGTTATTTTAACGGACAAGAGTCTAATAAAAGTCGCTATTTAAATGGGAATTTCAGAATCAATAGAGTTACTGAAAAAAATAAATTATTAGTACGGTTCGGATTGTCAAATTCAAAATCTACTTATACTTATGATGATGAAGATATTGTATCGGAAAGAAAATCATCGTATGTTTATGCAGATGATGTTGTAAGTATAAACAACCATTTATCTGCTGGTTTATTTATTAATTTAGGGAATTCATTATACGCTAACAAAGCATTTTATCTGTCTGTAAAACCAGGAATTGAATACAATTTCTTTGAATACAAAGACTCTCAGAAGAAAGCTTTATACTTAACTTACAAAATCGGAAATGTGTACAATAAATATTACGATTTAACCGTTTTTGCAAAAGAAAAAGAGAGTTTATGGCAACATAATCTTGAACTTGGTGGAGGAGTTGTTACCAAATGGGGAAATGTATCAAGTTCTGTTTCGTATAGAAGTTATTTACACGATGCTGCAATTAATGGTTTTGAAGCTGAATTGAATACAAGTATGAGATTGTTTAAAGGGTTTTCGTTAAATCTTTATGGAAGTTATGGTTTGTCACATGATCAGATTAACATTAGAGCTTTAGACGCGAGTTTAGAAGATTTATTATTGCAACAAAAACAAATAAAATCAGGATATGATTATTTTGGAAGCATTGGTATTTCTTATACTTTTGGTTCTATTTATAATACAATTGTAAATCCAAGATTTGATTTGTAAAAAGTTATGACATCCTATTTTAAAACGCTTAAAAGTTAGTATATTTGAACTTTTATAAGTACAACTAATGGATGACATAAAAATATACAATACACTTACCAAAACAAAAGAAATTTTTAAACCAATTACAAAAGGTACAATTGGGATGTACGTTTGTGGACCAACGGTTTATAGCAATGTGCACCTTGGTAATGTGCGTACTTTTATGAGTTTTGATATGATTTATCGCTACTTTTTACATCTTGGTTATAAAGTACGCTATGTAAGAAATATTACGGATGCAGGTCATTTAACAGACGATAATTCTGAAGATAAAATTTCAACAAAAGCTCGATTAGAAAAGTTAGAGCCAATGGAAATTGTTCAAAAATATACAGTTGATTTTCATAATATTCTTAAAACATATAATTGTTTACCGCCAAGTATAGAACCAACTGCGACAGGACATATTCTGGAACAAATTGAGGCAATTCAAACAATTATAGACAATGGTTTGGCATACGTAGTAAATGGTTCAGTGTATTTTGATGTGTTAAAATACAATGAAAAAGAAAATTACGGAATTTTATCAAAAAGAATCATTGAAGACGCTATAGAAAACACACGAGCGCTTGATGGACAGTCAGACAAAAAAAATCCACAAGATTTTGCTTTATGGAAAAAAGCAGAACCTGAGCATATACAACGTTGGAAATCACCTTGGTCAGTTGGTTTTCCAGGATGGCATTTAGAATGTACTGTTATGAGTACAAAATATCTTGGTGAGCAGTTTGATATACATGGAGGTGGAATGGATTTAAAATTCCCGCATCATGAGTGTGAAATCGCACAAGCACAAGCGTGCAATCATAAAGCACCTGTAAATTATTGGATGCATACCAATATGTTGAATCTGAATGGAAAAAAGATGTCAAAATCTACAGGAAATTCAATTTTGCCAAGTGAAATTTACGAAGGTTCAAATCCAATATTAAGCAAAGCGTTTTCGCCAAGCGTTACACGGTTTTTTATCATGCAAGCACATTATTCAAGTGTGTTAGATTTGTCAAATGATGCATTATTAGCAGCAGAAAAAGGATTTACGAAGTTGATGGAGTCAATAAAAGAACTTGAAAACTTAAAAACGTCTAAAACATCAACAATTGATGTGAAAGAGTGGAAGCAAAGATGTTATGATGCAATGAATGATGATTTTAACACGCCAATTTTAATAGCTAATTTATTTGAAGGAGCAAAATATATCAATCTGATAAAAGAAGAAAAAGATACAATTACTAGTGAAGATTTACAAGATTTAAAGAATACAATAAATGCGTTTGTTTTTGATGTCTTAGGATTAGAAAAATCAACACAAAATGCAACAGATAAAAATGATAAATTAGCTGGAGTCGTCAATATGCTTATAAAAATGAGAAAAGAAGCGAGAGAAAACAAAGATTGGGCGCTTTCTGATAAAATTAGAGATGAACTTTTAGCATTAAATATTCAGTTAAAAGACGGTAAAGAAGGTACAACATTTACGGTAAACTAATGCTTCAGAAATTAACAAAAATCATAGCAACACCATTTGTATGGATAGTGCGATTTTATCAAATAGCAATATCACCATATACACCTTCTAGTTGTCGGTTTTCGCCAACTTGTTCTCACTATGCAGTTGAAGCCTTGCAAAAACACGGATTGTTTTCAGGAGGATACTTAGCGCTAAAACGTATTTTAAGTTGCCATCCTTGGGGAAGAAGTGGTTATGATCCAGTGCCTGAAAAGAAACCAAAAACAACAAAATAAAAACTATATATTTACCAAAAATAAAATTATGATACAACTAGGAATAAATTGGAATCCATCACCAGAATTGTTTAATATTTTCGGATTGTCAATTCGTTATTATGGATTAATGTTTGTTGCAGCATTTTTACTTGGGATTCAGATAATGAAAAAAATATATAAAAATGAAAACATTCCGTTAGAACATGTTGACTCTCTTTTTATGTATGTAGTTTTAGCAACATTAATTGGTGCAAGATTAGGAGAAGTATTCTTTTATAGTTGGGATAGTTATCAAGGACGTTGGTTAGAAATATTTTTACCAATTACTGAAAGTCCAAATAGTTATTTATTTGGATTGATTAAAGGGTATAAATTTGTAGGTTATAGAGGTTTAGCAAGTCACGGAGCAGCAATTGGTGTTATTATAGGTATGGCGTTGTATCGAAAAAAGCACAACTATAAAAGTTTAATGTGGATTTTAGATCGAATTGTAATTCCTGTTGCTTCAGGAGCGGTTTTTGTTAGAATAGGAAATTTAATGAATTCCGAAATTGTAGGAAAAGCAACACAATCTAACTTTGGCTTTAAATTTATAAGAAATGATATTGGAGCGCAACAAGCAATTAACATCACACGTACAAATAACGTTGAAAAAGCATATGATTTGATAGGAAATGTATCAAAATATAAACAAACACTTGAGAGCGTTCCATTCAGACATCCTACACAAATCTATGAATCGTTGAGTTACGTCTGTGTTTTCCTTATTTTGTGGTTTGTATACTGGAAAACAGATAAAAAAGACAAAGCAGGATATTTATTTGGCTTGTTTATGGTTTTATTATGGTCAGTTCGCTTTGTGATAGAGTTTTTTAAAGAATGGCAAGGAGGACTAGAAGCCGTATTTAATGTAAACTTAAATACAGGTCAACTATTAAGTATACCAATGGTTTTAGTTGGGTTTTATTTTATGTTTCGAAAAAGAAAATAAAACGTTTTTGAATAAAACAATTAGAAACTGTAAATGTTTAAACAAAAATCTATTTTTTGTGTTAAAATTATCTTCATTATTAGTAATGCGCTGTATATTAAATGATTGTAGCTAAGGTGTTTTTATTACGATTGCTAAAAAAAAATAGTTGATTTTTTAAGAAATTAGAATTATTTGAGAAAAAATTAGTATCTCACAGAATTTTATGTTAAAAAGTATGTTTTTGTGTTAAAAAAAAACATATATTTGTAAGATACTAATTTAAATACTTAAATAATTATGAAATTAAAAAATTACTTTTTAACTATGTTGTTTTTTGTGTCTATTACAGCGCTAGCACAGACTTATACTGTTAGTGGTGTAGTTACAGATGACGACAATGATCCTTTACCAGCAGTTTCGATTGTTGTAAAAGGAACGACAAACGGAACATCTTCCGACTTTGACGGTAAATACTCGTTAGAAGTCTCACAAGGCGATGTTTTAGTTTATTCTTTTGTTGGATATAATTCTAAAGAAATTACCGCTGATGGTACTTCATCTGTTGATGTAGTATTAACTTCAGGTGTTGCTTTAGATGAAATAGTTGTAGTTGGTACAAGAAATGCTAACAGAACAGCTGTTGATACTCCAGTACCTGTAGATGTTATTGATATTTCTGAATTGATATCTTCAGGACCGCAAGTTAATTTAAATCAAATATTAAATTATGTTGCACCTTCATTCTCATCTAACACACAAACAATTTCTGATGGAACAGATCACATTGATCCAGCATCATTAAGAGGCTTAGGTCCTGACCAAGTTTTAGTGTTAATAAATGGGAAAAGAAGACACACAACTTCATTAGTAAATGTAAATGGTACATTTGGTAGAGGTTCTGTAGGTACAGATTTAAATGCAATACCTTCAGCTGCTATATCACGCGTAGAAGTACTTAGAGATGGTGCTGCCGCACAATATGGTTCTGATGCCATTGCAGGTGTTATAAATATTGTGTTGAAAAAAAATACGAACGAATTAACAGTTAATATAACAAGTGGAGCAAATTTTTCTTCAAATGCAAACGGACTTCAAGGAGGTATAGATGGAGAAACAATCAACACAAGTGTTAACTACGGAATTGACTTAGGTGAAAATGGAGGTTATATTAATTTTACAGGAGATTTTGATACAAGAGAGCCAACTACAAGAATGGGTGCGTTTACTGGTATGATTTTCCACGGATATAATGCTATTCAAAGAAAAGCTTCAGAAAGTGGAGTTGATGTTGATAACTTATCATTTGAGCAAATTAAATTTTTCGCACAAGGAGTAGAGCACTTTACAACGGAACTTAAAAATGCAATTAACACTACAACTTCTCAAGATCAAATAGTAGCTTTATTATCAAATAATGGTTCTCCTATTGATTTTACCGAAGCAGAATTATCAGCTAGAGGTCAAACACGTGAAGACTATAGAATGCGTGTTGGTCAATCAAAATTAAGAGCAGGACGTTTTTTAGCAAACATGTCTTTACCAATTGGAGATAATGGAACTGAATTTTACTCTTTTGGAGGTGTAAGTTACAGAAAAGGTAATGCAGCAGGTTTTTATAGATTACCTTGGCAATCTAGATCGTATTCTAACGTTAATATTAACGGTTTTTTACCAAACATTAATTCTGACATAAAAGACAAATCTTTAGCAGTAGGTATTAAAGGTAAAGTAGGAGAATGGGATGTTGACTTTAGTAATACTTGGGGACAAAATAGTTTTGATTTTACAATTTCAAACTCATTTAATGCTTCTCAAGGACTAGCATCATCAACTGTATTTAATGCAGGAGGATTTGCGTTTTCACAAAATACTACGAACTTAGATATTACTAAATTTTATGAAGATAAATGGGAAGGATTAAACATTGCATTTGGTGGTGAATTTAGAGTTGAAAACTATCAAATTATTGCAGGAGAAGAAGCATCTTATACTGACTATAATCATGCTCCAGACTTTTTTGGAAGATCGTATCCAGGAGGAGCACAAGTATTTCCAGGATTTAGACCAGAAAATGAATTGTCTAAATACAGAAACAGTTTAGCAGGTTATGTAGATGTTGAGGCTGATTTTTCTAAAAAATTCATGATGAGTACAGCTTTACGATTCGAAAATTATAGTGATTTTGGATCAACACTTAACTATAAGGTAGCATCTCGTTATAAAGTAGGTGAGAATTTTAATATCCGTGGAGCAGTAAGTACAGGATTTAGAGCTCCATCTTTACACCAAATATACTACAATGCAACTGCAACACAATTTAATGATGCAGGAATACCAGAAGAAGTAGGTACTTTCTCAAACGATAGTAGAGTAGCAAAAGCATTAGGAATTCCTAAGTTAAAACAAGAAGAATCAGCAAGTGCAAGTATTGGGTTTACTGCTAAATTACCTGAAGCTAATATCAAAATAGCAGTTGATGGTTACTTTATTGCAATTGAAGATAGAGTTACCTTAACAGACAAATTCTCTCCAACTTCACCAGAATTAGTAGATGCATTTACTAATGCAGGAGCAAGTAAAGCAGCTTTGTTTGCTAATGCAATTGATACAGAATCAAAAGGATTAGATATCGTAATTACACATAAGGGTTCTGTAAAAGATGTATCAATCAAAACAGATTTATCTGCAACGTTTGCTAATACTAAGCAAGTAGATGATATACACGCATCTCAAATTTTAGCAACTGGAGGACAATTAGGAAATTATTTTAGCGGAAATTCAAGAATATATTTAGAAGAAGCATCTGTAAGAACTAAATTGAATTTATCTCATACAATCTCTTTTGATAAATGGAATATTTTCTTTAGAAATGTATACTTTGGAAACGTAACAAGTACTACAGGTCAAGTGTTTAGCCCTAGAACAGTAACTGATTTATCAGCAGCATATGATTATAATGATAATCTTACGCTTACTATAGGAGCAAACAACTTAATGGACGTTTATCCAGATGAAAATTTACCAGGAAATACAAGTAGTGGAAGATTTATTTGGTCACGTAGAGCACAACAATTTGGAACTAATGGTAGATTCCTTTTTGCAAGATTAAGTTTCAATTTAAAATAAAATATTAAAATATAAATTATGAAAAACATAAAATTTATACCATTATTATTAATAGCACTATCATTGATAGTAACATCATGTGCTATTGATGATGATCCAGCAATTGTCGGTGAGACAATTATCACAAAAACGGTTTCATTTGCAACAGATAAAGTTATCGTGCCAGCAAGTGCAACACCATATGATGTATCTGTTTTAATTTCTCAATCATTTGGAACAAATGCTTTGATTGAATATACTGTTAATGGTGAAGAAAAAGGGGCAACAGTTCCTTTTGGAAGTGTTACAGGCGGTTTACCACTTGACGTTTCAACTGCAGGAGTTGTTTATGATGTTGTTATGACTGATATATCAGTTTTAGAAAAACCAACTAATGTAGATGCTGTTATTGATCAAGGAAATAAAACGATTAGAGTTATAGTTGTTCCTTCTATAGACCCTTCAGCTTTACAAATAATGATGGTTTGGAGTAATATGGATCAAAATGATTTAGACTTGTGGATAACTGATGAACCTCCTACTGCTGGTTATGAAATTAGTCAGTCAGTTTCACCTGTTGAAACCATTTCTTTCGCAAATACGTATCCTGACGGAACATATAATGCATTAGCTAGAGAGTGGTTTACAGTTGATCCAACAACAGATGTTACAATGTATGTAGTTCATCCTGATGGAACTATTGAATCATTTGATGATACAATCAATCAAGGGTCTGATTTTAATTACTTTATTAAATTTGATAAAGTTGGAAGTACTTATACTGTGACTCAGGTTCCTGCTGTACCAGTATTTTAATAACTTATAAAAAAATATAAAAATGAAATTAAATAAATATTTAGCAATTTTTGGGATAACGTTATTTTTAGCGTCATGTACCCAAAGTGATGAAGTAGCAGTTGCTCCTGCATCAAATAACATCCAAGTTATTGTTGAGCCGTTTGCAGCAACAGCAGTTGATATTATCGGTCAAGTAGGATCTAATACAGCAATGGTTGATTTAGGTTTTAGATTGACTGAGTTTTCGACAACATATAACGGTTCTGATATAGATATCATTTATGGTGGGAATACGTATACAATTCCTGCAGGAGAAAGAGAAGTTGTTGTAGGACCTACATCTGTAGATTTTGAAATCGCGCCACTCGCAGGAGCAGTACCTTATAATGGAGCAGTTATAACTTCTCAAATTAATTTTGATGATCGTTATGATATTGTTGTAAATAATAGACCTGCAGATTTAGTTGTATTAAAAGGAGGAGCACTATCAGTAAACGCAAGAGTTTATGGTCAATTGCCTCCTGTAACACCAGGAAAAATCACCTTTTTGTTTGATTGGAATCCTAATGATGATGCAGGTAATGATTTAGATTTAAGATTAAGAAGAATGCCTGGAGATATTGGAATTGATTGGTCAGCATCTGTAACAAATTATGAAGATACTTTTATAGCTGATACAGATATGGACGCAACATATCAAGTTAAAGCAGATGCTTGGTCAACTATTGGAGGTACTATTAGTGGTATTCTTTTTGCAATGCATCCTGATGGAACTTTAGAAGTTTTTGAAAAAGATTTAACAGGAATTGTTTATGGAGGAATTGCTGATGAAGTAGTTTTAGTTAACGTTGATAAAGTAACTGATATGGATGGTAATGTAACTTATACATTATATCAATAAGAATATTATCAATAAATTAAATAGAAACCGCTGAATTTTCAGCGGTTTTTTTAATTTTTATTATATATCTTACTTGCTGTAGTTAATATTTCAATTAACTTAATAATTTCCCCTTTTTTATATAATTCAAATATATTGTCACCTTCACAATAGGTAATAAAATGATGTATTTTTTCTTCAGGAATATTTAATTGTTTTGTAAAAAATTCTTCTCCAAATTCGGCAACTAATTTATCAGGAAAACTTTTCTTTTTACGGAGTTCACGTCTTAATTCATTGGCTTTGTCTGGTATTGAAAAACCTACAGAACCTCCAGCCAAAGTTTTAATAGGATTTACATTATTTAATATTGGTTCTTCAAAGTTTAATTCAAAACCATTACTACTTGGTATTTTTGCCAATTGTATCATTTCTTCAATTAAATCATGCTTTCTCTTTATGGTATCATTTCTGTTGTTTTGAGTGTCTTTGATTAAATTTCCAGTTAAATTATGGCTTTTTAAGTGTACTGTACTTAAATAATTTGTCATTTCTTTAAGTAAAATAGTAACTACTTTGCGCTCTATCATTTCTTTTGAAATAATAATTTTTTGCGATTGATATTTTAAATGACTAACTTTTAGTGTATCATTTTCTTTAGCAAATATTTCAAAACGACCATTTTTATTAGTTGTATCTCCAAAATGAGAAGTTTTATTGTAAATATTTACATTTTCGATTGGTTTATCGTTATAAGTTACTTTTCCAGTTATAAGTATTCTTTCGCTTTGAGAATAAATACAAGATGATACTATAAAGAGTATAAGAGTTAGTAGATTTTTCATTTATACAAAGTAAACCAATGAAGTATTAAAGTTTTATTAAAGGATTTGTAAATTTTTGTTAAAGCGTAATTATCATTACTTTTGAAAAAAATATTTTTGATGAAAAAATTATTGATAGCGAGTACTTCTACAGTGTATGGAAAAGGATATTTAGAATATATATTACCTGAGTTAGCAACTTTTTTTGAAGGAGTTTCAGAAATAGTGTTTATTCCATATGCACGTCCAGGAGGTATTTCATATGATGCATATACAAAAATTGCAAGTGATGCTTTTTCTAAAATTAATATTCAAATAAAAGGGATTCATACTTTTGAAAACCCAATAAAAGCGATACAAAATGCAAACGGAATTTTTACAGGTGGAGGAAATACTTTTGAATTGGTATCAAAGCTTTATGAAAATAAATTAATCGATATTATAAAAGAAGAAGTAGAAAACGGAACGTTATACTTTGGTACTAGTGCAGGAAGTAATATTACAGGAGTTTCTATGAAAACAACCAATGATATGCCAATTGTATATCCGCCAAGTTTTAGTACTTTAAATTTGATAAATTTTAATATCAATCCGCATTATCTAGATCCTGATTCAAATTCTACTCATATGGGTGAAACACGAGAAACTAGAATTAAAGAATTTCATCAATTTAATGACACGCCAGTTTTAGGGCTGCGTGAAGGCAGTTGGCTTGAAGTTAAAGCAAATAAAGTTATATTAAAAGGGCAATTAGCTGCACGTTTGTTTTTAAAAGATAAAGATCCTAAAGAGTTCCCACCAAATTCTGATTTAAGTTTCTTAATGTAGAGTTTCTAAAAACAATGCTATTTTTTGAGCATCAGAAGATTTTTTTACTTCCGAAGAAAATGAATTAAATAAATTTTCAACTTTATTAGTGTCAATAGAATCTCTTTTTATTAAATCTCTTAGAATCATTGCAGATACAAATGAATTTGGATTCTTTTGAACATAATTAAAGTGAAAATCCAGATTTTCTTGGACAATTCCCTTCATTTTATGTTTAATAGACGCTAGTTTATCTGCATCATTTTCTATACGTGCTCGTTGTAGATCTGGATAAAATAAATTAAGTTTTGAATATATTTTTTCTGTTTTTTTTAGAACATCATTTAACTCATTATTTAATTTTGACCCAGAAATTGATGCTTTTAATAAATCTTTATCTTTAACATATACATTAATACTATCATTTTCAAGAATAATTATTTTTCCACCAAATACATTTTCAATTGTAATTAAATAGCGTTCAGGCACTGCTATTTTTCCTTTAAATATGGCACTTCCATCTTTTACTAATGTAGAATCAATAAGTGTAGAAGTATTTAAATCTTGTAAATACACTTTGTTTCCATCAACATTATCAATGTTAATAGAAACAACATATGAATCCATTTTTATTGGTGGTTTTTTTTCTTTTTCACATGAACTTAAAACAGTTAGAATTAAACTCAATAAGATAATTTTTTTTAACATTTTTAATAATTTATATATTCAATAATTTCTAGTCCATATCCTGTCATTCCTACACGTTTTATCTTGTTTTCGGCATTGGTAATAACACGTAGTTTTGAAATTCCTAAATCATGAAGAATTTGCGCACCAATTCCATAATCTTTTTTATCCATATCTATTTTTTCATCTTTATTTTTAAGTAAAGATAGATGACTTAAGATATTTTGAGATTTGTTTTCTTGATTGATAAACACAATGGCGCCATTTCCTTCTTTATTTATGATATCGAAGATTCGTTCAAAGCGTTCATCAGATTTTTGCATTAAAATACCTAAAGTATTATTAATCAGAGTAGAGTTAACTTTTACCAATACTTTGTCGGTTGGTTTCCAAGAACCAGTTGTGAGTGCTATATGTATTTGCTCGTTATTAGTTTGTCTGTATGCTCTAAGTCTAAAATCACCAAAACGTGTAGTGATATCAAAATCTTCAATTTTTTCAATTAATGAGTCGTGTTGCATTCTATAAGCGACTAAATCTTCGATTGATATTATTTTAAGATCAAATTGCGCTGCTACTTTTAACAGTTGAGGCAATCGTGCCATTGTACCGTCTTCATTCAATATTTCTACCAATATTCCTGCAGGTTTAAATCCTGCCAATCTTGCTAAATCTACTGCTGCTTCTGTATGTCCTGTTCTTCTTAATACACCTCCATTTTTTGCTCTAAGCGGAAATATATGTCCAGGTTTTCCTAAATCGTGTGGTTTTGTATTATCATTTACTAACGCTTTGATAGTTTTTGCTCTATCATGAACAGAAATTCCTGTTGTACATCCTTGACCTATTAAATCTACCGAAACAGTAAATTGAGTGTGGTGCATAACGGTATTGTTTTTAACCATCATGTCTAGTTCAAGTTCTTTACGTCTGTTTTCTGTAATTGGTGCACAAATAAGTCCTCTACCGTGCGTAGCCATAAAGTTTATCATCTCAGGTGTAACCATTTCAGAAGCGGCAATAAAATCGCCTTCATTTTCACGATTTTCATCATCTACTACTATGATTACTTTTCCTTTTTTAATATCAGAAATTGCTTCTTCTATTGTGTTTAGTTGTATTTTTTTTGAAATTGCTTTCATTTTAGTTGGTTGTTTTAGCCTTTAAACGTGTAAGGAGTTTTTGTATTTTGTCTAATATATTGCTGAAATTGATAATTCCCATATCTTTTGCAGCTCTTCTTGTTAAGAAAAAACCGAAAGGCAGTAAAATTATAGTAGAAAGCCAACCACCAAGTGCAGCAGAAATAACACTTTCTTCAGCCAAATTTTTCCCTAAAGATGATATAAAAAAATAAATTACAAATATAAATATTGCAACTACCATTGGTAGTCCAAATCCACCTTTTCTAATGATTGAGCCTAATGGCGCACCAATAAAAAAGAGTACAAGGCATGAGAATGCAAACGCTATCCGACTGTGAAACTCTAAGTCATAAAGATTTAAATATTTGCGTCTTTCTTTAAAATATTTTGTTGAATTTTTTAGGGTTTTTAATTGTCTTTCAATAATTTGTTCAGCATTAGTAATTACCTTGACTTTTTCTTTTAATTCGAAATTTTCAAGAATAACAGTATTTAATTTTTTTGGTTTTATAGAGTCAGCTAATTGTATTAATTTTTTTCCACCTAATGCATTAAAACTACTAATTGCACGTGTTTTTAAATACGAATCATAACTTTTTTTAATAGTATCAGTTTTGCCTTTTAATTGCTTAAGGCTATACATTTGCTGTGTTTTAAGTTTTGCATCTTCAAGGCCTTCATTACTAAATGATGAAACATCTATATTGATTGTATAACGTTTAAAAGTAGCCTTAGATGCTGGCATTTTTTTACGTTTTTCTATTTTATCTCCTTTAACACTGTGTTCTTCGTAATAATTACCATCTTTAAGAATAAAAGTCATGTATTTACTTCCTTCTTCTGTAGTAATTTCTGCATCTTTTGCAGTTATAACTTTTATTTTTCCACGCTTTGAACTTAAATCAGCAATTTGAACATTTTTCAAAAAATTTCCTTCTTCACCATATTTCTCATCAAATTTTATAATATATCCAGGAATTTCGGTGTTAAAAGCATCAGGAATTAATGCCAAAGCAGGTTGCTTCTTTTTTACATTGTTAAACATGTTCTTTTGTTTCAAAGATGCATGCGGAAACACATAATTGAGAAACAAAAAATTAATACCACTCATAAATACTGTTAATAGTATTAAAGGTAACATAAATCGTCTTAATGATATTCCAGCAGATTTTATAGCGGCAAATTCATAGTGTTCTGAAAAATTACCAAGTGCCATTATTGCAGAAAGTAAAATTCCAATTGGCATTGCCATTGGAACTACTGTAAGTGCTAAATATCCTATGAATTTTAAAATAAAATTCATACCAACTCCTTTACCAGAAATTTGATCAAATCCTAACCAAACGGCTTGCATTACTAGTACAAATAGGATGATAAAAAAAGTGGCGAAAAAGGGTTTTAAAAAACTTTTTATTATATACGCATCGAGTTTTTTCAAGTAGTTCTATTTTGGTTCGGTTATATCGTATCCTTTTGAATCGAATTTTTCGAGGTCAAAGGTAAATAACTTATTTGAAATAGATTGATTTGTAGCAAATTTTGATATGGTTAACGTTGTAATTGTACCATCTTTACCATTTTGAATTACTTTTGATATGTGTTTGGTGCCATTATCAATACCTAATAGTATGTTTTTTAATTCAGAATTGCTATCTATAGGTATCAACTTTACAAATTGAATTTCTCTTCCTTTTATATTTTTTAAAGCATCCATTTTATAGGTAAATCCTTTTTCATAAAATGTTAAAAATTTTGATGGTGTAAGTGTAGTAGCGTCTTGTTGATTGTCAGCTTGTTTAATAATTACTTCTTCATCTTCATGAATAATCATATAGACTTTTTTACCGTCAAATAATTGTTCAATACCCATATAATTAAAGTGATATAAATCACCTTTTAATGTTGCATTTCCTTTTGTTTCTTGATGAATGTTCGCATCGCTATTATCTAATTTATGTTGAAATTCGATATAAATATTGTCATATGATTTTACTTTTTGAGCGACTTCATTCAATAGCGTTTTTGCGTTTTGACTAAATCCTATTGTTGAAATGAATACGAATGCAAAAAATGTTAATTTTTTCATGATATATAGTATTTTTTAATTATTTTTTTCGTTATCTAATAAATGGTTTAGAGCAATTTCATCAGCAACATAAACTTGTCTTGCTTTACTGCCTTCAAAAGGGCCTACAATTCCTGCAGCCTCTAATTGATCTATGATTCTTCCTGCTCTGTTATATCCTAATTTTAATTTTCGTTGTAATAAAGAAGCTGATCCTTGTTGAGCATGAACGATTACTAATGCAGCATCTTTAAACAGTTTATCTCTATCATTGATGTCTATATCAATACTTGTGCCACTTTCTTCGCCAGAATATTCTGGTAGGATAAGCGCTTCTGGATATGCTCTTTGTGAGCCGATAAAATCAGTTATTTTTTCTATTTCAGGTGTATCAACAAATGCGCATTGTATTCTTACCATTTCGTTTCCGTTGGTAAAAAGCATGTCACCTTTTCCTATTAATTGGTCGGCTCCTCCGCCATCTAAAATGGTTCTTGAATCAATTTTTGATGTTACTCTAAAAGCTGCTCTTGCAGGAAAATTGGCTTTTATTATTCCTGTAATTACGTTTACAGAAGGTCGTTGAGTAGCAACAATTAAATGTATTCCAATAGCACGAGCCAATTGTGCTAGTCGTGCAATAGGTGTTTCTACTTCTTTTCCTGCAGTCATAATCAAATCAGCAAATTCATCAATTACCAATACAATATATGGCAAAAATCGATGTCCATTTTCTGGATTTAATTTTCTAGATTTAAACTTTGCATTGTATTCTTTAATATTTCTAACAAAAGCATTTTTTAATAAATCATAACGATCATCCATTTCTATACAAAGTGAGTTTAAGGTATTAACTACTTTGGTTGTATCGGTAATTATTGCTTCTTCAGAATCTGGAAGTTTTGCTAAATAATGGCGTTCAATTTTGTTAAATAATGTTAGTTCAACCTTTTTAGGATCAACTAAAACAAATTTAACTTCTGCTGGATGTTTTTTATAGAGTAATGATGCTAATATTACATTTAATCCAACTGATTTACCTTGTCCTGTTGCTCCAGCCATTAGTAAGTGTGGCATTTTGGCTAAATCAACTACAAAACTTTCGTTAGAGATAGTTTTTCCAAAAGCAATTGGAAGTTCCATTTCTGATTTTTGGAATTTTACTGATGATATCATTGATTTCATTGATACCATTGTTGCTTTTTTATTTGGCACTTCAATACCAATTGTTCCTTTTCCTGGAATTGGCGCAATTATTCTAATTCCAAGTGCTGATAATGATAAGGCAATATCATCTTCAAGGTTTTTTATTTTAGAAATACGTACTCCTGCTTCTGGTACAATTTCATAGAGTGTTACAGTTGGTCCAACAGTTGCTTTAATTTTGGCAATACCTATTTTGTAATTGTTAAGCGTTTCAACAATCCTATTTTTGTTGGCCTCTAATTCTTCTTGGTTTATAGAAATACTTTCGTCAAATTCACGTAATAGGTTGAGCGTAGGAAATTTGTAATTCCCCAAGTCAAGTTTAGGGTCAAATTCACCAAAATCTTTTACAAGTTTATCTGATAAATTTTCGGATTCTTGTTTTTCAGTTACTATTTTTTCAACAGCAATTTCAACTTCTTCAATGGCTTCGTCTTCAATTTTTTGTTCTTCTTTTATTTCTATAGCCAAAGTTAGTTCTTCATTATCATCTTTTTTATCAGCGTTTTTACCCATATAATTGCTGATTGTAGGCTTTAAGTCTTTAACAGATAATTCAAATTCTGATTTATCGTTATTGATAATTTCATTTGCAGTTGTACTTGTATTTTTGTCAATTTCTTTATTTTGTTCTGTTTGAGTTGAAACAGTTTTTTCTTTCTTTTTAAATAACGAAACGATATGATGCGCAGTAAGTTTAAATCGGATGACAAAGTAGGTGAGTAGTGAAAAAATTAAAAGAAGGGCAATACCTGTACTTCCTAAAAATTGTTTTAAAAAATCATTTAATTCATAACCAACAACACCTGCAATCAGCGTGTTTTTCGTTTTAAAAAATCCAAATAAAACTGCAAGCCAAATCATACCAAGAAGTCCCCAACCCCAAGATTTTTGTAATTTTTTAAGATTTATTTGTAGCAATAAATAAATTCCGCTAAAGAATAGTAAAATAGGAATAATAAAGGCAGAAATTCCAAATCCTTTGTAAATGAAAAAGTGGCTTAAAGTATGTCCTACTTTTCCTAAAAGGTTTTTAACATTTGATTTTGTATTGGTAAATTCGGTAAGTTCACTTTGATCTATTTTCCAACTTAAAAAAAAAGAGCAAAATGCTATAAATAAAAAGAATGCAAAAATGACTAAAAAGAAACCAATTACTGTTTGATTTTGTCTGTTTCCAAAAAAAGATTTTGTTCGTTGAAAACGTTGTTTTTTTGGTGCTGTAGTTGTTTTTTTCTTTTTAGCCATTTAGTTGTTCTTCTTACAAAAATATAGAAATATTAAAAGTTACCCAATAAATTTTGGAATATATATAATCAAACCAATAATTACAGAAAATATTGCAGCAATTAATGGGATTCCTGCAGCGATATCTTTAATCAGTCCAATATTTTTATCGTGTTCAGGATGAATATAATCGCATAAATATTCAACTGCTGTGTTTGCTGCTTCTGCAATTATAATTAAAGCAATTGCTATTATTTGAAAAAGCCATTCTGTTTGAGTTAGACCAACCATAAAGCCTACAACAGTCATCAGTACACCTATAATTAATTGTGCAATAATACTGTGTTCGGTTGTGAGTAATATTATTCCTCCTTTTACTGCGTATTTGACACTTTTTATTCTTCCAGAAATAAAGGGTTCTCTTTTTCTTTTCATACTTTTATTTTAGTGCATTTAATGCTGCTTGGTAGTTTGGTTCGTCAGTAGTTTCTGCAACTTGTTCGGTATAAATGATTGTGCCGTTTTCATCTATTGCAATGATACAACGTGAATGCAAGCCTTCTAATGGACCATCAATTATGGTTAATTCGTAGTCTTTTCCAAATTTACCATCAATAAAATCAGAAAGCATAATTACATTTTCAATACCTTCTGCGCCGCAAAAACGACCTTGTGCAAATGGTAAATCACGTGATATACATACTACTTTTGTGTTTTCTAATTCAGCCGCTGATTTGTTAAATGTTTTTACAGATGTTGCGCAAGTACCAGTATCAATGCTTGGAAAAATATTTAAAATTAATTTTGTTCCTTTAAAATCATTTAATGATTTTTTTGATAAATCTCCTGCTACTAATGTAAAGTTAGTTGCTTTTGTTCCAACTTTAGGTAATGTTCCTAAAGTATGAATTTTGTCTTCGTGTAGAGTTATTGTTGCCATTTAAGGTCGTTTTTAATTTGTTCAAAAATAAGATAAAAAACAAAAACTCTCGAATTTATTCGAGAGTTTTTAAGGTATGTTGTTAACAAAATTTTATTGGTCAATAGCGCCTAAAACACGTTTCATAAAACCATTTAATGCATCTCTTTTTGATGTTCCTTTTTTCATTTCTTCATGTACTTCAAGTGCGCCATACATATTTGATATCAATTCACCAATAACATCTAATTCTTCGTCTTTAAGTGTAGATACTTCTGTTAAATCTTCTAATACTTCTAGAGTTTCTTTGATGTAATCTTCATCATTGTTTTCAATAAAATTTGTCAAATGTTTTATGATTGGTATTTTCATTGTTTTGGTTTTTTTGTGTTGTTATTATAAATTTTGATAACTACGCTATGATTGTTGTTCTACGAATCATTTAGTTATAATATTTTAATACAGAAAAAAAGTTTTAAGTATTACAATACTTCGTCAACCAAGTCTTTTAATACATCAAACTTATTTGTTTGTGTTTGGTTTACTTTTTCACCGTTTTTGAATGTAGCAAAGGTTGGTAAGTTATCAACAGTTGCTAATTTACGTGATTCTGGAAATTTTTCGGCATCAACATACAAAAATGGAATTTTTTCGTTTTCTTTTGCCAATTTTTTGAATTTCGGTTTCATAATTCTACAGTTTCCACACCAAGTTGCTGCATATTGTACGATTACTGTGTCATTTTTTGCAACGATTTCTGCTAAAGTATCTTCGTTTAATTCTGTAAACATATATTTTTTTTTTAGATTAATTATTGTCACCTCCAGTAATTTAATTGAGTGCTAACAAAATTAAATAGTATCGAGAAGTATTTGTTTTTAAAAGTTCTCGATATAATTTTCTCCTTAGGTCAAAAATAACTCGAACTGACGTCACTATTGCATTTAAATTGACTTAGTGTTTTGCTAAGTAATCAGCAGTACTATTTCTGTCTGCTTTCATTGCATCTTTTCCTTCTTCCCAATTTGCAGGACATACTTCACCTTTTTCTTGAACGTGTGTAAATGCATCAATCAAACGTAAATATTCGTTCACATTTCTTCCTAAAGGCATATCATTTACGCTTTCGTGAAATACTCTTCCTTCTTCGTCAATTAAGTATGTTGCTCTAAAAGTTACATTAGAACCTACGATTTCAATTGAGTCATAATCTTCATTATATACTTCTTCATCAATATCAAGTATTCCTAATACGTTAGATAAATTACGAGTAGTATCTGCTAATAAAGGATATGTTACACCTTCAATTCCTCCATTATCTTTTGGTGTGTTTAACCAAGCAAAGTGTACTTCGTTAGTGTCACATGATGCTCCAATTACTATTGTATTACGTTTTTCAAATTCGCCAAGTGCTGCTTGAAAAGCGTGTAATTCTGTTGGGCAAACAAATGTAAAATCTTTTGGATACCAAAATAATAATACTTTTTTCTTATTGTTTACTGCTTCTTCAAATACATTGATTTTAAGATCATCACCCATTTCTGAGATTGCATCTACTGTAATGTTTGGAAATTTTTTACCTACTAATGCCATTGTTTTTTATGTTTTATGATTATTAATTATTTTCTGATACAAATTTACATACATTTCTTTAGTTTTTGTTTAATTATAGATTGTATCTTTTTATATCTTAATAGAGATTGTCTATTTTAATTAAAATGAGTATTTATTAGATTGATATTATTTATTGTATCTAAAATTTGAAGGTCAAAATTTCTTTATCAATTTAGAAGAGCATTTAAAGATTCCAGATTTTAATACAATAAAGTAAATATAGAATTGTATTTTCGCAAGTTCTAAATAATTAATCATTGACTATTACTAATTATACATCAGAATTTAAAACCAATTTTAAACTTGCGTCTCCTATTATTTTAGGGATGTTAGGGCATACGCTTGTTGGTTTTATTGACAATATTATGGTTGGTCAATTAGGAACAGCGCAGTTAGCAGCGGTTTCACTAGGAAACAGTTTTATATTTATCG
>CAMZLV010000148.1 GCA_947311835.1 uncultured Lutibacter sp. | reverse complement strand
TAATGACAAAATGACCCAAATAAAATTATGAGTGATTCAAAATTTATAAAACTTGACAACTTGTCATTTCAACAAGTATTTGATCAAGATGCAGAATTAATTCCTTTGATGTCTCCAGAAGACGAAGAGCGAATAAACAACGAAGATATACCAGACGAGTTACCAATATTACCATTGCGTAATATGGTATTGTTTCCAGGAGTCGTAATTCCAATTACTGCAGGACGCGATAAATC
Source organism: uncultured Lutibacter sp. (assembly GCA_947311835.1). Taxonomy (GTDB): domain Bacteria; phylum Bacteroidota; class Bacteroidia; order Flavobacteriales; family Flavobacteriaceae; genus Urechidicola. The sequence goes on along the minus strand of CAMZLV010000148.1, from coordinate 9,798 downwards.
TATTAAATTGATAAAAAATGCCAATAATGGTAATAAAATTATAGGTGTTGTAGCGCAAAAAAATAAAAAGATAGAAAATCCTACTATAGATGATATTCATAAAGTAGGAACGGTTGCTAGAATTTTAAAAATGTTTAAAATGCCTGATGGTAACACAACAGTGATTATTCAAGGGACTAAACGTTTTGAAGTTGATGTATTTACACAAGAAGAACCTTATATAAAGGCATCAACAAAAAAAGTTGAAGAAGATAGATCTGATATGGATAAGCCTGAATTTGAAGCGATAATCGATTCAATAAAAACAATGGCTTTAAAAATAATTAAGATTAATCCTAACTTGCCATCTGAAGCGTCTTTTGCAATAAAAAATATTGAAAGTAGTTCGTTTTTAGTGAATTTTGTTTCTTCTAATATGGATTTGCCTGTTGCTGAAAAACAAAATTTACTGAATGTAAATAATCTAAAAGAAAGAGCGCTATTGACCTTAAAGTTAATGACAAAAGAGATGCAAAAATTAGAATTGCGTCATGATATTCAGTCAAAAACGCGGTCAGATATGGATCAACAACAACGTGAATATTTCTTAAATCAGCAACTAAAAACCATTCAAGAAGAATTGGGAGGCGTTTCGTATGATGAGGAGTTGGCTGAAATGCGCGAAAAAGCAACTACAAAAAAGTGGTCAAAAGAAATTGCAACTAAATTTAATAAAGAAATTGGACGTTTGCAACGTATGAATCCTCAAGTTGCAGAATATTCAGTACAAAGAAATTATTTAGATTTATTGTTAGAATTGCCTTGGGAAACGTATTCAAAAGATAAATTTGATTTAAAAAGAGCACAAAAAATACTCGATAGAGATCACTTTGGATTGGAGAAAGTGAAGCAACGAATTATTGAACATTTGGCAGTTTTAAAATTAAAAGGAGATATGAAATCGCCAATAATTTGTTTATATGGACCTCCTGGAGTTGGTAAAACATCATTAGGAAAATCAATATCCGAATCGTTGGGAAGAGAATATGTACGTATGTCATTAGGAGGATTGAGAGATGAAGCAGAAATTAGAGGGCATCGTAAAACGTATATTGGTGCAATGCCTGGACGTTTGATTCAGAGTTTAAAAAAAGCAGGAACTTCCAATCCAGTTTTCGTACTTGATGAAATTGATAAATTAGCATCCAATTCACATAATGGAGATCCATCTTCAGCAATGTTAGAAGTGTTAGATTCTGAGCAAAATAATGCATTTTATGATAATTATTTAGAGTTAGGATACGACTTATCTAAAGTATTGTTTGTAGCAACTGCCAACAGTTTGTCTTCAATCCCTTGGGCATTGAGAGATAGAATGGAAATAATTAACGTATCAGGTTATACCATTGAAGAAAAAGTAGAAATTGCAAAAAGACATTTATTGCCGAAGCAATTAAAAGCGCATGGATTAAAGGCAAAACATCTGCAAATAAAGAAACCACAATTAGAAAAAATTGTTGAAGGTTATACAAGAGAATCAGGAGTTAGAGGATTAGACAAGCAAATTGCTAAAATGGTTCGTTTTGCTGCAAAATCTATCGCGATGGAAGAGGAGTATAACACTACTATTTCTTCTGAAGATGTAGAAAAAATATTAGGTGTTTCACATTTAGAACGCGATAAATATGAAAATAACGATGTAGCAGGAGTAGTTACAGGTTTGGCTTGGACGCAAGTTGGAGGAGATATTTTGTTTATTGAATCAATTGTTTCTAAAGGAAAAGGGCTAACAATTACTGGTAATTTAGGAAAGGTGATGAAAGAGTCAGCAACTATAGCTATGGAATATATTAGAGCAAATGCTGATGAATTTGGAATTAAGGAAAAAACCTTAGAAGAATACAAAGTACATATTCACGTGCCAGAAGGTGCTACGCCTAAAGATGGTCCAAGTGCTGGAATTACGATGTTAACTTCATTAGTTTCTGTTTTTACGCAACGTAAAGTGAAGTCTAAATTGGCTATGTCAGGTGAAATTACTTTAAGAGGTAAAGTGTTGCCAGTTGGAGGTATTAAAGAAAAAATATTAGCTGCAAAACGCGCTAATATTAAAGAAATTATACTTTGTACTGAAAACAAAAAAGATGTTGAAGAAATTAATCAACGTTATTTAAAAGGTGTTAAGTTTCACTATGTAAAAGAAATGCATGAAGTAATTACTATCGCATTGATGAAACAAAAGGTAAAAGGAGCAAAGAAATTTTAATCTTTGCTTCTTTTTCGTTTTTTATTTTTACGATTTCTCTTACGTTCTGTTTTTTTGAAATCTTTAAAAGCATCTATAGTTTTTTCGTCTAAATATTCATTTAACTCTAATTTATAACCAAGATTAATTAATTTGTATTTAAATGCTTTTACTCCGTTTTTTAGGTGTTTTTCATTTAACTCTTTCACCAATTTACAATTTAGTTTTATCCATTCTGTAGTTTTATTTTCAGATGTGCATCTCATATAACATTCGCCAGCTTTCGGATTGGGAGGTAAGTTATGTTGGGCAGTTATATTTGAAAATGTAAATAGTGTAATAGTGAGTAATAATAACTGTTTCATAGTGGATTATTTTTTAATAAATTTTTTATAGAAAGTTCCTTTGTTTGTTTTAATCTTTACAAAATAAGTGCCAAAAGCCCATTTTTTTGTTTTTATTTGCTCGGTTTCTGAAGTTTTTAAAACTTTTTTTCCGTTTTCATTATAAATAATTATTTTTTGAATTATAATGTCACTTGGTTTCTCAAAGAATAGTTCATCAAAGGTTGGATTCGGATATAAAATAATATTTTTAGTTATGTTATAATTGACAATGTTAAGTGTATCTACAGTATTATTTTTAGAAATTAAATGTGTGTCAGGATCAAATAATACACTACTTACCGTAAAATTAACAGGAACAGTGAAGGTTTCACCATTAAGTGTGTTGTCAAGAACGGTATCTAAAACTTCATTACCAGTTCCAATAATTCTTATAGGAATTGGCGCTTCAAAATAACTCACAGACGCATGACTTTGCGTTTGATTAACTATTACTGAAATTTCTGTACTACTTGTTTGTCCCCATTCTATGGCGTAACTTGGATAGCCTTCATTGTAAATCCAATCGTTAAAAAATTCAGTTAAGTTTTTTCCACTAGCAGTTTCCATATGGCTGATAAAATCTGGAGTTTTTGCGTAGTTATAAGCAAGTTGAGTATCGCTTAAATAGTCTTTTATTCCTTGAAAAAAATCAGTATCACCAACTTTTTTTCGTAGCATGTGCAATACCATTGAAGCTTTATTGTAACTTAATCTTGAACTAAATATTCTACCAATACTTGTAGTATCAGAATCGTGTAAATACACATATCCGTTTGTTAATGATGTGATACTATTTACCTTAGATTGCCTCCAAGATTTAAATGTTGGTTCTCCGTCTAAATGTTCTTTTGTTAATCCTGTAAGGTAAGTTGCAAAACCTTCATTTAGCCATATATCTTTCCAACTGCCACAAGTTACTTTGTCGCCAAACCATTGATGTGCCAGTTCATGAGCAATTAAATCTCTACTAAAATTTTGCATAAAAGAAACTGTAGTGTGTTCCATTCCGCCTCCCCAATTCCACTGTGCGTGTCCGTATTTTTCATTTGCAAAAGGATATTCTTCAAATAAATTGCTGTATAAATCAATAATATTTACTGTAATTCCTGTTTGAGTTTGAGCAGTAGTGAGTGTTTCAGGATATACATAATTTATAATATCAAAAGGATTTCCATTGTTTGCTACGGTGTGCGAATAGACTTGATAGTTCGTAACAGCAACAGCAATTAAATATGCAGGAATTAAATATTGATGCTTAAAGTGTGTTATTTTTTCAGAACCATTTATAACTTGGCTTATTTCTAAACCGTTGCTAACTGCAACCAGTTCTTCACCATCTGCATTAAATTGAGGTGTAGTTATATATACATCTATAGCATCAATTTTATCATTCAAATCTTGTTTGCAAGGCCACCAACCTTTAGCGCCATAAGGCTCCGAAAGGGTATAAATTACAGCATCTCCATTATGAGTACTCATTGTATATGCATCGTCACCAGAAAGTGTAGGATTTCCTGAATAACTAATGGTCAGTGAGTCTATAACACCTGTATTTTGAATTGTAGGAAGTGTTATTATAATTTCGTCATTAGTATTTTGTGTAAACGGAAGTGAAGTGCCTCTTTGTTTTACATCAGCTACTGTCATATTAGATGTTAGTTCAAAAATAATTTGCGATAAATTTTCTTTCGCCTCAAAATAAGTAGTCACATCACCTGAAATATCTGCAATACTAGGATCTATGGTTAGTTCAATACGATGATACTTAACATCATAATTTCCAGTATTTGCATTCCTGTTTTCAATACCTTGAAGACTTTTTAGTGCCGATTTTGTTTCAGATTCTACAATTGTAGAGAAATCAGTATTTAATTTTTGAGCATTTGCTAATATTGAAAAAAACAATAATAGATATAGGATGTTTTTCATTTTCGGTGTTTTGTACTTATTTATGACTTTGTAAATGTACAAAAACCAACGTAAATTACATCAATTAAATAGTAAGGATACTCTCTATTTAAAAAAGGCTTTTGATTTTTCCCAATAAGTATCCATTTCTGCGAGTGACATTTCTTGCAATTTTTTGCCTTCTTTTTTTGCTTCTTGTTCTAGGTATTGAAAGCGCTGTATGAATTTTTTATTTGTTCGTTCTAAGGCATTTTCAGGATTTACTTTTATAAATCGAGCATAATTTATCATCGAAAATAAAACATCACCAAATTCTGATTCAATTCTGTCTGTATTTCCTTTTTTTATTTCTTCATTTAGTTCAGCAAGTTCTTCTTGTACTTTTTCCCATACTTGCTCAGGTTTTTCCCAATCAAAGCCAACTCCTGCTACTTTCTCTTGTATTCTGCTTGCTTTTACCAATGCAGGAAGTGATTTTGGAACGCCTTCTAATACAGATGATTTACCTTCTTTTAGTTTTAATTGTTCCCAATTTCGCTTAACTTCTTCTTCATCTTTTACAGTTACATCTCCATAAATATGAGGATGACGATGAATTAATTTATCAGAAATAGCATTTGCAACATCAGCAATATCAAATGATTTTTTTTCAGAACCGATTTTAGAATAAAAAACAATATGTAGTAATAAGTCGCCTAATTCTTTTTTAATTTCTTCTAAATCATTGTCAAGTATGGCATCACCTAGTTCGTAGGTTTCTTCAATGGTTAAATGACGTAAAGACTGAAGTGTTTGCTTTTTGTCCCAAGGGCATTTCTCACGTAAGTCATCCATGATATCAAGCAACCTTGTAAAAGCTTTAATTTTTTGCTCTTTAGTATTCATTTTTATTTTTTAATGATATCACGCAACAACTACTATTTCATCAGCGAACAACTGATAGCTATTCTTCGTCAGTATCTTCAGTTATTGAAGCGAAATCAAAGTTATAATCTACCAATAAATTATACCATTGTACTACTTTTTTGATGTTAGAAGCATATACACGTTCTGTATCATAATTTGGTAAAATTTCAGAAAAATATGAGGTTAATACTTTATTATTTTCTTTATGACTGATACATTTTTTACCATCTTCTTTTTCAAAAATAGATTTTAAAACTAATTTTAATGGCATTTCGTCTTCATAGGTATAAATAGCGATATTGTCTAATACGCTTACATTGTGAGTCGCATTTATAGGAAAACGTTTTTTATCAACTAACGATTCAACAATAAGTCCACCTTTTGATTGTGCAATAATTTCGTATAATCCAGGTTTTCCGGTAACTGCAATAATTTTATCTAAACTCATAATATTTTTATTTTTTCTTTGGATTATAAAATTTCATTCTATAATCTGGATTTATTTTTCCTTTTGCTATTTTGTCTAATCTTTTTTTGAGTAATCTTTTTTTAAGTGACGAAAGTTTATCAGTAAATAAAACACCTTCTATATGATCATACTCATGTTGTACAACTCTTGCCGCTAAACCAGACAAAATTTCTGTGTGCTTTTTAAAATTTTCATCATAATATTCAATAGTAATGGTTTCTTTTCTGAAAACATCTTCACGAATATCAGGAATACTTAAGCATCCTTCGTTAAAAACCCATTCTTCACCAGTTTCATCAATTATTTGTGCATTTATAAACGTTTTTTTAAACGATCCTAAAAATGCCTTTTCTTTTTCATCAAGTTCATCATCTTCAGCAAAAGGAGTAGTATCAACTAAAAACAAACGAATTGCTTTACCTATTTGAGGAGCAGCAAGTCCAACACCATGTGCATTTTTCATGGTTTCTTCCATATTTTGGATTAATTCCTTTAAATTAGGATAATCTTTATCAATCGTTACTCCAACTTTTCTTAAAACAGGAGTTCCATATGCAATAATTGGTAAAATCATTTTTTAATTTTTAACGATTGCAAAAATACAATTTTAGTTACAATTTTTAGTAAATTTGTTTTAATATTGATAAAACCTATGGATTGGAAAAAATATTGGAATAAAAATGCGTTGTTAAATCTTGATAATGAAATAAAACAAGTACAGCGAAAAGATTATGATAGTACTTTACAAACAGTTGATAGAATTGTAAAAACGCTTCATATTACCACTTCTGATACTGTGTTAGATTTGTGCTGTGGAAACGGAATTATTACACAGCAAATTTCTAAAAAAGCCAATAAAATAGTAGGAGTTGATCAATCAGAAGTATTGATTAATGTAGCGTTAAATAAGCATAATGGACACAATGTGCGTTATTTTGTTGGTAATTGTTTAGAAGATACTATTCTTTTTAAATCCAACAAATTTGATAAGATTTACTTGCAATTTTCTTTTCAATATTTTACTAAAATAAATGAAGGAGAAAAAGTAATTAAGCAAATGTTAAAATTGCTAAATCCAAACGGAAAAATTTTTATTGGCGATATTCCTAATTATGAAAAAAAAGCTATTTTTTACAATACACCAATTAAAAAAATCCGTTTATTAAAAGACACAGTATTCAATAAAAATCAAATGGGAAAATTTTGGAAGGTTTCGGAAATTGATTCTATATGTAAAAAATTAGGAGTAAAAGGCTCGTATATTGAGCAACCAAAACAGTTGCCTTATGCGCATTATCGCTTTGATTATTTAATCGAAAATTAAAGTTGATTTAAATACGTTTGCAATATAATAGTAGCGCTTATTTGATCAACTAAAGCTTTGTTTTTACGTTTTCCTTTCGACAATCCACTGTCTATCATAGTTTGAAATGCCATTTTAGAAGTAAAACGTTCGTCAACCCTTTTTATAGGAGTTTTAGGAAAAAGTTCGGTTAATTTAGCGATGAATTTTAAAATTAATGCCTCACTTTCACTAGCCGTATTATTCATTTGTTTGGGTTCTCCCACAACAAACAATTCAACATTTTCATTTGATAAATATTCCTTTAAAAAAGTAAATATTAATGAAGTATCAACAGTAGTAAGACCTGAAGCAATTATTTGTAATTCATCGGTAACTGCAATACCAGTTCTTTTCTTTCCAAAATCAAATGCTAAAATACGTGCCATTTATGGGTTTAAAATTTTAACAAAAATACGATTTTATTTTACTAATAAATAAAGTTAAATATTGACTGTAGTTAATTATCTTTGTGAAAATTATTATTGTTTAATGAAAGATTTACAACATATTATTGAAAGTGCTTGGAATGATAGAAGTTTGTTAACTCAAGAAAATACCCAACAAGCAATACGACAAGTAGTATCGTTACTTGACAAAGGTACTTTAAGAGTAGCAGAACCTACTCAAAATGGATGGCAAGTAAATGAATGGATTAAAAAAGCAGTTGTTCTTTATTTTCTTATTCAAAAAATGGAAACTTTTGAAGTTGGTATTTTTGAATATCACGATAAAATTCCGCTTAAAAAAGGATATAAAGAAAAAGGAATTCGTGTAGTTCCTCATGCAGTAGCACGTCATGGCGCTTATATTTCATCAGGAACTATTTTAATGCCAAGTTATATAAATATTGGTGCTTATGTAGATCAAGGGACAATGGTAGATACTTGGGCAACTGTTGGTAGTTGTGCACAAATAGGTGAAAATGTACATTTGAGCGGAGGCGTTGGAATTGGAGGCGTATTAGAGCCATTACAAGCAGCGCCTGTAATTATTGAAGACGGAGCCTTTATAGGTTCTAGATGTATAGTAGTAGAAGGTGTAAGAGTTGAAAAAGAAGCCGTTTTAGGAGCTAATGTTGTATTGACAATGAGTACTAAAATTATTGATGTAACAGGAGATGAACCAGTAATTACAAAAGGAGTAATTCCAGCGCGTTCGGTTGTGATTCCTGGTAGTTATACCAAAGAGTTTAAAGCAGGAAGTTATAATGTGCCTTGTGCATTAATTATAGGAAAAAGAAAAGAAAGTACGAATAAAAAAACGTCATTAAACGATGCGCTTCGTGAATATGATGTAGCAGTTTAAAAATATGTTATGAAAAAAATTACTGCAATTATACCAACTCTAAATGAAGAAGATAATATAGTAAAAGCTATAGAATCGGTACAGTTTGCTGATGAAATCATTGTTATAGATTCATATAGTACAGATAAAACCATTGAGTTGGCTAAAAACTATGAAGTTAGAATACTTCAAAGAAAATTTGATGATTTTTCTACTCAAAAAAACTATGCAATTGATAAAGCCACTCATCAGTGGATTTATATCTTAGATGCAGATGAGCGCGTATCAGCAGCATTAGAAAATGAAATACTTGAAGCTGTTAAAAACCCAAAAGATTATGTAGGCTATTATGTCAAACGAATATTTTATTTTATGGGAAAAAAGGTAAAATTCAGTGGACATAGAAGAGATAGAGTCGTTAGATTGTTTTTAAAAGAACACTGCAGATACAATGGGAATTTAGTGCATGAAGTCATAAAAGCCAAAGGTAAATTAGGAGTTTTTGATAGTAAAATTGACCATTATTCGTACAAAAACTTTGATCATTATCTTGATAAATTGAATAAATACGCATGGTTACAAGCAGTTCAATTCAATGAAAAAACAGGAACTTTAACGCCTTTTCATTTTGTTATAAAACCAAGTTGGAGATTTCTTAAACACTGTATTATTCAAGGCGGATTTAGAGATGGCTTGGTTGGCCTAGTTCTTTCATATACACACTCTTATTCGGTATTTATGCGCTATGTGAAAATGTGGTTACTCAGAAAAAATTTAAAATAATAAAGTAGAATGTTTCAGCATTATATAATCACTCGTTTTAATTTAAGAAGAAAAGATTGGAACACTACAAAAAACAATGAAGCCGTTTTGTCTGACGCATGGCATGAAGAACGATTTGAATTGTTTAAAAACTACTGCTTTCCTTCGGTAAAAAATCAAACGAATCAAAATTTCAAATGGTTGGTTTTTTTCGATGTAACTACACCTGAAATTTATAAGGCGAAAATCAAAAAATTTGAAGAAGAATATCAAAATTTCCAACCTTTTTTTATTGATGGAATGGAACGATTTATTCCTTCGATTATTGAAACGGCAACACGTTTAGATACTAAAAAATATATTATAACTTCTCGATTAGATAATGATGATTGTTTGCATAAAAATTATATAAATGTAGTACAAAGTTATTTTGATAATCAAAATTATATGGCAATTGATATTGTTGAAGGTTATGGAATGAAAGTTGGTAAAAATGTGAAAATTGGTAAGATGC
>CAMZLV010000147.1 GCA_947311835.1 uncultured Lutibacter sp. | reverse complement strand
TATGAAACAGTTAATCTAATGGATAAAAAAATCATAAAGTCTATAACGAGTAATCATCATTATTTAAATGCTTTTAACGCGACATTATTAATTTAAAATGGTATTAGACATTAGATGTTAGATTTGTTCTTGAAAAATTTCATAAAAAAAACTATTCTGAATTGCTTATCATTTCAGAATAGTTTTAATGAGGTATTATTTATCTTAAAATCGTTTGTTTTCTGTCAGGTCCAACAGAAACAATTTTAATTGGCACTTCAACCTCATTTTCAATATAACTGATATAATCAAGCAAGTTTTGAGGTAATTGTTCTTTTGTAGTCATTTGCGTTAAATCTTCACTCCAACCTTTAAATTCGGTATAAATTGGCTCTACATTTTCTGGTTCAATATTAAAAGGGAAATGGTTAATTTCTTTGCCTTTATATTTATAAGAAGTACAAATTTTTAGGATTTCAAATCCTGATAATACATCACCTTTCATCATCATTAATTGTGTAACTCCGTTTACTTGTACAGCGTATTTCAAGGCAATGATATCTAACCAACCACAACGTCTAGGGCGACCAGTAGTAGCACCAAATTCATGACCAACTTTAGCCATTTTGGCGCCATCATCATCAAATAATTCTGTAGGAAATGGTCCAGAACCAACACGTGTAGTGTATGCTTTGAAAATACCAAAAACATCGCCAATTTTATTAGGAGCAATTCCTAATCCTGTAGATGCACCTGCAGCAGTAGTATTTGAAGAAGTAACATAAGGATATGTACCAAAGTCAATATCTAATAGCGAACCTTGTGCGCCTTCTGCTAAAATGGTTTTTTTGCTTTTTAAAGCGTTGTTTAGGTATTCTTCACTATCAATAAACGTAAGTTCTTTTAAACGTTTTATACCTTCATTAAATTCTTCTTGAAGTTCTTCCATGTTATATTCTAATTGAATACCATGAAAATCAAGCATATTTAGATGTTTATTGGTCAATGCTTGGTAGCGTTCTTCCCAATTATCCATTTCTAAATCACCAACTCTTAATCCGTTTCTTCCAGTTTTGTCCATATAAGTTGGACCAATACCTTTAAGAGTTGAGCCAATTTTCGCTTTTCCTTTTGCAGTTTCTGAAGCTGCATCTAATAGACGATGAGTAGGTAAAATAAGATGTGCTTTTCTTGATATTAATAATTTTGTATTAAAATCAATATCAAATTTTGAAAGGTTATCCAATTCACGTTTAAAAATTACCGGATCAATTACGACTCCATTTCCAACTACATTTACTGCAGTTTTATGAAATATTCCAGAAGGAATGGTGTGTAAAACATGTTTGTATCCATCAAAAATTAAAGTGTGTCCAGCGTTTGGCCCTCCTTGAAAACGTGCGATAATATCATAATCTGCTGTTAAAACATCTACAATTTTACCTTTACCTTCATCTCCCCATTGGAGCCCAAGTAATAAATCTACAGTCATTGTTTTGCGTGTTGTTTGTGTTGTTATTAGTTGTTGTCTTCTTTTTTTGTACCATAAAAGTACAGTGAATGTGAGTGTATTGTAATATTAAAAGTATCTTCTATTGCTTTTTTTATTGATTGAATTCTTGGGTCACAAAATTCCATCACTTCACCTGTATCTGTTAAAATTACATGATCATGTTGTTTATCAAAAAAAGATTTTTCGTAATGTGCTTGATTTTGCCCAAATTGATGCCTTCTAACTAAACCACATTCCAATAAAAGTTCGATGGTATTATACAGTGTTGCTCTTGAAACACGGTATTTTTTATTTTTCATTTTAACATAGAGTGCTTCAATATCAAAATGGTCTTTAAGATTATATATTTCTTGAAGTATAGCAAAGCGCTCAGGCGTTTTACGATGGCTGTGAGATTCTAAATATTTGACAAATACGTTGCGAACAATAGTTTGATTGTCTTTATTGATATCCATTGGGTTTTAATTGAATTCAAAAATAATTTAATTTTTTTTAACAAACAGTAATTAGACAGTAAAATAAAATAACTTATTAACGTATAATTGTGAATAAATGTTAGTGTTTATAAATTCTATCTACTTTTTCAATTCCATCTATTTTTTTTATATTATCAATTAATCTTTTGAGTTGTTTATTGTTTTGTACACTTATAGTTATTTTCCCATCAAATATACCTTGGTTTCCACTTATGTTAAGCGTATGAATATTAACGTGCATATTATTAGAAATCACTTTTGTAAGTTGATTTACAAGTCCAAATTTATCTGAGCCACTGACGTGTAAAAATACTCTAAAATCTTGTTGTGTAGAGTCAATCCATTTTGCTATCATCACACGATACGCGTACTTAGCACGTAAACCAACAGCATTCGGACAGTCTTTTTTATGTACTTTTATCCCTTCATTAATGGTTAAGAAACCAAAAACTTTATCACCAGGAATTGGGTTACAACAAACCGCTAATTTATAGTCTAATTGCTCTTCTTCTTGACCAAAAACAAGCATATCATACTTTTGACTAATTTCTTCTTTGTCTGTATTTGGTTGATTTGATGTTCTTTTAATTCTATTTTTAAAGAAACTTATAAACGCATTGTTTTTTTGAGAAGCGAAATCTTTTAATTGTTTATTTTCTATTGAACCGTTTCCTATTCTATAAAACAAGTCATGACTTGTTTTAAGTTTTAAAAAACTTACAAGTTCATTGATTGTATTTTCGTTATAGTTTAATTTTAAAGAACGTAATTTTCTAGCTAAAATTTCTTTTCCTTCATTTGCTAATTCTTTTTGTTCTTCTTTTAGCGCTGCTTTTATACGACCTCTTGCACGTGCAGTCACAACAAAGTCTAGCCAACGAATATTGGGTTTTTGTTGATTTGCCGTAATAATTTCTACTTGATCGCCACTTTTTAAAATATGGTTTAAGGGTCTTAATTTTCCATTTACTCTTGCGCCTCTACATTTCATACCAACTTGCGTGTGAATGGTAAATGCAAAATCCAATGTAGTTGCACCTTTTGGGATTGCTTTAATATCACCTTTTGGAGTAAAAACAAATATTTCTTTTGTGTATAAGTTTAGTTTAAAATTTTCAACAAAATCTACAGCATCTACATCAGGATTTTCAAGTGTTTCTTTTAATCTATTTAACCAAGTGTCAAGTCCACTTTCTTTTTCTCCTGCATGTTTGTATTTATAATGTGCAGCATATCCTTTTTCAGCAATTTCATCCATTCTTTCTGAACGAATTTGTACTTCAACCCAACGTGCATCTGGACCCATAACTGTAATGTGTAACGACTCATATCCTGTTGATTTTGGTTGTGTTATCCAATCTCTTAATCGTGTTGGATTGGGTTGAAAATGATCAGTTACAATAGAATATATTTTCCATGCATCAAATTTTTCTTGACTTTCATTTGATTCATATATAATCCGTATGGCAAATTTGTCGTAAATCTCATTGTAAGTAACGTTTTGTGCTCGCATTTTTCTACGGATAGAATAAATTGATTTACTGCGTCCTTTTATGATATATTTAAATTTTTCTTTATCAAGGCTACTTTTAATAACTTGACTAAACTCTTCAATATATTTGTCTTGTTCTTCTTTACTTTCTTTTATTTTTGCAAGGATGTCATTAAAAACTTCTGGCTCAGTATATTTTAATCCTAAATCTTCTAACTCGGTTTTAATATTATACAATCCTAAACGATGGGCGAGTGGAGCATAAATATATAACGTTTCGGATGCTATTTTCAGTTGTTTGTGAGGAGGCATTGCATCCATAGTTTGCATATTGTGCAATCTATCGGCAATTTTAATCAATATAACACGAACATCATCATTTAGCGTTAAGAGCATTTTTCTAAAATTCTCTGCTTGTATTGATACGTCTTGCTCTTTATTTAAGCGCGATATTTTTGTTAAACCACTTACAATACGTGCAATAGTTTCTCCAAATTCTCCTTCAATATCTTCAAGTGTATAATGTGTGTCTTCTACTACATCATGTAAAAGTGCTGCTATTATAGAAGTTGTACCAAGACCAATTTCATATGCAACAATTTTGGCAACAGCAATTGGATGGTATATATATGGCTCACCCGTTTTTCTTCGTTGTGAACTATGCGCTTCTACAGCAAGATCAAATGCTTTACGAATATCTTTTTTATCTGCTGCAGTAAGCGTTTGATATGTACCTTTAAGCAAGTCTTTGTATCTACTTGCGATCTCTTTATTTTCTTCTTCTATAGTTGCTGTGTATGCCATAGAATAAAAGTAACTTAAAATTTTAAATTAACAAGGAAAATAAAATGTTTTTACAAAAAAGTTGGCTATTTTTATTTTAAAATGCGTCTTGCGTACTTATATTTTTTTTTCCAATATACATTAGTAAGGCTCGATTTAATTACACCTTTTGATGTTGAACTATGAATAAATTGGTTGTTACCCATATAAATCCCAACATGCTTATACTTTTTTGATGGTTGAAAAAACACTAAATCACCAATTTTAAGTTGATTTCGTTTGATATTTTTTCCTATGGATGACATTTGGGTTGTCGTTCGAGGTAATTTTACAGAAAAAGCATTTTTAAAAACGGTATGTACAAATCCAGAGCAATCAAAACCTCTTGAGTCTGTACCTCCAAATTTATATGGTGTATTTTTAAATTTTTGAAATTCTTTTTCTAATAACTTTTTATTAGTTGATTGAGGAACTACATTTTTAACACTTCCGCAATTATATAGCGTTAAGAACAATATGAAATTGACTATTTGAATTCGTTTTTTCATACTATTTAAAATCTCGTTGACGTTTTGCTTCAAATATTAAAATTCCTGCAGAAACAGATACATTCATAGAGTCAATTACGCCTTGCATTGGAATAATTATATTTTCTTTAGAACTGTTTAACCATTCGTTGGATAAACCTGTTGCTTCTGTACCAACAACAATGGCTGTGGCTTTTTTGTAATTTTGATTTGCATATAATTTAGAATCATCAAGTAGTGCAGCGCAAAAGATTTCTATTTTTTGTGATTGTAAAAATTGAATTATTTCTGTTGTAGTACCTGTTGCAATTTGATTGGTAAACACACAACCAACACTTGATCTAATAATATTTGGATTGTACAAATCCGTTTTAGGATTGGCAATAAAAACAGCATCAATATTTGCTGCATCTGCAGTTCTAAGAATTGCGCCTATATTTCCAGGTTTTTCTGGTGCTTCTGCAACTAAAATTAGTGGAGTAGGAGTGTTAAAAGTTATATTTGACAAGGTATGTGTTTTAGTTTTAGCAACTGCAATAATACCTTCAGTTGTAGTTCTATAGGCTAGTTTATCATAAATTTCTTTTGATATTTCTATTAAATCAATTGTATTTGATTGATTTAATTTTTCAACTTTTTCTTGTGCTATTATTGATTTGTCAAATAGAATAGTTTCAATGGTATATTTTCCATTAATTGCTAATGAAATTTCTCTGAATCCTTCTATTAAAAAACGTAATTTTTTCTTTCGAACACGTGATTTTTCTTTTAACTGAAAGAGTTCTTTTATTAACGGATTTTGTATGCTTGTGATTTGTTTTACCATCTGCCCAAAAATACATAAAAAAAGCCGTCAAAAAAGACGGCTTTAAATATAATTTACTAATTTTTTTTTAAATTTATTGGTTATTATATTTATCCATATAACGCTTCCAAAGTTGAGTTTGATGCGACTCTAAACTTATCTTTCTTCCTTTAATAAAAGCATCTGTCAAAATATTTGTTCTCATATCCAATGCATCACCTTCAGAAATAAACAGCGTAGCATCTTTGCCAACTTCTAATGTGCCTACAAAATAATCAATTCCTAAAATTTTTGCAGTGTTTGATGTTATTAATTTTAATGCGTTTTCTTTCCCCAATCCGTAAGCAGCATATGTTCCTGCATAAAAAGGTAAATTTCGTGTATTCATTCTTTCCATATCGCCTTCCATTCCGATTCCAACTAATACTCCTTTATCAATTAATGTTTTGGCCTGTTTAAATGGAGAATGAATATCACTATCATCACTTGATGGCAAACGATGTGAACGATCAATTAAAACTGGAATATTGTTCTTCACTAATAAATCAGCAACTTTATACGCTTCAAATCCGTGCACGATAACAATTTTTTTGATACCCATTTCTTTAGAAAAAGTAACAACATCAGTTATTTCTTTAGCGCCACTTACGTGAGTATAGAGTGTTTTACTTCCATCAAACAAACCTTGAACTGCTTCAAAAGGAATGTTTTTAGGAAATTTAGAGCCTTTTGCATATACTTTTGCATCATTCATAAAGTTATTTACTTTCTGAATGGTTTTTACATAGTTTTTATTCTCTTTAGGTCCTTCATCTTCTCCTAACCACCATCTTCCGTAAGTTAGAGTAGAAGGCCAATTCATATGAATTCCATCATCAATTCTAATTGCTGCATCTTCCCAATTCCAAGCGTCTAATTGTACTATTGATGATGTTCCAGAAATTGTTCCTCCGCGCGGAGTAACTTGTGCCATCAACACACCGTTTGGGCGCAATGTTTCAGTAACTTTTGATTCAGCATTATAAGCAATAATACTACGAATATGAGGAAGCATATTACCTGTTTCATTAGCATCTTTGGTTGCTCTTACGGCATCTATTTCTATTAATCCTGTTGTTGCGTTGGCTGCTATAAATCCAGGATAAATATGTTTTCCTTTTGCATTTATAATTGTTCCTTGACGTTCAATTTTTTTAGTAGCACTACCAACAAATGTTATTTTACCTTCATTAAATACAATTAATGAGTTTTCAATCACTTTACCATTACCAATATGCGCTGTTGCACCTTCAATTGTAATCGTATTTGTTTGCTTAGGTGCTGGTGTTTGTTGTGCTGTAAGACTAATGCTTATTAACAGTAGTAAAACATGTATATTTTTAATTATTTTTTTCATCTTATTATAGGTTTTCTAAACTATTACAATGAAATAACACTTTTTCTTTTTTCTTTGGTGTTACAGTTTTCATTCCTTTGTTTTTTTCTTTAATCATCATATTAATTAGTTGATTGCGTTGTTTTTTAATGATTGTGTTTTGTTGTTCGTTTCTGTTTTTGTCAAAATAGGTTACACCTTCAATCATTGTTCTTTCAACTTTTGCATAAATTGATAAAGGATTATCACTCCAAAGAACTAAATCAGCATCTTTACCAACTTTTACACTTCCTACTTTATCATCTATATGTAATAATTTAGCAGGATTTAATGTTACCATTTTCCAAGCGTCTTCTTCGCTTACTCCTCCATACTTTATTGCTTTCGCTGCTTCTTGATTTAATCGTCTGCTCATTTCTGCATCGTCAGAATTAATAGCAACAGTAATACCTTGACTATTTAAAATTGCGGCATTGTAAGGTATAGCATCATTTACTTCGTATTTATACGCCCACCAATCGGCAAAAGTTGAGCCTCCTGCACCGTGTTTTTTCATTTTATCTGCTACTTTGTACCCTTCTAAAATATGAGTAAACGTATTCACTTTAAAATTGAATTTTTCGGCAACTTTCATCAGCATATTAATTTCAGATTGTACATAGGAATGACAAGTAATGAATCGCTCACTGTTAATAATTTCAAGGAGTGTTTCTAATTCAATATCTTTTCTATACGGTTTTCCACTTTTTTTCTTAATTCCATATTCTTTTGCACGCTGAAAATAGTCCATATATACTTGTTCAACTCCCATTCTTGTTTGCGGAAAACGCACATTCATATTGGCTCCCCAATTTGACTGTTTTACATTTTCTCCTAAAGCAAATTTGATAAACTTCGGTCGATTTTTATAGAGTAATTCATCGGCAGATTTTCCCCATTTTGGTTTGATTAATGCTGCACGACCTCCAATAGGATTGGCAGAACCGTGAAGTATTTGTATAGTTGTAACACCTCCTGCTAGGTTTCGATAGATATTAATATCGTCTGGATTGAGTACATCTTCAAGTGTTACTTCAGCAGTTGAATTATGTCCTGCTTCGTTAACAGAAGTTGTAGCTATATGTGAATGTTCATCTATAATTCCTGATGTTAAATGTTTTCCAGTACCGTCAATTATTTTTGCATCTTTTACGCTTATATTTTTTTTGATTTTTGCTATTTTTCCATTTTTAACAAGTACATCAACATTTTTTAAAATACCTTCTTTTTCATTTGTCCAAACAGTTATGTTTTTAAACAATACTGTTTCTTGCTTTGGCATTTCAGTAAATCCGAAAGCAACATTAGGATAAGTAATAGGAAAAACAACAGGAGTAGTGCTGTTGACTTTTTCTTTTTCATCTGATGAAATTTCTTTTTCTTTTTTGATTGCTGACCATTGAACAGAAGTGCCATCTGTCAAAACACCACTCCCAAAAATGTCATTTGACTTATCTGCTGCAGCTGTTAAACGAACAAACTCAGTTTTATTTTCGTTTAAAGGAGTATAAAACAAACTCACCCAATTATTTGAAAATGTGATGTTTGAAACTATTTTGATAGAGTCTAATTTTATTTCTGATTTAAGTTTTTCAGGTTTTCCTGTAATTGTTAAATCATAAATTTTATTTCCAACTTTTAAATCGTATTTACCGCTGATATCTTTAATGCTTCTATCTTTTAGCACAGTTTTAGTTCCTTGAACCCAATTTTCATAAATAACAGTTTCTTTGTCAAATAATATACCATCTGTTATTAAAAAATTGGCATAACTTCCATTATTTAGCGAACCAATTAGGTTACTTTTTCCTAATAATTTTGCAGGAATTGTAGTTAAAGATTCTAAAGCTTTATTTTTATCAAATCCATATTCAATTGCTTTTAATAAATTGTTTTTAAAGTCTTTTATCGTTTTTAAATCAGCAGTAGTTAATGCAAAATTGATGTTGTTTTTTGATAAAGTTGCCAAGTTTGTTGGCATTTGATTCCAAGCAAGCATTTCACTCAAATCGAGTGCGTTAGCATTATTAGGATCACTTACATCATAAGGTTTTTGAAACTTAATAGGAATAATAAAACTAGCATTTGTATTTTTAATTTCATTTATTACTTCATATTCTTTTCCACTTCCTTTTATAATATATTTTAGGTTAAATTCTTGAGCAATTTTACTTGCTCTAAGGTCATTATCCAAATTATTTGCTTCAAAAATAATCGGTAAATTTCTATTTTTAATTAAGGTTTCTAAAGCCAAATCGTTAGTTTTAGAATTTCCTTGATTATACCATTTAGCATCTAAATATACTTGGCGAATAAGTGCCATTGAACCCATTGTTGAAGTTGGATATGCTTGACGAGATTTTTTAGATTTTTTAAACGATAAGTGCTGAGTAGCATCTGTATCAATCATTCTTATTTCATTGCCGTTAGTAGTATTAAGTGCAACTATTAATCCAGTTCCTCTCATTATTCCATCATGTTGATGCGTTGCTACAACTCCAAAACCTGCATTTATAAATTCTTTTGCTTTTTTGGTATCAAAATCAAAAGAATCAAAACCTCTTTGATCAGGCATAATATGGTCATTCCAATAATATCCTTTGCGAGATGGGTCGTATTGAGGTCTTCTACTTGAGTGAGAAGGTCTTTTAGGTTTTTCTATTCCAAAATCAGTATAAATATCAATAAAAGAAGGATAAATATGTTTTCCTTTTAAATCAATTATTTCACTATTTATAGGAGTGGAAATGTTTTTTCCTGACGAAACTACTTTTCCATTTTGTATAAGTAACGTTCCATTTTCAATAACTTGATACGGATTGATATGAATTGTGGCGTTAATAAATGCCGTAATTTTTTGATTAGAAGTTTTAACTCCCAAACTTGTAGGAAAATAGTCTTGAGCATTTAGTTGCATAACCGTTAGTAGTACAAGGCAACTAAGTAATAATTTTTTCATGTATGTAATTGCTTTAGAAATAAGTGATAAATTTAGGTAAGTTCAATAGATTAACTCCAAAAATAGTAAAAATAAGATTACTTTAAGAGTTTTAGTTGGTTTTGATGTTGTAATTGATAATTAATGAGCATTCCTAACATAGCATTATAACTTTGAATCCCTTTAGGCTGACCGTTGACTTTTAAAAATTGATTGAATATTTTTTTAAAGTAAATTTCTAACGGATTTTCATATGAATTCCAAAAATCATGAGATTCTTGCATATTTTTTAATACACCTTTGTTGATTTTTTTAAGATAATTGGTATAGGAATTTTTATCTTTTAGATACAAATCATTAAGTGCATAGCGCAAAGCCATATAATATCCAGAATATTGAAAATAACGATTTTCATTATTTATTGCAGCCAAAAATCCTATGAAATTTGCTTCATTTTCAGCAGCATAACCTAATTGATGTGCAACTTCATGACAACTCGTAACAGCATAAGTAATTGATGGATTTAAACTGTTTACTTGCGCTTCGCCTGTAAAAGGATTTAGATATCCAGAAAAACCCATATAACTTAAAGGCAAACTAATAAATGAATGTTTTATTGATGGCGATTTGTATTTAAATTGAGGATATTGATTACTTAAAATGGCGTATCCATTAGTTACAGTTGTGTAAATTTCTTTTTTTGATAACACGTTTGATACCTTAATAGTATCATTTTTCATTAATTCAAATTGCAAACTATTTGTTTTATCTATTAATTGAAGCGTAAACGTTTTTAATTCCTCTGTAGCGTATTCTAATTTATTAATTTCTAGTGTTTTACTAAGTGGTTTTCTAAAATAATTAAATCCCCAAAAAAAATGAAAACAGAAATAAATAATTGAAAAGAATGACACTATTTTAGTGAAATTTATTCTCCTTTCTTTTATGATTTTTACGATAAATAGTAAGATGTAATAAACGGTTACTATGTATAAAAAATCACCTATAGAAAAAGGTATCCAACCAAAAATAATCCGAAAAAACCGTGAAATAATAGGATAAATACCATTTGAATAATAGCGTTCAATAAAATCAGGGAAATTTGAAATAAATTGGATGAAAATCCATTGAAAAAACAAGAAACCAATTACTATTTTATTTTTTTTCGTATTATTCATCATTCAAAAATAAGAAATATAAATTGATTTTTACCGTTGAATAGTTATTAACAAAATCACGACTTGTTAACAAAAGTTGTGTACAACTTAATTGCGAAAAAATGAGTGAAAATTGATGCTATAAAATTACATTTGCTACTATGAAAAATCTACAGCCTATTAATAAAAATAAAACAAAAAAGAGTACTGTAATAAGCCTTGAAAAAGGAAAATTACCTCCTCAAGCCGTTGAATTAGAGGCGACTGTACTTGGTGCTATGATGATTGATAAAAAAGGTGTAGATGATGTAATAGATATCTTACATCCTGACGCATTTTATAGAGATGCGCATCAAGAAATCTATAGAGCAATTTATACTCTCTTCCAAAATTCAGAACCAATTGATTTGCGGACTGTTTCAAATCAATTAAGAAAAGATTTAAAATTAGAATTTGTTGGAGGTGATTTTTATTTGATTAATTTAACGCAAAGAGTTGCATCAACGGCACATATAGAGTTTCATGCACGTATTATTTTACAAAAATATATTCAACGTAAATTAATTTCCATTTCGTCTGAAATAATTGAAGAAGCATATGATGAAACAATTGATGTATTTGATTTGTTAGACGATGCAGAGAGTAAATTATTTGAAGTAACGCAAGGAAATCTTAAGAAAGGTTCAGAAGATTCTCAAAGTTTGGTACAACAAGCGATTGATAAAATTCAAGAAATATCAAATAAAGAAGGTATGAGTGGCGTGCCTTCAGGTTTTACAAAGTTAGATGAATTAACTTCAGGTTGGCAGCCATCAGATTTAGTAATTATTGCTGCACGTCCAGGTATGGGAAAAACTGCCTTTGTAATGTCAATGGCAAAAAATATTGCTATTGGTTTTGATCAAGGTGTTGCTATTTTTTCATTAGAGATGTCATCAGTACAGTTAATTACGCGTATGATATCAAGTGAAACTGGAATTGCATCAGGAAAATTAAGAAAAGGGAATTTGCAACCGCACGAATGGGAACAATTAAATGTAAAGGTTAAAAACCTATCTAAAGCGCCTATTTTTATTGACGATACACCATCACTTTCTATATTTGATTTACGAGCAAAAGCGCGTAGATTAGTATCTCAACACGATGTTAAAATAATAATTATTGACTACTTGCAATTAATGACTGCAGGAACAAGTTCAAAAGGAGGAGGAAATCGAGAACAAGAAATATCAATGATTTCTCGAAATTTAAAAGCCTTGGCAAAAGAATTAAGCGTTCCTGTTATAGCGCTATCACAGTTGTCACGTGCTGTTGAAACACGTGGAGGAAGTAAAAGACCTTTACTATCTGACCTTCGTGAATCTGGAGCAATTGAACAAGATGCCGATATCGTGTCGTTTATATTTCGTCCAGAATATTATGGGCAAACAGAATGGGATGATGATGAACGCTCACCATGTGAAGGTCAAGGAGAATTTATTGTAGCAAAACACCGTAATGGTGGATTGGAAAACATTCGTTTGAAATTTACAGGACATTTAGCGCAATTCTCAGATTTAGAAGAAGGTTTTAACACCGAATTTCAATCAAAAATGAATACTGAATTGCCACAAAGTGCACAAAATGTAAATCCAAATGATGCTTTTGATGATTTGGATGTGCCTTTCTAATTTCTTTAGTCCTCACAGGTTTTAAAACCTGTGAGGACTGATATAAATAAATGAAAATAGTGTTAGCAACTCACTCATATCAGTTACATTTTTTCCTATTTTAGTAGCCTAAATCAAAAAAATAAAAATGAAAAAAATAAATCATTCAAAAATAAAGCAATTAGTAATAGTTTGCTTACTTGTCTTTTTTACTAATTCGCTATTTGCATCGTTTATTTACATTCCAATGAGTGATAACAACCAAAAAAATCACCTAAAAGCATACGGAATTACCTATTGGACGCTTGAAAAAGGATTAAAAGCAAAATGGTTGTTAAACTATGATGGAGGCGCATTTTTATTAGAATATACAACAGAAGTAGAAAACGAATGTAAAATTAGAGGTGTTTCATACCAACTTATTTCTGATACAAAAGCAGCAGCTATATTGACTGAAATTAGCAGTCCATCTAAAAATATGGATGCCGTTTTATTAGAAAAAGCACCAAAAATAGCAGTATATTCACCAAAAAACAAATTACCTTGGGATGATGCCGTAACGATGGTTCTTACTTATGCTGAAATTCCTTTTGATGTAATTTATGATGAAGAAGTATTGAACGAAAAACTACTTTTATACGAATGGTTGCACTTGCATCACGAAGATTTTACAGGACAGTACGGAAAATTTTATGGCTCATATCGATTAGCGCCTTGGTATATAGAACAGAAAAATAATTCAGAGGCATTAGCAACAAAGTTAGGATTTAATAAGGTTTCAGAAGAAAAACTAGCAGTTGCAAAAAAAATAAGAGATTACGTAATAGGCGGAGGATTTATGTTTGCTATGTGTTCAGCAACAGATAGTTTTGACATAGCATTATCAGCAGAAGGCGTTGATATATGCGAATCTATGTTTGATGGAGATCCTTCAGATTTAAGTTATCAATCACAAATAGATTACTCACGTACATTTGCTTTTAAGGATTATCAATTAGAAAGAAATCCAGTAGTTTATGAATTTTCTACTATTGATATGACTACTAAACGGAAAATACCGAGAACTTCTGATTATTTTTCGCTGATGACTTATTCAGCAAAATGGGATCAAGTACCAACAATGCTCTGTCAAAATCATACTATGCTTGTTAAGGGATTTATGGGACAAACAACCTCTTTTGATAGAAATACTATTAAGCCTACAGTTTTGATAATGGGAGAAAACAAAGCCAATGGAGAAGCACGCTACATCCACGGAACTAAAGGAAAAGGGATGTTTACTTTTTATGGAGGGCATGATCCTGAAGATTACACACACAAAGTTGGAGACCCTAAAACAGAACTCGATTTACACCCAAATTCTCCAGGCTATCGCTTGATATTAAACAATGTATTATTTCCTGCAGCTAAGAAAAAGAAACAGAAAACTTAAAAACAAGTATCTTTTCATTTAAACAAAATGTTAAAAGTATGTGCATAAGTAACTAGTTTTAGTTTTGTGCATCAACTTAAATACAGTATTTTTGTTGCTTAAACATCATTATACATGTCAACAACACAACAATTACAAGATTTTACACAACAAGTCAGAAGAGATATCGTACGTATGGTACATGCAGTACAGTCAGGACATCCAGGAGGTTCATTAGGATGTGCTGAGTTTTTTACAGTATTATATCAAGAAATAATGGAGTATTCTACTGATTTTAATATGGATGGCAAAAACGAAGATTTATTTTTCTTGTCAAACGGTCATATTTCTCCAGTTTATTATAGCGTTTTAGCGCATAGCGGATTTTTTCCTGTATCAGAATTAGCAACATTTAGATTGCTTAATACACGTTTGCAAGGACATCCAACAACACATGAAGGTTTGCCAGGAATTCGTATTGCCTCAGGATCATTAGGACAAGGTATGAGTGTAGCAATAGGCGCAGCGCAAACCAAAAAATTAAACGGAGATGATAAACTCGTGTATACATTGCATGGCGATGGTGAATTGCAAGAAGGACAATGTTGGGAGTCTATTATGTATGCATCAGGAAAAAAAGTAGATAACCTTATCTCTACAATAGATTTAAATGGTCAACAAATAGACGGCTCTACAGATACCGTTTTACCAATGGGAAGTATCAAAGCTAAGTTTGAAGCGTTTGGTTGGGATGTATTAGAAGTTAAAAAAGGTAATGATATTGAAAGTGTTGTTGCAGGTTTAAAAGAAGCAAAAACACGTACAGGAAAAGGGAAGCCTGTATGTATTTTATTATATACAGATATGGGACATGGAGTAGATTTTATGGCAGGAACGCATGCTTGGCATGGAAAACCACCAAATGATGAGCAATTAGAAAGTGCATTGGCTCAAAATCCTGTAACATTAGGAGATTACTAAAATCCTATAAACTTATAAATCCCGATTTTTTTCGGGATTTTTTTATTAATTGCTATTTTTAAGATTAATTTAATAATTCATTTTTCAGAAAAATGCTTGGAAAACGATACATTTACATCTGAAATAAAAAAACAAGTAAATGAG
>CAMZLV010000146.1 GCA_947311835.1 uncultured Lutibacter sp. | reverse complement strand
TTTTTGAAGTTTGCCTTTTAGCAAAGGTATAAAAATTGTAACTTGCGCACTTAAATTTAGTATAAAAATGAAAATAAAAAATATAGTTTTAATCGTTTCTTTAGCAATTCTTACTTTTTCTTGTAAAAAGGATAAAACGACATCACCTTTTGACTATGCAAAACAAGCGCTAATAGATGATGATTCTTTAGTAAATTATCTTGATACGCATTATTACAATGCTACGCTTGATAGTATTAAAAAAGTAGATAACGGACAAACACCTTTTTCTGCCAACGTACAAGTTGAAACTGTTGTTGAAAATGATGTTACGTATAAATTATATTATATAATTTCTGAACAAGGAGTTGGATATCAACCTACAAAATACGATAAAGTCTTACCTAATTATAGATTAGAGGCATTGGATGGAGAAGTGTACGGATCCCAAGAAAATGTTTTTACTGTAAGTTCTTGGTATAACTTATCGTCTAATCCACTTATTTCACAGGATAATGGTGCCATTGCTGGATGGATACATGGTATTCCAAAATTTAAAGCCGGAATTAATGCCTCAATGCCTAATCAACCATTAGTTTTTGAAAACTATGGCAAAGGATTTTTATTTATACCTTCAGGTTTGGCTTATGGAGTTAATGGTAAATTTCCTATTCCACCAAATGCACCTTTAATTTTTAAAATTGAACTATTATATGCTATTGAAGGTGATTTTGATAATGACAATGTAGTCTCTAACGATGAAGATATAGATGGTGATGGAGATGTAACAAACGACGACACTGATGAAGACGGAACGCCAAATTATATTGATGTAGATGATGATGGAGATGGTGTATTAACAAAAGATGAAGATGTTAATGAAGATGACAATCCAATGAATGATGATACTGATGGTGATGGTACACCAAATTACCTTGATAATGATGATGATGGTGATGGTATTTTAACTATAGATGAAGATGCTAATAATGACGGTAACCTTTTGAACGATGATTCTGATGGAGATAATATACCAAATTATTTAGATGCTGATAGTTAACAAGACCTAAAGAGATTGTTTGAAAAGTGTCATTCTGAATGAAATGAAGAATCTCAAAAAAAGATAATTAATTTATTATCTAATAATTGAGATTTTTCGACTGCGCTCAAAATGACAGAACGAATACTTTTCAAACAATTTCTTTTTTTAATGTTTAAATCTTTAAAGATAGACTCATAATAAATTGATTAGGACGAGTATCTAATCTTCCAGTAGAAATACCAGTAAAATTTGCTGTATTCTCTGTCATTCCTTTTTCATAACGTACATCAATACCAAGATTTCCTATTTCAACAGCAGCACCAATATTGATACCAACGGTAAAATCATTTTTGACTTCTTGTAGTTGTAAACCTTGTAAATCGGTATTTAAAATGTATTGCAATGCAGGACCAGCAAACACACTTATAGGTTTAATTACTTTAAAACCTACTAAAAGTGGCATGTCTAACTTGCTCACATCAAAGATATCGCCAGCATAATCGCTTTTTGTTTTAGTGTATATTAGTTCAGGTCGTAAATAAAAAGACTCTCCTTTTGTTTGGTAAAAAGCACCAATATGGTAACCTGTTTTACTTGTAGGATTTTTAACACTTTCTGTTAAGTCATTTGCAACTTCAGTTAAATCACCATTGGTATTAAAGTTTAAACCTCCTTTAATTCCAAATTGTGCATAACTTGTAAAATAAGTTCCTATTAAAAGGAAACTAGAAACAATTAATTTTTTCATAATTATATTTTTATGGGATTTCTATAATTATGATAACGCAATAACTAAAAATTTATTTCCTTTTGATTACTTTTTGAACTGCAGTAATTATTGAAGGAGCGTCTAATTTGTATTTTTGCATTAGTTGGGCTGGAGTTCCAGATTCACCAAAACTATCGTTTACTGCAACAAATTCTTGAGGAGTTGGTTTGTTAATTGCTAAGCAACGTGCAACGCTTTCACCAAGACCACCAAAAACATTATGTTCTTCAGCAGTTACAATACATCCTGTTTTAGTTACCGATTTTAAAATGGCATCTTCATCCAACGGTTTTATAGTATGAATGTTAATAACTTCAGCAGAAATACCAAGTTTTTCTAATTCTTCAGATGCTTGTAATGCTTCCCAAACTAAATGACCAGTTGCAACAATGGTTACATCCGTACCTTCGGTTAGTTGTATGGCTTTACCAATTACAAATTCTTGATTTTCTGGCATAAAAACAGGCACTTTTGGTCTTCCAAATCTTAGGTAAACAGGACCTTCATGTTCTGCTATTGCAATAGTTGCAGCCTTTGTTTGGTTATAGTCACAAGGGTTTATAACAGTCATTCCTGGAAGCATTTTCATCAATCCGATGTCTTCTAAAATTTGGTGTGTTGCACCGTCTTCACCAAGTGTTAAACCTGCATGTGAAGCACATATTTTTACATTTTTACCAGAATAAGCAATTGATTGACGTATTTGATCATATACTCTACCAGTTGAAAAGTTAGCAAAAGTTCCTGTAAATGGTATTTTACCACCAATGGTAAGACCTGCAGCAATTCCCATCATATTTGCTTCGGCAATTCCAACTTGAAAAAATCTTTCAGGATTTTCATCAATAAAAGTTTGCATTTTTAGAGAACCAATTAAATCGGCACAAAGTGCAACAACGTTAGGGTTTGTACGCCCTAAATGTGTTAAACCATCTCCAAATCCTGAACGTGTATCTTTTTTTTCGGTGTATGTGTATTTTTTCATTTGACTGTTATGTTGTTTTAGCAAAAATAAAGTTTTGTTAAATAAAATTGATTAAAATTTTAATAATTCTGTATATAACTTATGAACAGGTAATCCCATAACATTAAAAAAACTGCCTTCAATTTTTTCAACGCCTATATATCCAATCCAATCTTGTATTCCGTAGCCTCCTGCTTTGTCATATGGCTCAAAATTAGTGATGTAATAGTTAATTTCATCAGTTGTTAAGTTTTTAAAATAAACGTTTGTTGTATCATTAATTATTTTCATTTTAGTTGATGTTTTGATACAAATCGAAGTAATTACTTGATGTTTTTTTCCTGATAATTTTTTAAAAATACGGATTGCATCTTTTTCGTTTGATGGTTTTCCGATTGCAGTGTCATCTAACCAAACAATAGTATCGGCAGTGATTAAAATATCATTTTTGTTTAAGTTTTTAAAAGGAGCGGCTTTTAGTTCTGCTAAATAATCGGTAATAGCACTTGCTTTTAGTTCCTTTGGGTAAATTTCTTCTACTTCTTTTAAATCAATCGTAAATTTTACTCCCAAATCTTTTAAAAATTGCTGTCTTCTTGGTGATCCTGAGGCTAAAATAATACTATAATTTTGTAATTTAGTTGATAACATTGTGAAGGTGATTTGAGATTAGAGGTATTGATAAAACGCCTAATAAAATGACTATTTTTATAATTTTGCTGAGTATTGTGTAATCTTTTTTATTCTTTGCATTCCACAAACGATAACTAAGATAGAGTAGTGGAAGAAAAATAAAAGAAACTATATAAACAAATGCAATTGAATTAATTTCTGTAAAATTAATTAAGCAAAATAGTAAAAATAAGAGTGTTGTTAAATTAATAAAAGATGCAAAATTCCGAGCAATATTTCTTCCTAAAACAATTGGAAATGTTTTTAAACCACTTTTATAATCGCCTTTAATATCTTCTATATCTTTGATTATTTCTCTAGTGAAATTCAATAAAAAGGCAAAAAGCGCATAAATAAATAGGATGCTTTTTAGTGTGAAATAATTATCCATTTGCAATGAATTTAATGGTAAAGGGAAATCAAAAAGGAAAAGAATGACTATACTAAAAGCCAATAAAATTGAAACGACAATATTACCAATTAACATTTTGCCTTTTAATGATTTAGAATATAAATAAAGGAGTAATGCAATAGCAATAAAGAAAGTAGAATAAAAAGGTTTTTCTATTTTAAATGAAATATACGCGCCAATTAAAACACCGAAAACTGTTAGAAAAAGATAGAGTTTGTGTGCGGTTTGTAGTGATATTTTAGTTGAAATAATTATTTTAGTTGGTTTATTGATACGATCCGTTTTAACATCAAAAATATCATTAATAATATATCCTGACGCTGTAATAAATGTAGTTGATACGACTAATAAATAAAAAAAGGTGTTCGTTAGTACAGTTGAGAAACCAAAATCTGTTAAGAAAAAAAGTTTAATTAAAATTTGCATTAAAGCAATAAGAATAAGGTTTTTCCATCGAATTAAATTGAAAAACGCACTTATTTTCATTTAAAATCTTTTTTTATTCGAGCCAAATCGCGTTTGTTGTCTCGATCTTTCATAGTTTCTCTTTTGTCATATAATTTTTTACCTTTACATAAGGCAATTTCAAGTTTTGCCCAACCTTTATCTGTCATAAAAAGTTTAAGAGGTATAATGGTTAAGCCTACATTTTGTATTTCTTTATGTAATTTTTTAAGTTCTCGTTTATTAAGCAGTAATTTTCGAGCGCTTTTTGGTTTGTGATTGTAAAAATTACCATGCGAATATTCTTCAATAAACATATTAATAACAAAGAGTTCTCCTGCTTCATTAAACTCACAGAAACTCTCGGTAATTCGCGCCTTACTTTGACGAATACTCTTTATTTCTGTACCGCTTAGTTTGATTCCAGCAACATAAGTATCAAGAATTTCGTATTCAAAACGCGCTTTTTTATTTCGTATGTTTATTTTGTTTTGCATTACTGCAAAGGTAAACAATTTGATAAGAAAATTAAATCAAATGTAGTTTAAAATATATGTAAACGTTTGATGAAAAATTGTAAAAGTTATTTAGTAAATTTGTAAAAAATAAAACTTTTTGATGATGAAAAAATTATTAGTTGTAATAAGTGCATTATTGTTTTTTTCTTGTAATAAAGACGATAATAAGTTGACCTTTACCATAGTTCAAGTAAATGATGTTTATGAAATGGGAACAATGGAAAACGGCAAAGTTGGCGGTTTGGAAAGAGTTGCAAATTTATACAATACGTTAAAAGCAGAAAATCCGAATACATTGTTGGTGCATGCAGGAGATTTTTTAAGTCCATCATTAATAGGAACCTTAAAAGATGAAAAAGGCAATAGATATGCAGGAAGGCAAATGATTGAAGTAATGAATGCGATGAAATTTGATTTGGTTGCTTTTGGAAATCACGAATTTGATTTAAAATATAAAGATTTTCAAAAACGATTAAACGAATCTACTTTTCAGTGGATTGCTACCAATCCGCAATTAAAAATAGGCGATTCTATCACATCATTATACGTTGAAAAAAACGGCGTTAAAACCAAAATTCCTCGAAAAGTCATTTTTGATTTTAAAGATACTGATGGAACAACTATAAAAGTTGGTTTTTTTAGTGCAACAATTCCTTCAAACCCTAAAGATTACGTTGATTATGGCGATATGTATCAAGACCCTATAAATGCTTACAATGCTTTAAAACCACAAGTTGATGTTGCTTTGGCACTCACACATGTTGCACTAAGACAAGATAAATTAATTGCCAAATCATTGCCAGAAGTACCATTATTTTTAGGAGGTCATGAACACACAAATATGCTTGTTCCTGTAGGAAATGCATTTATTTCTAAAGCAGATGCCAATGCAAAAACGGCTTATGTACATACAATTACATTTGATAAAAAAACAAAACAAACAACTATAAAATCTGAATTGGTACATATAGATGAAACCGTAGGTTCTGATAAAAATATAGCAGGAATTGTGGCTTATTGGAATGCAATTTTAGATGATAAATTAAAAGGAATTATCAACAATCCATATGAAGTTATTTATACTGCTAAAGTTCCGCTTGAAGGACGAGATACACCAATTAGAAGTGTGCAAACAAATTTAGGTAAAATCATTGCAACCTCAATGTCACAAGCCTTTGATGATACTATAGATTGTGCCTTTGTAAATGGAGGTTCTATTCGAATAGACGATCAATTAAAAGGACAAATTACAGGAGTAGATATTTTTAGAGTATTGCCTTTTGGTGGAGGCGTCAATAAAGTTGACATTACAGGAGATTTGTTAACACGCGTCCTACAATTTGGACGCTTACGAGCAGGAACTGGTGCTTATTTACAACGTTACAACTGTTCATATGATACCGATTCAAAACAATGGAAAGTAGGAGGTAAGTCAATTGTGAAAAGTAAAACCTATACTGTCGTAATGACAGATTATTTATTATTAGGCTACGATATTCCTTTTTTAAAATCTGATGCTAAAGGTGTGCTTAAAGTCTATAAAAATCAACCTTCCGATTTGGCTTCAGACATTCGAAAGGTTGTGATTTCTTATATGAAGACAGTTGAATAATTACCAATACTTAAATGTATGTTTTTTTTTAAATTTTGTATAAACTATCATTAATAAATTGTAATGTTTGGCAATAATTATGATAATTTATCAGTTATTAATTGTAAAAGAATAATAAAAACAATACTTTTGATAATCTTAAAATGATTGAAAATGAGTATTATGAACAAATTTAAAACGGTAATTATATTAATAGCATTGGTAACATTTATTTCATGTGATGATAATGTTGCAGATAATCCACCAATAGAGCCAACAATAGAATATATGCCATATGCTGTTTCTAATTATTGGGTTTATGATGTAGAATCATCTGTAAATGGTACTTCTAAAGATTCATTATATATCTCAAGTACCGTAAGTGCGAATAACTCATCTTATTTTAAATTTGGCGCATCAGATACAAGTACAGGTTTTGCAACACAATTATATGCAAATAATTTACATCGAAAAGATGCTGAAAATCACTTTATATTTGGCGAAATAGATTTAGGCGCTTTATTAGGAGATCAATTCGATTTAAATATAACGCTTGATGACGAAATATTATTAAGTGAAACGGCTCAAATAGGGACTGTATTAGCCGAACAATCGAATTCTATAACACAAACGTTTAATAATATACCTTTACAAATAGATTATACTTTTAAAAACGAATTGAAAAACACTTTAAGCATGCTTAATGTTAATAACGAAGAATATTCTGATATCATTCAAACAGAAATAACATTAAACGTTAAAATAGTTGCAATAATTGATGTGTTAGGAATTCAAATACCATATACAGTACTGCAACCACAAGATGTAATAGTGATGACAAACAGTTATGCAAACGAAGTTGGTTTAATCAAATCTGACGTTGAATTTAGTTATCAAATGGATGAAATTCAAGGTGTAACTTTACCTTTTCCTAGCAGTTCATCAGAAACTATGGTACAAGAGATTACCAATTATGAAGTAAATAATTAGATTCTTGCTATAAAATCAAAGATATTGTTGTAAATTTGCACGCAATTAATCCTAATTGTAGCATGATTTCACACACATCAAAATTTGTAGGAGAAGGTCTAACATATGATGACGTACTCTTAATTCCAGCATTTTCAGAAGTATTACCTCGCGAAGTAAATATACAAACAAAGTTTACTAAAAACATTACGCTAAATACACCTATCGTATCAGCAGCAATGGATACGGTTACAGAAAGCGCAATGGCAATAGCGATGGCTCAAGAAGGAGGAATTGGAGTTTTGCACAAAAACTTAACGATAGCGCAACAAGCAGCAGAAGTACGTAAAGTAAAAAGGTCAGAAGCAGGAATGATTATTGATCCAATTACTGTAGAAAAAGAGGCAACAGTACAAGAAGCAAACAATTTAATGCGTGAATTTAGAATTGGCGGAATACCTGTTGTTGACAAACAAGGTGTTTTAATAGGAATTTTGACCAATAGAGATTTAAGATTTGAAAAAGATTATTCTCGCCAAATTTCCGAAATTATGACTTCTAAGAATTTGGTGACAGTAGCCAAAGGAACGTCATTGCAACAAGCGGAACTTATACTTCAAGAAAATAAAATTGAAAAATTACCAGTTGTAGATGCTAATTATAAATTGGTTGGTTTAATTACTTTTAGAGATATCATAAAAGTAAAAGAAAATCCGAATGCAAATAAAGATTCATTTGGAAGATTGAGAGTTGCCGCAGCAATTGGCGTTACAAAAGATGCTATAGATAGGGCAGAAGCCTTAATTGATGCAGGTGTTGATGCTTTAATTATTGATACAGCACACGGTCATACAAAAGGAGTAGTAACGGTATTGAAAGAAGTTAAATCAAAGTTTCCTAATGTTGATATTGTAGTAGGAAATATTGCTACAGCAGCAGCAGCAAAATATTTAGTAGAAGCAGGAGCAGATGCAGTAAAAGTAGGTATTGGTCCAGGATCTATCTGTACAACACGCGTTGTAGCAGGAGTTGGATTTCCTCAACTTACAGCAGTTTATGAAGTTGCAAATGCTTTAAAAGGCACAGGTATTCCTGTTATTGCAGATGGAGGTATTCGTTATACAGGTGATATACCAAAAGCCATTGCAGCAGGAGCAGATTCTGTAATGTTGGGCTCGTTATTAGCAGGAACTAAAGAATCTCCAGGAGAGACGATTATTTTTGAAGGTAGAAAATACAAGACTTATAGAGGAATGGGTTCTGTTGAAGCAATGAAACAAGGCTCAAAAGATCGTTATTTTCAAGATGTAGAGGCTGATATTAAAAAATTAGTTCCAGAAGGAATAGTTGGACGTGTGCCATATAAAGGCGAACTTGAAGAAACAATGCATCAATTTATTGGAGGTTTGCGAGCAGGAATGGGCTATTGTGGTGCCAAAGATATCGAAACACAAAAAAACGCACAATTTGTAAAAATTACTTCTTCAGGAATTGCTGAAAGTCATCCGCATGATGTAACCATTACCAAAGAATCGCCTAATTATAGTAGAAGGTGATTTTTTAAGGACATTGTTACAAAATCTGTGTAAGTTTAAAATTCTATCGGTTTTCTGCTTGTGTGCCGAACTCTTGCTATAATAATTTCAGTTTCTTTTACTTTGTAAGTTATTCGATAACTATATGTTTCAAAGGCTCTAATACTTCCGTCATTATCTTTTATAAATCTATCTAAAGGGTAAATTTCTGGGTTTTTTGATAAGTCATTTGTTTTTTCTTTTATTGATTTTCTAACTTTATTTGCAGATTGTAAAGAACTTTCTTTTAAATATTTATAAACTTCTTCCATTTGTAAAATTGCTTCTTTATCCCAAACAATTCTTCTTACCATTTATCCATTATTTTTTCTGCTTCTTCTTGCGTGTAGAACTCTCCATTTTCAACTCTTGCTATTGCTTGATTGACTTCTTTGTTATACTGTTCAATGCTTACACTATCTGATTGGGTTTCTTTTACTCTATACTTTAAAATATTTTTTATTGCATTTAATAAAGTTGCATCTTTTACGGTTTTTAACTCATGGCTAATCCATTTTATGTCTGCTTGTATGTTCATGATTATGTATTTTTATTAAACAAATATACAAATTTCGTGCTATAAATATGTTTTAACCTAACGGATGAAAAAGTATTTATCGTTTTATGTACATTTTTTCCAGATCATCTTGTTGGTATTTTTCGGTAGAATTGATGAAATGATGTCCTGAAAAATAGTGCGTTTTCCGTAAATTATATTACTTTAACCAACCTATTATTTCACTTGTTAAAATTTTCTGTTATTCGTTTTTTTGATGATTGCTTTTAATCGGTTTGTAAAACTCATTCCTTGTAATCTTGTTCCTCTGTAATTTAAAAATAACGCTTCGCTTTCTTTGTGGAATTATGTAGATGTTGCTTCTTCTTAAATCTATTGCATAAAAAAACTACTCCAATCTCTTAAAGTAGTTTTTTGTTTTTCTTTGTGGCTTACTCGCTAACGCCACTAGTTACAAACTAGCGGGAGCGCAATGTCATTAAGTTAAGGA
>CAMZLV010000145.1 GCA_947311835.1 uncultured Lutibacter sp. | reverse complement strand
TAATTGTGCAATAGGTAATAAATCAATTGTGGACATCTGTTTTTTTAACATCAAATATCAAACTATTTTTTTAAAACTCCACAAGTTTTGAGACTGTTCCTTGTTATTGCATCCAGTAATTATAAGCGATAATAGTAAAATAATTTGTAAAGAGTTTTTCATAATTTTTCTTTTTTAACCGTAAAATGCGGCTACAGTTTAAATTTGTAAATTCAATATTTATAAAATGATAATTTACTCATCTTAAGTAAGATGTATTGATAACAAATATAGTAATTTAAAATAACTATTACTAAGTTTTTTTAATTGATAAGCAACGCACTCTTTAAGTTTGCTGTTGTTTGAAATAAAAGAATACAAAAAAGTATTTTTTTTAACTTTTCAAATTGACTTTCAATTTGAGTAAACAAGAAAAGCTACTGTTTACTTAATTCAGTAAAATAGTTATAAAACAACGGAATTGTTTCAATACCTTTTAAGTAGTTGAATATACCAAAATGTTCATTTGGAGAGTGAATAGCGTCACTGTTTAAGCCAAATCCCATTAAAATAGTTTTACTTTTTAATTCATCTTCAAATAATGATACGATAGGAATACTTCCACCACTTCGTTGCGGTATTGGTGTTTTTCCAAATGTATCTTGATATGCTTTTGAAGCAGCTTTATAACCAATAGTATCAATTGGCGTTACATAACCTTGACCTCCATGATGTGGAGTTACTTTTACTTTTACAGATTTTGGAGCAATACTTTCAAAATGTGTTTTAAACAAATCAGTAATTTCTTTCCAATCTTGATTTGGTACTAATCGCATTGAAATTTTGGCAAATGCTTGAGAAGCAATTACGGTTTTAGCACCTTCGCCTGTATATCCTCCCCAAATTCCATTTACATCTAAAGTCGGTCTTATTGAATTACGTTCGTTCGTTGTATAGCCTTTTTCACCGTAAACTTCATCAATATCTAATGCTTTTTTATAAGCATCTAAAGAAAAAGGAGCTTTTGCCATTTCAGCGCGTTCATCAGAAGATAACTCTTCTACTTTGTCATAAAAACCTGGAATGGTAATATGGTTATTTTCATCGTGTAACGAAGCAATCATTTTGGTAAGAATATTAATAGGATTGGCAACTGCACCTCCATATAAACCAGAATGTAAATCGCGATTTGGACCTGTTACTTCAACTTCTACATAACTCAAACCTCTTAATCCTGTTGTGATAGATGGTATGTCGTTGGCAATCATTCCTGTATCAGAAATTAAGATAATATTATTTGCCAATTTTTCATGATTTCGCTTTACAAACCAACCTAAACTTTCTGAACCAACTTCTTCTTCTCCTTCAATCATAAACTTTACATTACAAGGCAATTGATTGGTTGAAGTCATAAATTCTAAGGCTTTAACATGCATATACATTTGCCCTTTATC
Source organism: uncultured Lutibacter sp. (assembly GCA_947311835.1). Taxonomy (GTDB): domain Bacteria; phylum Bacteroidota; class Bacteroidia; order Flavobacteriales; family Flavobacteriaceae; genus Urechidicola. The sequence continues at coordinate 2,372 of CAMZLV010000145.1, read as the reverse complement.
ATCACATGCACCTCGCGCAAAAATCGCTCCTTCAGGATGAATTTCTGTTTTTTTGATGATTGGTTCAAATGGAGGGGAATCCCATAATTCTAAAGGATCTGCAGGTTGTACATCATAATGACCATATACTAAAATAGTAGGCAGTTTAGGGTCAATTATTTTTTCGCCATATACAATAGGATATCCTGGAGTTTCACAGATTTCAACCTTATCGCATCCAGCTTTATTAAGCGCTTCTTTAACTGCATCTGCAGTTTTAAGTACATCATTTTTGTAAGATGCATCAGCACTAATTGATGGAATTTTTAATAGTTCTATGAGTTCGTCAATAAAACGAGTTTTATTGTTTTTGATATATGATTTTAAGTTGTTCATCGAATAAGTATTAGATTTAAACAAAAGTAGAATAAAAAATTTTACTTTTGGAAGAGATATCAACAATTTTCTAAAAACAACACTATTATGGAAACACGAAGAAATTTTATTAAAAAAACAACAATTGCAGGGTTAGGACTCTCGTTGGCGCCAACATATTCATTTGGAGAAAGTCTATCTAAAAATTTCAATTCATCAAAATTGCGAATTGGACTTATAGGAGTAGGTTTAAGAGGAACAAACCATTTAGTTAATTTATTACATCGTGATGATGTAGTTGTAACAGCAATTTGTGATATTGATTCTCGAAGAATTCCAATTACATTCAAACATTTTGATACTTTTAAAAAAGCACATCCAAAAGTGTATGGTAAAAACGAGTATGATTATAGAAATTTATTAGACTCAAAAGAAGTTGATGCAGTTATTATATCAACTCCTTGGCTGTGGCATACACGAATGGCTAAAGATGCAATGTTGGCAGGAAAATATGCAGGAGTTGAGGTTTCTGCCGCTAATACACTTGAAGAATGTTGGGATTTGGTCAATACACACGAGCAAACAGGAACACATTTAATGATTTTAGAAAATGTTAATTATAGAAGAGATATAATGGCAGTTCTAAATATGGTCAAACAAAATTTATTTGGTGAAATGATGCATTTTAGATGTGGATACCAACATGATTTACGTTTTGTAAAATTAAACGATGGAAAGACTGCTTATGGCAAGGGAGTAGAATTTGGCGAAAAAGGAATTTCGGAAGCAGTTTGGAGAACTCAGCACTCATTATTGCGCAATGCCGATGTGTATCCAACACATGGAGTTGGACCAGTTGCAACTATGATTGATGTTAATAGAGGAAACCGATTTATGTCATTAACATCGCATGCAACTAAAAGTAGAGGGTTGCATAATTATATTGTTGAAAATGGCGGTGAAAATCATCCAAATGCTAAATTAAAGTTCAAATTAGGTGATATCATAACAAGTACGATAGAAACTTCAAATGGAGAAACAATTATAGTGACACATGATACCAGTTTACCAAGACCTTACTCATTAGGGTTTAGAGTGCAAGGTACAAAAGGGCTTTGGGAAGTAGATGGAAATCGAATTTATATTGAAGGGCAAGCAGAAAAGCCTCATCGTTGGGATAATGCAACCAAATGGCTCGAAAAATATGATCATCCACTTTGGAAAAAATATGGAGAATTAGCACAAGGCGCAGGACATGGAGGAATGGACTTCTTCGTAATCAATGCCTTTGTTGAATCGGCTAAACAAAATATAGCACCTCCATTAGACGTGTATGATGCTGCTGCATGGAGTGCAATTACGCCACTTTCAGAGATTTCAATTGAGAATAACGGCGAACCGCAAAACTTTCCAGATTTTACACGAGGAATGTGGGTTAAACGTAAACCATATAACTGGATGAAAGATACTTTTTAATTTTATTAAAAGTTTTTTCTGTAATTTAATAAAAAGTGTATATTTGCACACCTTTTGCAGGCGTGGTGGAATTGGTAGACACGCTAGACTTAGGATCTAGTGCCGCGAGGTGTGAGAGTTCGAGTCTCTCCGCCTGTACATAGTTTTATTTAACTGACTTTAAAGGTGTTACGGTTGTTGTTTTAACTGTAATGCCTTTAAAAAATATGAGATTTAAAACCGTACCTATAACCGTACCTATTTCATTTCTTCAAAAAATGTGGACTAAACCTAAAATTTTTATTCCAAAAACAAAAATAAAAGGGATTTTAAAACAAGAATTTGACATTGATAAATATGATACGAGTCTAAATGTCAAAAAAAACTGGTGAGAAATGCAATAGAAATTTACAATAATTTTAGACCGCATCTATCTAATTATATGTAGACTCCTAATCAGGTGCACATCAAAATACAATCAAAAGAAAATAATATAAAATAAAAATAGGTAGTAATAAAAAATTACTACCTAATGAAGTATTAATTATGTAACGCTATTTCAG
>CAMZLV010000144.1 GCA_947311835.1 uncultured Lutibacter sp. | reverse complement strand
TCAATAAACAGGCTTATTAGGCATTAAATGAAATTGCTTAACAAGGACTTTACCAATTAGTATTTGGGGATTGAATTTAAATCAATGGATTTTTATATTTTAAAATAGGGTTTGGTTTTAAAAAAACCAAACCCTTAGAAAAAGTTTATACTCTTTTTAGGATAGTGTTTTTAAAAGAAATATTGTGTTCTGTATAAGTTAACTATTCAGCACTAAATACGATTGCTGCTTTGTTAAAATCGGATGCTGCATTTATAACTTGTCTAAATTCTGCGTAATGTTCTTTTGGAAATTCGTTTACATAATATGATTCTTCTACAGTAATTATTAATTTATTTCCTTCTATTTTGTAGTCTGAATCCCATTTGCACAATTTTTTTCCGTCAACAACCATTTTTTTATGGATTTGTAATGATTCTAAACCTTCTAAGGTATATCCTTTAGGAATAGCAACCGTAATTGAATAATTGTATTGATTTGGAAATTGCATTTCTATAGGATGAACTCGTTCTTTTTCTTGATATAATTCACTTTGAATACCTATAATTTTACCGAGTTGAAATATATAACTATCTCCTGCTTCTTCTAACAAAGCAGATGATTCAATAGTACTATTTACAACAAATGGTTTGTTGTATTCGGTTTGGTTCATATCCGTATTTTCTATTTCAAATTTTGTAATGTTCTTATCTTCAATTCCCGAACCAGTAAGTTGGTCTTCCATGTCAACTCGATCTTGTCCTGTATAAAACGTCATTAAAGCACGATATAAAACGCCCCAATGTCCGCTATATTCTTGATTTTCATTAATTATAACTTTGTCAAAATCATCTGAAAAATGAATATTCATGCTGCGTTTAATTTGACTGTAATTAGGATCATACTGCGTTATTTTAGCAAAATAATATTCTAGATTTTTTTTGATAAAAATCCCGTTGTTTCCTAATATATTAGCAGGCGCTTCACTAAGTCTATAATCGATTCTTGTAGGTGAAATGTATTGTTTTATGCTTGGTAAATAGATTAAAAACTCTTGTAATGCACTTGGATTGTAGAAATCGGTTTTAAATTTATGTTTAAATCTATTGGCAGTAATTACGATTTGGTATTCTATTTCCATTGCTTCTAAAAACTGAACATACGCTTTTGTAATACTAAATTCATTTGCTGATTTGTTTGCTAAAATGTAATCAATATCTTCTAATTGTTCGTTTCTATTGTCAACAACAGTAAAATTGCTCTTAACATAATTATCAATCAAACTAGCTTTTGTATATTCACTCAAGTTTGAAGGTTGGTCTTTTAAAATTTCTTTTTTTACAATTTCGAGTGCTGTTTTTTCTATCTTTTCTGGAAAAAAACGTGCGCCAATATTACCAATAGTTCTATTCCATAAATCGTCTTGCGTTAAAGTAGCGTTTCCAAAGCATTGGTATACAACATACATTCTGTTTGCTTCGTCAGTTGCATATTCCTCTTTAATACTTGCAGGAATATTTTCTAAAACTAACTCATCTACTAATAACGCATCGATATAAGTTCTTTCAAATTTAGCCTCATTATTATACACCTTGGTGTAACCTGTAAGTGAATTGGTAATAAATACCATTTCTGACCTTTTTATTGGGTAATTGTATTGAATAGTTTCTGTACCGAAAGGTGAATAATTTTTTTCAACAGTATATAAAACCTCAATTTCCGAACCGTCTTCAGCGCCTTCAATTGCAAATATTTGAAAATCGCCATACTCTTCAACGTTTTCTACTTTTTTAATATTATTTTCATCTAAATTTATCACTTTGCCATTTTTACTTATGGTACGTGCTTTGATACTTTTTATCTTTTTAACTCCATACATTGGAATATAAACTTGATTATGACGTGCAATTCCAGTATCATCATTTACACGGATAATGGTATGTGTTGTCTTGTAAACACTGACATCTCCTGTGATTTTCGACTGTTTAAATTCTATAATACGTTTTCGTAAAATGCCTATTGATGATTCCTCGTTTTCACTTTTTGTTAGCGTATGAATTTGAGGGTTTTCTTTCCAGTCGTAGGTTTTATAAAATTGTGAAAATGTGTTTGCTGTTAGTAGTAAAACAACTATTGTTATTAATTTTTTCATTCTTTTTGATGATTGTTAGTGTTATATTTTTTCTAAAACGATGCTTTTTTTATAAGCTTTGATTAAACTTTTTATAAATAAATTGTAGTCTTCAAATTCGTCTTTTTTTATTGCTAAAGTATTAATGTATATTGATTTATTTACGATTAATTTATTCCCTTTTTGTTCAAACTTGAACGAATAACCATATTTTTCTAATTCATTTGAATTATCCTTCGGAATAGATTTTAGTTTATAACCGTCAGGAATTATAAAAGTTGTGTTAAAATCACGAATATATTTATGGTCTATTTTTTTGCCGTAGCGTCTCTTATCAATTAAAATAATGTTATCTGATAAAGGTTTTTCTAAATTTAGATTTAAATATATTTTTGAGCCTATTTTTTTTGCAAAATTATTAATTTCAAGATTGTAATTAATTGAATAAGCGTCTTTTTTTGTTGATAAATCGCCCAAATCAATGGCAGTATATTTAGTCTTGTTATTCCCTATTTTATACTTGTTGTTAAGATATTCTTCATCGGTTTTGTCGTCTTTTTTATATTTTACATCTTGTATAAAATTAACCATTTCATAGCCGTTCATAGTTCTTTTTCCTGATGCTTTTAACACATCACCTTCTAAAGTGATTGTTGTGTTAATATGGGTTGTGTTTTTCTCTTTTGGTTGCTCAGGTACTTTAATAATTTTAAACTGCTCATCGGTTAAGCCAATCAATGCTTCTTTTCCTTGTATAAAAGAACTTGGCATTCCGTAGGGAACATAACTGTCAGTAGCATCTAAAAAAATCATTTCACCATCAATTATTGCAGTAGCAATCATATGATTGTCAACAATTGGTGTTGGTACATCGTAGTAGGAGTATGGTCTATCTCTTGTGCCAATCCATGTGTGATATGCTTCAATACCAACATGATTTAGCATTTCATATAATATATTTGCCATATCTTTACAATCGCCATAACGCTTGTTGCATACACTTGCAGCGCCTCTTGGTACAAATCCTCCAAGACCATCTTCAAAGGCTACATAAGTAATATTATCTTGAACCCAATTAAAAATCGCTTTTGCTTTTTCGTTTTTTGACGTACTGTTTTTTGTTAAGTTTTCTGCAATTTGATATACTTGGTCAAGTGATGATCTGTCAACTTGATTTCTTAAGGTAACATACCAAGCATATAAATCATTTACATCGCTAAGTACAGGTTTTTCGATATTTTTAACCGTATAATTTTTAATATAAACGATAATATGAGGCAAGTAATTTAAAACCGATAAACTTTTGTCTTCTTTTCTAAATTCGCCTATATCATTTGCTTTCCAAGTGTATATTGTTGTTTTTTTTGTTTCTTTTTTATTAAATGTAATGACGATTTTATCAAGATTAAAAGACTTGTAACCAAGTTCAACATTTTTTGGGACTTCAACTGTATAAACGACTTCTTTGGTTGGTACGTATGTGCCAAATCGAAATGAACCTAAAAAATGAGGGTCTTTTATAAACTCATCATATTTTAAAGTAGTTTCTGCTCCTTTTGATACGGCAGGAAATACAAAATTTAATGTTTGTTGATCGCTAAAAAAAACGCCTCCACCAGAAGCATCTTTTGTTTCAAAATGGTCAACTTTAATCTTAGATTTTGTAGTTGAGTTTACAGTAAACGCTTCAATATTTTTTATTTCAGAAAAACTATCAAAATTGATTAAATCATTAGCGAAGAATAACTTATTTGCAGTATTGTATTTTGCTTTTTCAAAAACGCTATTGACTATTGTAAATTGTGATTTGTTTAATGAAACTTTAAGATGTTGGCTTCTTTTTAAAAAATAATAGTCCTCAGTATCAAAGTTTATAGAGGTTTGCGCATTGGCAAATTGGCTAATAAATAAAAGAAGTGCTATAATTTTTTTCATCTAATAATTGGATTAAGTTTCAAATATATTGCTTAATAAATAGTTGACCAATAAATTTAAGTCGAATTAAGAAAAATTTAAGTCTTATTTCTACTTTTTGCTAATCATTAATCAATTGTTGTGCCAATTTTGTTACTTTGCGGTATGCAATTTAAATTTCATAAATCTTTTCAATTAAATGGTACTTCTTTTTGTAGTAATAAGGAGTTGGTAGAATTTTCAAAAACTTTTTCTGTTGATATTTCTTCTTTTTTGTCAGATTTTTTAACTGATAATGAAACAATAAATGTTAAAACTTCAGGTTCTACAGGCACGCCAAAGCGTATTGAAATTAATAAAGAGTTTATGATAAATTCAGCCTTAGCAACTGGAGAATTTTTTAATTTGAAGCAAGATACAAAAGCACTCTTATGTATGAACCCTAGTTTTATTGCAGGTAAAATGATGTTGGTTCGCGCTATGATTTTAGGTTGGAAGTTAGATGTTGTAGTGCCAAGTTCTAATCCATTAAAAGGAGTAAATAAAATATATGATTTTTGTGCAATGGTACCAATTCAAGTACATCACTCATTTAACGACTTACATAAAATAAAAACGTTGATAATTGGTGGAGGCGTGTTA
>CAMZLV010000143.1 GCA_947311835.1 uncultured Lutibacter sp. | reverse complement strand
TTAGACATAGACTGAAATTTTAAAACCCCGATTTTTAAGGATTACCGTCCTTTTTGGGGTTTTATTCGTCTAATATACAACTTATTTTGCTGATATACAAATGGTTATGTAGTTGTGAAAGCGCCTGAGTAAGTCATTCAAAAGCGCTCAATTTACTTCAACGATTCCAAACTCGATTTCAACGTTTCAATCTTAGCCAAAGCATCGGCTTCTTTTTTACGCTCGTTTGTAATTACTTGCTCTGGAGCATTATTTACAAAACGCTCATTACTTAGTTTTTTCTGTACAGAATTCAAGAAACCTTGTGTGTATTTCAACTCTTCTTCCAATTTTTCTTTTTCAGCCTCAACATCAATATCTTCGCCAAATGGGATAAAATATTCATTTGATTTTACTCTAAAACTTAAAGCGCCTTCTACTTTTTCGGTAACATAATTTATCGAATTTATATTTCCTAGTTTTTCTATTACAGAATCGAATTTTGAAGAAGAATTATCATTTTTTAATACTGAAAAATCAATCTCGTTTTTAAACGCAATATTCTTTTCTTTTCTGATGGTTCTAATTCCTGAAATAACTTCCGTTGCAATTTCAAATTCTTTTAACAAATCTGAATCAACCTTTCCTTCTTTTGGATACGCTGCAATAATCAATGCTTCTTCTGGAGTTCTATCTGTTATATATTGCCAAATATCTTCAGAAATAAACGGCATATAAGGATGCAATACTTTTAAGTTGTTTTCAAAGAAAGCAATCACACTCTTATACGTTTCTACATCAATTGGTTGCTGATATGCAGGTTTTACCATTTCTAAAAACCATGATGAAAAATCATCCCAAATTAACTTATAAATCGTCATTAAAGCCTCACTAATGCGATATTGTTCAAAAGACTTATCAATTTCTTGTAATGCTTGATTAAATTTAGACTGATACCATTCAATTGCAATTTTTGCCGATTGTGGTTGCTCAATCTCAGTTGAAACTTCCCATCCTTTTACCAATCTAAAGGCGTTCCATATTTTATTGGAAAAGTTTTTTCCTTGCTGACATAAATCTTCATCAAACAATAAATCGTTTCCTGCAGCAGAACACAATAACATTCCTACACGTACTCCATCTGCACCATATTTTTCAATCAATTCTATAGGATCAGGTGAATTTCCTAATGATTTAGACATTTTTCTACGTTGTTTATCACGTACAATTCCTGTAAAATATACATTGCTAAACGGTTTTTCTTGTCTAAATTCATAACCTGCAAAAACCATACGAGCAATCCAAAAGAAAATAATATCAGGACCTGTTACAATATCATTTGTTGGGTAATAATAGTTAATTTCCTCATTGTCAGGATTGTTAATTCCATCAAAAACAGAAATTGGCCATAACCAAGATGAAAACCAAGTATCTAAGGCATCGTTATCTTGATGTAAATCTTCAATCTTTAATCTTTTATCTTTAATCTTATTCTGTGCTTTTTCTAATGCTTCTTCAATCGTTTCGGCAACTACAAAATCATTTACTCCATCTCCATAAAAATAGGCTGGAATTTGGTGTCCCCACCATAATTGACGTGATATATTCCAATCTCTAATATTTTCTAACCAATGACGATATGTATTGTTGTAATGCTTAGGAAATAACTTAATTTCATCATCTTCAAGCACTGCTTTAAGCGCTGGTTTTACAATATCTTCCATCTTCAAAAACCATTGCGCTGATATTTTTGGCTCAATTACGGCTTTGGTTCTTTCTGACGTTCCTACTTTATGCATATGTTGCTCAATCTTAACTAAGCAACCTAGTTTTTCTAATTCTTTTGTAATTTCTTTTCGAACTACAAAACGATCTTTTCCTTGGTAATGTAATCCGTAAGAGTTTAAGGTAGCATCATCGTTAAAAATATCTATAACTTCAAGTTTGTGTTTTTCTCCTAAAATTTTGTCATTTTGGTCGTGAGCAGGAGTAACTTTTAAACATCCAGTACCAAATTCTACATCAACATATTCATCCTCAATAATAGGAATTACTCGATTTACAATCGGTACAATTGCTTTTTTTCCTTTCAGATGTGTAAAGCGTTCATCATTAGGATTGATACAAATAGCCGAATCACCTAAAATAGTTTCAGGACGCGTAGTTGCTATAGTTAAAACCTCATCAGAACCTTCTATTTTATAATTTACATAATATAAGTTTCCTTGTTTTTCTTCAAAAATAACTTCTTCATCAGATAAGGTTGTTTTTGCTTCAGGATCCCAATTTACCATTCTATAACCTCGATAAATTTTTCCTTTTTCGTACAAATCAATAAACACCTTTTTTACGGCTTCTGACAAATCGTCATCCATTGTAAATTTTGTACGTTCCCAATCACAAGATGCTCCTAATTTTTTAAGTTGATCTAATATAATTCCGCCATGTTTATCAGTCCAATCCCAAGCGTGTTTTAAAAACTCATCACGTGTCAAGTCTGATTTTTCAATGCCTTCTTCTTTTAATTTAGCAACTACTTTGGCTTCTGTTGCTATTGATGCATGGTCTGTTCCTGGAACCCAACATGCGTTATATCCTTTTAAACGAGCACGGCGAATTAACACATCTTGAATAGTATTATTTAACATGTGTCCCATATGCAAAACTCCTGTTACGTTTGGCGGAGGAATTACTATAGTATAGGGTTCTTTATCATTAGGTGTTGAGTGAAAATAGTTATGCTCCATCCAGTAGTCGTACCACTTTTTTTCTACATCTATTGAATTATATTTTGTTGGAATATTCATCTTTGGTATTATATTTGTAATATGATTTGCAAATGTACAATTATAAGATTTGATTGTAAAATATTTTGAAAACAAAAAAAAAGTAGTAATTTTACCTTTTAAAACAATGAAAACAATGAAAAAATTAGCATTAATTTTATTTTTAGGTGTATTCTCAATTTCTGTGAATGCTCAAGAAAACGAAACAAAAACAGATGGTCCTGCTTTCAAATTTGAAACAGAAACTATTGATTATGGAAAAATCGAAAAAAACGCAAACGGAGTTCGTGAGTTTGTATTTACAAATGTTGGAACAGAGCCTTTGGTTATTAGTAACGTAAAAGGTAGTTGTGGTTGTACAGTACCTACTAAACCAGACGGACCAATAATGCCTGGAGAAAAAGGTGTGATTAAAGTAAAATACGCAACTAGTAGAGTTGGTGGTTTTTCTAAAACAGTAACGATTACTTCAAATGCAACTGAACCAAGAAAAGTTGTAAGAATTAAAGGTATTGTTTTAAAACCTGAAACTGCAAGTGTTGTAGAAAAACAAAAATCTGTTCTTTCTAATCTATAATTTTTTAGAAAAAAAATATTCTATAAGCATTCACACATTTGTGGATGCTTTTTTTATTTGAGTATATCTTTTAAACGAAATTCATAATTTAATTTCAATCCGTTTCTACTCACTACAATTTTGACGAGTTCTCCATCTTTACCATGAAATTTCTCATTGATTTCCTGTAAACTATAGTTATACACATCTACACCATTAATTTTAAGTAAAAAATCACCTTCCCTAACTCCTGCTTTTTGAGCTGAAGACTCTTGTCTAATATGATATATCTTATATATAGGCTTAAATTTGTAGATATAGCCGTAAGTAGTAACAAATCTATTATCATAGAGTTCAAAAGTTACATCATTTTGTTGTACAACCAATTCTTTTCCAGCGTACATTAGTTCTATTCCACTTAAATTATAACCAAATTTCTTTTTAAAATTACTGTTCTTTTTAAGTGTAATTTTGGCTCTAGGATAATCAAAAACAACCGTAAAACGCTTTAAGATATTACCTCCTAAACTTCCATTTCTGCTTTTAAATTTTCGAGCGTGTAAGGTTGAAAGTGTATCTAGATAAGCAACATTAGGTTCTTTAAGAACTAAACCTTTTAATGAAAATGATTTTAACCTACTTCTTTTTCCATAAATAGTTCCGCTAATGCCTTCGCCTATAAAGTCGTCAAAAGAATTAGTAGGTACTTTAACATTTTCATCTTCAAATAACCAAAGCGAGTCAGAACCTCCTGTATCAATTAATAATTTTACAGGTATAGATTTTGTCGGTTCTTCGGAAACAATTTTTCCATTAATATATGGTTTATTTCGATAAAATTCGAGATTGAATGTTTCACATTTTCTACATTTTCGATATTTATAAAGTTTTGGTTTTGTAAATGTTATTTTTTTAGAGGTATAATTAATTGTAACAACAAAATTTTTAAACAAACTATATCCTATCAAGCCATGAACAGTAATTCCTAATCGTGAAGAAAAATCAAATTTATCTTTATAAATAATATACAAATCTTGATTAAGTGCGAGCACCTTACCTAATTTAAACTTGTTTTGTTTTGAATGCACTGCCTCAAGTGGTTCGTTATCTCCTAATCCTCTAATAAGAATTTTTTCTGAATTATTGACTTGTAAAGAATCTGCTGCTGTAATATTAAAAATTACTGGCGCACTTACACCAGAATCTAATATAAATGTGAGTTCTTTACCATTCACTTCAATAGGTAATACAATCAAATTGTGAACCAATTTAAATTTAGTAGTATACGATTTTTCTCCTCCAAATATTCTAAAATCTTGAGCATACGAAAAATTAAACTTCAAGAAGAATACTACGAATAACAAAGTGTAAAAGGGCATATTTTTCAAGAGAATCGTTTTAATTTCTAAATTTAAGCAAAACTTTGTGTAACAAAAAATTTATACGAAGATATATCCTTTTAAAATTCATAAGAAAACTCGTTTTTTTAAATTTATTTTTTGCAATTTTGCTAAAAATACAATTCAAATGCCAAAAATATCTATCAAAGGAAATTCAATGCCAGAATCTCCAATCAGAAAATTAGTTCCATATGCAGAAGACGCTAAAAAAAGAGGAATTAACGTTTATCATTTAAATATTGGGCAACCAGATATTAAAACTCCAAGTGTAGCCTTAAAATCGGTTATTAATAATGACCTTAACATAGTTGCATACGCACGTTCTGAAGGGTCTGAAGAATACCGAGAAAAATTGGTTAACTATTATAGCAGTAAAAATATTGACATTACTCCAAGTGATATCGTTGTAACAACAGGAGGATCAGAAGCATTACTTTTTACCATTGGAAGTATTACAGATTATGGCGATGAAATTATCATTCCTGAGCCTTTTTATGCTAATTACAATGGATTTTCAACCGCAAATGGTGTAACTGTAAAACCAGTAATTTCAACTATTGAAAACGGGTTTGCTTTACCTGATATTTCAGAATTTGAAAAACAAATATCTTCAAAAACAAAAGCAATAATCATCTGTAATCCTGGAAATCCTACAGGATACTTATACACCAAAGAAGAAATAGAAAAATTAGCAAAACTTGCCTTAAAACACGATTTGTTTTTAATTGCAGATGAAGTATATCGTGAATTTGTATATGATGGATTAACGCATCATTCGGTAATGAATGAAAAAGGTTTAGAAAACCACGCCATACTAATTGATTCTGTTTCTAAACGCTACAGTATGTGTGGCGCTAGAATAGGATGTGTAGTTTCAAAAAACAAAGAACTCATTGCTACTGTTTTAAAATACGCACAAGCACGTTTAAGTCCGCCAACATTTGCATTAATTGCTAGTGAAGCAGCACTTGATACACCTCAAAGTTATTTTGATGATGTAATTGAAGAGTATGTAGCAAGAAGAGATACGCTAATTAATGAATTGACTAAAATTGAAAACATCAAAGTATCAAAACCGAAAGGTGCATTTTATTTAATAGCAGAATTACCTATTGATAATGCCGATGATTTTGCTCAATGGATGTTAGAAGATTTTAATCATAATAATGAAACAATTATGGTCGCTCCTGCAAGTGGATTCTATTCTACAAAAGGTTCTGGTAAAAATCAAATTCGAATTGCGTATGTTTTAAACAAAGAAAGCCTAATTAAAGCAGTTGAAATATTAAAAATTGCATTAGAAGCATATAAAAACCGCTAATTGAACATACAAAAAAACATATCGTTAAAACCCTTTAATACTTTTGGTATTGATGTTAATGCCAAACAATTTGTTAGTGTTACTTCTTTTTATGAATTACAACAATTAATCAAAAAAGAACAAACTATTTTTCTTTTAAGTGGCGGAAGTAATATGCTACTAACTAAAGACATTGATAAGTTGGTTGTTCATATAAATACAAAAGGAATATCAATTGACAAAGAAACCGAAAACGAAGTCTATATTACTGCAAATGCTGGTGAAAATTGGCATGAATTTGTTTTATGGTGCGTATCACAAAACTATGGTGGAATTGAAAATTTATCACTAATTCCTGGAAATGTTGGTACGTGTCCAATTCAAAATATTGGTGCGTATGGTGTTGAAGTAAAAGATACGATTACCAAAGTTGAAGCCCTTGAAATAAGTACAGGAAAACTACATGTTTTTTCAAATAACGAATGTGATTTTGGCTATAGAAACTCGGTTTTTAAAAACGAATTAAAAGGAAAATACATTATAACTGCTGTTAGTTTTAAATTTACCAAAAACAATCATACACTACATGATTCGTATGGAGCAATACAATCAGAATTTGAAAAAAGAGGCATTCAAAAACCTACAATTAAAGATATTTCTGATGTTATTATAGTTATTCGTAACAGCAAATTACCAAATCCGAAGGAAATTGGAAATAGCGGTAGTTTTTTTAAAAACCCTGTTTTAACTAAAATAGCGTTTGAAAAGTTGCAAAAAAAATATCCAAAAGTACCTTTTTACGAAGTAAAAGAAACGCAACACGCAACACTCAATACGCAATGCTCTTATAAAATTCCCGCAGGATGGCTGATTGAACAATGTGGTTTTAAAGGGAAACGCTATGGAGATGCAGGCGTACATAAAAAACAAGCGTTGGTTTTGGTCAACTATAACAATGCTACTGGAAAAGAGATTTATGCTTTGGCTCAAAAAATTCAACAAACTGTCACTGATAAATTTGAAATTGATTTAGAGATTGAAGTGAAT
>CAMZLV010000142.1 GCA_947311835.1 uncultured Lutibacter sp. | reverse complement strand
TACAATTCTCTTAGCTGCATTGACTGTAGAAATACCCATAGTAATTGCTTTTTTGGGTACATTTTCTATGCCCATAAAAGCAGCAGCAGCATCTACTCTTGTTATATGGTTTAGTGTAATGCTTCTCGTACCTGAATTTAAGTGAGATCCTGGTTCATTAAAGCCAATATGTCCTGTACGTCCTATTCCTAATAATTGAAAATCTAAACCTCCAGATTCTTTTATTTTTAACTCATAATCAACACAATATTGATACACATCATCTGTGGAAATTGTTCCGTTAGGTATATGAATGTTTTCTGGCAAAATATCTATATGATTAAACAAATGCTCATGCATAAAATAATGATAACTTTGAACGTCTTCTTTTTTCATAGGGAAATACTCGTCTAAATTAAAAGTTATCACATTAGCAAAACTAAGACCCTCTTCTTTATGCATTCTGACTAATTCTTCATACACATTTATAGGTGAAGAACCTGTTGCTAGTCCTAAAACACACATTTTATTAGTTGCTGCTTTTTCTTTAATTAGACTTGCTATTTCTTGTGCAACAACAATTGATGCTTCCTGTGAATTATCAAAAATTACATTATGTATTTTTTCAAACCGTGTTTCTTCAAATTTTCCAGGTGGTTTATGTTTAATATCCTTTTTATCTAAACTTATGTTTTCTTGCATCTATTTTTACTGTTTTTTTATTTATTAAATAAGCGGAAGCGCTAAATTAACTCTCCCGCCTATTTATAACTAACTCAAAATACTTCTTATTTTAGAAATTAGGTCCTCCTGTGTCCCACCAAAGACGAGTTCCTCCATCATCTGTTCCTCCTAATTTTGTTACTGCATCAGCAACTCCTGCCGCATTTGTAGACAATTCACTATCAACAAATGGTATTCTTCTTATTTGGATATTGGTATCTATAGTTCCTCCACTCTGATTACTAACTACTGGGAAAATTTTAGGATATCCTGTTCGTCTATATTCGCTCCACGCTTCTTGACCTTCTGGGAACATTGCAATCCATTTTTGGGTAATGATTTTTTCTAATTTTGTTTCATTATCATCTGCAGCATCCCAAGCAATGGTAATAGTACTCATAGCACTCATACTATTTGCTGCATTTACAGGATCTACATAATCTGCTGGTGTAGATGTGTTATCAGCAATATAAGCTGCAGCGCCACTTGCTCCACGTTGATCAAATGATGTTGTAATTCCCATTTCATAATGTGTTTGTGCATCACCTGCTCCTGCCCAACCTCTTAAGGCTGCCTCTGCTTGCAAAAAGTGCACTTCTGCAGCAGTCATCAATTGAACTTTTGATGTTTTAACATCATCATTCATATTAGAAAAATTAACATATGCCGCTTTTTGTGCAAGTTCATCTGAATATCCTGCTTGTAATGGCAAACCTCCTCTAACTCCTTTGTATTGTCCTGGATATTGTGGAGATTCATTAAATAAATTTTGTATTCTTGTATCACTAAAACCTGTTAATATTGATTCCATTGAAGCATTCATACGAATATCTCCCCAAGAATTATCAATTACTGAAAGAGGGTGTGCTAATGTACCATTTACAAAAAACCCATCATCATTAGCCATCATTAATCCTTCTGATTGTGCCAATGCTTTTTCACCTTCGGTTTTTGCTTTTGCTGGATCTATTTTAGAAACACGAATTGCCAAACGTAAACGCAAGGAATTTGCAAAACGCACCCATTTATGATAATCTCCTCCGTAAGACATATCAAAAGCAGTAAATCGTTGACTATCTATATCTGCCATTAAACTAGCTGTTGCTGTGTCTAAATCTGCAAAGAATGCATTGTATGCTTCTTGTTGTGAATCATACACTCCTGCGTTTGTTAAATCTCCAAAATTAGAATAAACTATTGGTCCAAACACATCAGAAACCCTGTGCATTGCCTCTACTTTTAATATCAATGCTACTGCTCTTAATGTTGGATAGTCATCTGTTTGATCTACAATACTTTTTACATTATTCATCACATTTCCATAAGGTACTGACCAAATAAAGTTGTTCCAACCACTAACTAAAGCATAAGTTGTGTTATTTGCTCCTGCCACAAACGGTCTAGGATTTGTCATATATCCTGCATATACATCGGCATTTAAGTTTTGCTGTAATTGATACGACCAAGCAGGTGTATATTGATATATACTTTCAAAAATAGGTTTGTATTTAGAACCTACGTGTTGAAAATCTACTTCTAATTGTGCTTGCGATATGTTTCTTGGATTTGTATTGTAATCTTCTAAGTTATTATCACAAGATATGCCAACCAATCCTACAACAGTCAAACACATTATTATTTTAAATATTTTTTTCATGTTTTTGTTTTTTAGAATGATAAATTAATATTAAGTCCTAAACTTCTACTTGAAGGAAGCCCTAAGACATCTACACCTTGTAGTGCATTTCCTGTACTCAAAGATATATTTGGGTCATGTGGTGCATCTTTATAGAAAAAGAATAAGTTGTTTCCAACTGCTGATGCTTTTATTCTTGTAAAGAATGAATTTTCTGGTAGATTAAAGTTGTATCCTATTGCCAATTCAGCTAAACGCACATTTGTTGCACTATACATGAATTCTCCTGTATACCCGTTTCTACCTCCAATTGCTCCATAATACTCTTGTGCTGTTTGTGTAGAAGTGTTTCCTGATAAATCAACAACTGTAACGTTTCCGTTTGCTGTTTCTCTTGCTGAGTTGTTGCTAAACCCTTCAACAATTGCTTCTGTCATACTCATTGTTTCTCCACCAAATTTTCCATCAATTAAAAAATCTAAACTTAAATTTTTATACACAAATGAGTTATTCCACCCTAAGGTAAAATCAGGATTTGCATTTCCTACTTTGGTTAAACCATCAATTAAGTTTGCATCTTCTGCAACAAAAGCTCCTGAATCATAAATTGGCAAACCATTAGCGTCTTTTTTTATAACTTGTGCATAAATATCTCCAAATGAACCTCCTTCAACAAGGTAAGAACCAAATGTATTTACTCCTTTTGGCGACATTACAAAATATTCTGTTGGCACTAATCCATCAACATTATCACCAGAAATTGAGATAATTTCATTTTTATTTGTTGCGAAATTTAATGTAGATGTCCATTTCATATCTTCATTTTGTACTGGAACTACAAAAACGGTTGCTTCTATACCACTATTTAAAATATCTCCTGCATTTAAGCCTGCCACTCCAGAAGCCACAATAGTTGTTGATACAGGTACCGCAAAATATTGGTCTGTAGTATTTGTATGGTAATATCCTATATCAATACCAAAACGATTGTTATTAAATTTCCATTCTGTACCTATTTCAAAAGATTTTTGCCTTTCTGGTCTTGGTGTAGTTCCTGGATAAGGTCTAATTGGATCTGTTGAATTCACACCACCTCCAAAAAGAATGGATCTATTCGGACTAATTTTATCTGGTCCAAAACCATTTCCTACCTCTGCATATGATGCTCTTAACTTAGCAAAAGACACTTTTTCTCCAAATTCAAACAACTCATTTAAAATTCCTGTTACACCAACTGATGGGTAAAAGAATGAATTGTTTGCTGCTGGCAATGTAGATGTCCAATCATTACGTGCTGTTAAATCTACATATATTTTTCCTCCAAAGTCAATTGTTGAACTTGCAAATAATGAATTTACTTTTGTTTCATATGAGTTTTGTTCGAATGCAACTGATGGGTTTGCATTAAAGTTTTGGAAAGAAAAAACATTCGCAAACTGTAATCCTCCATTGGCTCCAGAATCTCCTCTAAAAGTCTCTAAAGTAGAACCTGTTGTACTTACTCCTACTATTCCAGTTATAGAAGTACTTTCATTTATTTGTGTATTGATATTTGCCAACATATCTCCATATAATTGAGTGTAATCAGCATTTTCAACAATATACCTACCTGTTGAAGGTGCTAAAGTAGCCTCTGTAGTAGCATATATTTTTCTGTCATAATCTAATAATGATTGATCATACGTACCTCTTGTTTGTAATGACAACCAATCGTTAATTTTAAAATCAAATTTTAAAGACGCTAATAATTTTTTATTGGTATCTTCACTCGGATTACGGTATGTTATCCAATATGGATTTTGTTCTATATCAGATGTACCTCTAAACCAACGTTGTGACATAATGTTTCTCGTTGGATCCAACTCTTCAAAATTAGTATAATCAGCTAAACTTTCACCTGCTGATTCAAATCCATAAACACCAACTAAAGGGTTAAAATACAAGCCAGAAACAGCTCTGTTTTTAATTTTTTGAGTAGATGCCATCACACTTGCATTCATCTTTACTTTTCCATCAAAAAACTTACCAGTTTCTCTAATATTAATCGTATGTTGTTTTAATTTATTTTGTGGTAAAATTCCTGAGGCTGTTGTATTACCATAAGAAAAATAGGTTTGGGCAGTTTCTGTACCTCCTGATATTGATAAAGTATTTATAGAGGTTGTTCCTGAAGTTAAAAAACTGTCAATATTTTTTTGAGCTTCGTCATTAAACTCCATCATATATGCTGCATTTTCTACAGTAAGATTTGATGAATAATCAACTTTAAATCCTCCGGATTTTCCTTTTTTAGTTGTAATTAAGATTACACCATTTAAACCTGCACTACCATATAATGCTGATGCTGATGCTCCTTTTAAAACTGTTAATGATTCAATATCGTCAGAATTAATTAATGACAATGCATCTCCACCATCTCTATTCCCTCCATTCAAACTTCCAAAAGTACTTGTTGGTTGTCCTGCTGTTGGATTTGATAATGGTATACCATCAACCACATATAACGGTTGATTATTCCCAATAGAAGAGTTACCTCTTAATACTACTTTTACAGAACCTCCTGCTCCAGAAGCACTTCTTGTAATGTTAACACCTGCAACCTTACCTGAAAGGCTATTTACAGGATTGGTTTGTTTTACTCTGCTCAATTCATCTGCTTTGATATCTTGTGCTGCATAGGTTAACGATTTTCTGGTCTTTTTAATACCAAGTGCTGTTACCACAACCTCGTCTAACGTGTTTGCATCTTCTTCTAATGCTAATGAAATGGTTGAACTACTCCCTACAGTTACTGTTTGGGTTTTCATTCCAACAAACGAGTAAACTAATACTTCGCCTTGTGACGCCTCAATTGTATAGTTACCATCAAAATCTGTTTCTGCACCTCTGGTTGTACCTTGTACAACTACGCTAACGCCTGGTAATGGTGCGCCATCTGACGCAGACGTTATTGTACCAGAAATACTTTTTTCTTGTGCCATTACATTAAGTGATAACAGCATAGAAAAAATTGCAATTAATAAAATGTTAATTTTTTTCATATAATAAATTAGTTAAATTATTTTAGTTGTGATAAAGTTAGTTTTGATATTCATCATTTTAAAATTTAATATACCAACAACCCAAATAATGGAATGAATGACCTATTTTTAATTACGAAAGTTTTGTTCCTTTCTATTTAGTTTATTCTTTTTTGTATTTTTACCGCTAAAAATTACTAAAACTCTCTTTTGCTAACCACTACACATAAAAACACTTATTATAAAATACCTCTTAAATATCATTTTTTATTTTGGTCTTTCTATTTTTTATTAAATTTCATTCGATGGGGAAGTTATTTTGATGACTATTGGTACTCGCTAAAATCTAACTTGGTTGAGTTTCCTATTCATATTATAATTACCTATTTTAATCTATTTTACTTGATTCCAAAGTATATTTTAACCAAAAAACACTTTGTATATTTTACTTCTTTCACTTTATTACTTACTTTTTTTTACTGCATTAGAACGGCTTTAATTTATTTTTTGGTCACTAAAAACATATGGCCAGAGGCTGAAGGTATGCAAAAAGCGTTTACTTTTAATCATTTTGTTGCGGTTGTTTTGGGCGAAATTTATGTTGTTGCTTTTGTATCGGTAATTAAACTCACCAGTGAATGGACTTTTGAAAGAAAAAGAAATGAAGAATTAAAAGAAGCACAATTACGGTCGGAATTAAATTTTTTAAAAACTCAAATTCAACCCCATTTTTTTTTCAACACATTAAACAATCTTTATGCACTTGCTCTTGAAAAGTCCAATAAAACTCCAGAAGTTATTTTAAAACTATCTGAAATAATGCAATATGTTTTATACGATGCGAAATCACCTAAAATAAGTCTTTTAAAAGAAATTAATTACTTACTAAGTTATTTAGAGTTGGAAAAACTAAGATACGGAGAAACTACTAAATCTGAATTAACTGTTACAGGTAATATTAATAATATAACTGTTCCGCCTCTTTTATTTTTACCTTTTATTGAAAATTGTTTTAAACATGGCGCTAAAAATAATGATAATACAAAATTAACTATTAACTTTGAAAAAAATAATGCCTATTTATTTTTTCGTGTTACTAACAATTTTAATCTAAATTATAAGGCAGATACGAAACATGGGATTGGTATAGAAAATGTGAACAGAAGATTAAAACTATTATATAATGACAATTTTTCACTACAAACTACTGTAACAAATAGCACGTATGCTGTTTATTTAAAACTCCCCCTTGAATGAATATAAAATGTATAATAATAGATGATGAACCTTTAGCAAGTAAAATTATTCAAAATTACTTGCTAGAATTTCAGCATTTTGATGTTATCGCTACATTTAATAATCCTATAAAAGCAATGGTTGCTTTAGAAACTCTTGATATTGATGTTGTTTTTTTAGATATTAATATGCCCAAAATGAATGGATTGGATTTTGTACGAACAATTACAACCAAAACAAACATTATTATCACTACTGCATATAGAGAATACGCCGTTGAAAGTTTTGATCTTGAT
The DNA here is from genome assembly GCA_947311835.1 of uncultured Lutibacter sp. Taxonomy (GTDB): domain Bacteria; phylum Bacteroidota; class Bacteroidia; order Flavobacteriales; family Flavobacteriaceae; genus Urechidicola. Next base: position 6,675 of record CAMZLV010000142.1, on the reverse strand, counting down.
GTTTTAGATTACCTTATTAAACCTATACCTTTTAATCGATTCTTAAAAACTGTAAATAAAGTAACTCAACGAGTTCACCTTCAAAAAGGAATTACCAAAAATAGAGATACTAATACAGATTCTTATATTTTTCTTAAAGTTGATAAAAAACTGATTAAAATAAAATTTAACGATATTTTATACATAGAAAGTTTAAAAGATTACATACAAATACATACTGTTATTGGAAATTATTTGGTGCATAAATCCTTAACAAGTATTACTGAAGAACTTCCTAAAAAACAGTTCCTTCGCATTCATAGATCATACACTATAGCAATTGACAAAGTGATTAGTGTTGAAGGCAATTTAGTAGAAATTAAAGCTAAAAAAATACCTATAGGAAGAAAATATGTAAACCAAGCAAAAAAAATTATTTTAAATATTGATTAACCTCTTCTTGCATTAACTCAAAATGTTTTTCCATTTCTTCAATCAATTTTAATTGATTTTTTACTCTATCTAAATTATGCATATCATAATTTGTCTTATAATACACGTCATTATTTAAAAAATCTGTTAATATCCGAAGCGCCATAATAAAAGTTGTTGTCTTTGCTCCTAATGGTAGGTGTTTAATTTCATTATTAGAAATAGAAGTACTTAATTCAGTCAAAAAACCTTTGACAAATTGCTTATAAAACGACATATTAAACCTAACTTTTGTCAAGTCTTTTTCATCTTCATTCGCTGTGTTACAAATGGTTCTAACAGCATCTCCAAAATCGTAATGAATAATTCCAGGCATAACCGTATCTAAATCAATAACACAAAGCCCTTTTTTTTGATTTGTAAACAATGCATTTGATATTTTTGTGTCATTATGCGTAGTTCGGACAGGTAGTTTTCCTGACTTTTTAAGACCGTTCAAAATCATCATTTCATCTCTATAATTCTGAACGATTTCTATCTGATTTTTCGCCAAATCAATTCGATTGCTTGATGCATTTTTGAGAGTAGTATCAAATTGTAAAAATCGACTTTCCATATCGTGAAAATTCGGAATAGTTTCCGCTAATTGACTTACATCAAAATTGGCAGTAGCGTTTAAAAAACTTCCAAACAATTTACCTCCTTCATATGCTATTTGCTGGTCTTGAACCTTTTCAAAAGTTATTGAATTTTCTATAAACAACACCAAATTCCAGAATTCATCATTCGTATCTTTATAAAAATACGCTCCTTTTTTAGTTGCTAAAAAAGTGAGTGTTTCATACTTTGAAGTGTTCTTTTTAATATGTGTTGCTATTTGAACTTTATTATACATTAAAGCCGAAATATCTTTAAACACAAAATGATTGATTCGTTGTAAAATATAATGAGGTTTTTTTTGAGTACGAATCAAATAAGTATCATTAATATGTCCTGATACCAATTCTTTAATTTCAACTATTTTTGAAGTGTGGTCAAATTGATTAAATATATTTTCTAACTTATTTCTGTTCATTTTACCACAGTTTATTAGGATAAATTCCTTCTTCTTTTAAAATATTAATTTGCTCAACAACATGTTTTTTATCCTCTTTATATGTTACTCCTAACCATTTTGAATCGCTTGTTAAAACAGTAACCGAAGCTAATTTTTGCTGTATCAATTCATTAACTACTGATGGTAAGAAAAACTCTTTTTTTAAATCATTTTGATACACTTTTAAAAATTTATAAAATTGCTTTTCTAAAAAATCAAAAAATTGCGGTGTAAATCCCCAAAAATTCATTGAAACAATCGTGTTTTCGTCAATTTCAATAAAAACTCCTTTATCATCTTTATAGCAAACCGTCTCATTAATTCGCTCTATGTGAGTACGCTCAGTGATACTCAATAACTTATTAAAATCATCAACAATGCATTCGCCTCTTGAAACTGCTCCATTGATTGAAATCGTATTTTTTAATTGAAAACCAACCATTGAAAATACAGTCGAATTTTTAGTACTTTTTTGCAATTGATTTGCCATCACTTCAAATGCTTTTTTTCCATAAAAATCATCCGCATTAATTACGGCAAAATTTCCCTCTATTAAGTCCTTCGCTACAAGTAACGCATGACCCGTTCCCCAAGGTTTCAACCTATCTACAACTTTTATTTCAGAAGGAATATCGCCGACTTCTTGACACACAAAAGCACATTTAATTTTACCTTTTAATTTGTTTTCAAATACGCTTTTAAATTCGTCTTTAAAACTATTTCTTATAACAAAAACAATCTTAGTAAAACCAGTTTGTATAGCATCATAAACAGAAAAATCAAGTATAGAATCTCCAGAACTTGTCATAGCGTCTAATTGTTTTAAACCGCCATATCTACTTCCCAATCCTGCAGCAAGGATAACCAACGTTTGTTTGTTCATCTAAAAAATAATTTAGGTGCCAAATTACAGAAAAAAAACAACACTATAAATCATTTATAAAATTGTAGTACAATAATTTTTATAGGCATTTAATGTGTGTTTAACGACTAAATAACGTTAATGGTAGAAATAATTCACTCACTAATTAATAATTTTACTAAATTACCACATCTTTATAAAAACAAATTTATGGTTTCATTAAGCACATTAGATTATACTTTAATAATCACTTTTTTTTCAATCGTTTTATTTATTGGAATTTGGGTTTCAAAAAAATCAGGTAAAGATTCTACCGAATTTTTCTTGTCAGGACGAACGATGCCTTGGTGGCTTTTAGGTCTTTCAATGGTAGCAACAACTTTTTCTACCGATACTCCAAACCTTGTAACCGATATTGTAAGAACTAATGGTGTATCTGGAAACTGGTCGTGGTGGGCATTTCTTATTACAGGTTTACTTACTGTATTTGTTTATGCAAAACTTTGGCGTAAATCAAATGTAAATACCGATTTAGAATTTTATGAATTGCGGTACGGCGGAAAACCCGCAAAGTTTTTACGAAAATTCAGAGCCATTTATTTGGGTGTTATTTTTAATGTAATAACCATGTCAGCAGTTACACTTGCTGCTATAAAAATTGGCGGTATTATGCTTGGTCTAGAACCTTGGCAAACTGTAATCAGCGCAGGTTTAATTACAGTAGTTTTTAGTGCTGTTGGAGGGTTTAAAGGCGTTGTTTATACCGATTTTATCTTGTTTTTTGTAGCGATGGGAGGCGCAATTTGGGCTGCGGTTTATCTTGTTAATCTTCCTGAAGTTGGAGGCTTAGACGCTTTACTAACTAATGAAAATGTAATTGACAAACTTGCCATTTTACCTGATTTTAACAATACAGAAGCTTTAATTACGCTATTAATCATTCCGCTTGCCGTACAATGGTGGAGTTCATGGTATCCTGGAGCAGAACCTGGAGGAGGAGGCTATATTGCCCAAAGAATGCTTGCTGCAAAAGATGCAAATCATGCAATTGGCGCAACTTTTTTCTTTAACATCATGCACTATGCACTTCGTCCTTGGCCTTGGATTCTTGTTGCTTTAGCATCATTAGTTGTTTTCCCTGATTTAGCAAGTATTCAAGAGGCTTTTCCTAATATAGCTTCGGATAAATTAGGACATGACTTAGCATACTCTGCGATGCTTACAAAATTGCCAAGTGGTTTATTAGGAATTGTTTTAGCGTCCTTAATCGCCGCATATATGTCAACCATTTCTACGCAGTTAAATTGGGGTTCTTCATACATTGTGTTTGACTTTTACAAACAACAAATAAACCCGAACGCTTCAGAAAAACAATTAGTTGCTGTAGGTAGAATTGCAACTGTTGGATTGATGATTTTAAGTGCATTATTAGCGCTATTATTACAAAACGCCTTACAACTTTTCAATCTTTTATTAGTTTTTGGTGCAGGTACTGGACTGATATTTATTTTACGTTGGTTTTGGTGGCGAATAAATGCTTGGAGTGAAATTACAGCCATGTTTGCCTCTGGTATTATCTCTCTAATCTTAACAATTCCTTCTGTTAACACCTATTTATTTGATGCTGATAATGGATTACTTCCTAGTTGGGCTAAATTCTTGATAGTAGTTGGCGTAACTACTATTATTTGGGTCGTTTCTACTTTTATTACTGCACCTGAAAGCGATGAAGTCCTACAAAATTTTTACAAAAAGACACAGCCTGGAGGTCCTGGATGGGCAACTGTAATAAATAAAGCAAAACTAAAAAACATCAACATTGTTGATGCTAACGAAGGATGGACTGTACCATCAGGAATACTCGCAATGTTACTTGGTTGCGTACTTATTTACAGTTGTATGTTTGCTACAGGATATTATATTTATGGTAACTATGAACTTGCCGTACCTATTACGGTCACAGCGATTATCTCAGGTTTCTTATTGATTAAAACATGGTCAAAAATTAAAACTAAAGCCCTATAACAATGACAAAAAGAATTGAATCAGTTGATATTTTTAGAGGATTAACGATTATTGCCATGATACTGGTAAACAATCCTGGAACTTGGAGTACTATTTACGCTCCACTATTACATGCGCATTGGCATGGCTATACACCTACAGATTTAATTTTCCCGTTCTTTTTATTTATTGTCGGCATTTCGATTTCATTTGCCTACAAAAATAAATCCAACACATTACCAACATATAAGAAAATTGCAATCAGAAGTTTAAAGTTAATAGGAATAGGACTGTTTTTAAATTGGTTTTTACCCTATTTTCCTTTTTTTAAAAGTTTTGATTCGCTTAGAATTCCAGGCGTTTTACAACGAATAGGAGTTGTCTTTTTTATTGCCGCAATTTTAAAACTGAATTTTAATTGGAAAACGTTGCTTTTTATAACCTTCAGTATTTTAATTATCTATTGGCTTTGGCTTGGTTTTATCCCTATTAATGGACAAAGCCCAACTTTTGATAGAGCGCCAAACAATTGGGCAAACTTTTTAGATTTAAAAGTCTTTGGAAAACACACTTGGAAACCTGATTACGATCCAGAAGGTATTGCAAGTACGTTTCCTGCAATAGCAACTGCACTCATTGGTATACTCATTGGAAATATCATAACTTCACACAAAAAACATACTGTTTCACAACTAACATTAATTGGCGTTTTATTAGTTGTTTTTGGATATTTATGGGATTTTTCTTTTCCTATAAACAAAGCCATTTGGTCAAGTAGTTACGTACTTGTATCTGCTGGTTGGGGAACACTGTTACTAACTCTTATCTATTACCTTACTGATATGAAGAAAATTAAATTCGGAACTATTTTTAAATACGTAGGAATGAATGCTATCTTAGCATTTTCATTATCAAGTTTTATAGGAAAAACATTTTATTTAGTAAAGATAAACAACACACAATCTATACATTCATGGATATATAGCCTCTACACAAATATCATAACAATTGACAAACTAGCCTCTTTACTTTATGCCTTAACGGTAGTTCTATTTTACGTATCACTAAGTTACTTTTTATATCGAAAAAAAATATTTTTAAAAGTGTAATATGAGCATCCTATCTAAACAACAAATTCAAAAATTTAATTCTGATGGATTTCTTGTTGTAGAAAATATTATAAATGCTAACGAACTCACCTATTACAGCAACGTTTATGATTCATTTTTAAACAATACGATAGATGCTTCTCAATTTAGAACTGACTTGTCTGGCAATGAAGGTTCTTCTGAAAAAATTACTCAAATAATGGTTCCTAGTAAACTATTTTCTGAACTACTAAGCAAACCCATCCACACAAAAACACTCCAAATAGCAAAAGAATTACTTGGTGATGATTTAGAACTCGACTTTGATATGATGATTAACAAAGCGCCATTTTCAAACACGCCAACACCATGGCATCAAGACGTTGCTTATTGGATTAATATGCCTGACAAAAGAGCCGTAAGTTGTTGGGTTGCCATAGACCAATCCTACAAAGAAAATGGCTGTATGTGGTACACACCTAAATCACACTTACACCAAACCCTTCCACATAAGCAAACAGGTAATAAAGGAGCGTTACAATGTAACGGAAATGAAGAAAATTCGATTTGTATTCCGTTAAAACCTGGATCGTGTGTTTTTCATCACGGCAACACACTCCATTATAGCAGAGGCAATACTACTTCTGACCAAAGAAGAGCATTGATCACTAATTTCAGACCAAAATCTATGATTGCTTTTGAAAGGCAACAAGGTTATGACCATACTGGCAAAAGAGAAAATAATGTAAAATAATAACATTATTATTTGGATATTAACTTTTTCTTACTGAATATTTGCACTCATAAAGTTCAAAACTTATTGAAATGTTATCAAGAAAGGTGGAGGGATTAGACCCATTGAAGCCTTAGCAACCCTTAGATTTACTAAGAAGGTGCTACTTTCTACTAAATATTCGATTCATTTATCGAAAATTAGATAGATAACTAGAAGAAATTTTTTATTCTAAAATTTCTAAGTAATTTCTTATAACATTTTTCTATTAAGTACATCTTTTTAAGATGCATTTTGACTTTTGTTTTAATTTTTAAATTAACTCAAAAACTAGAAAAATGAGTACATTAAAACTAATTGTAACAGAAACGTTACAAAGGTTAACTATTAAAAAATTTGTTACGCACAACGGAGCCGTATATGACAATATACCGTTGACTTACCAAATATTTGGAAAAGAAATAGGCACTGCACCAATTGT
>CAMZLV010000141.1 GCA_947311835.1 uncultured Lutibacter sp. | reverse complement strand
TGAGAAACATCAGCAATATGTATTCCTATTTCATAATTTCCATTTTCTAATTTTTTAAATGATAATGCATCATCAAAATCTTTAGCATCTTTTGGATCAATAGTAAAAGTAGTAGTTGTACGCATATCTCTACGTTTTGCTACTTCTTCTTTTGTAATTTCAATAGGTAAATTAGCAGCATCTTGCTCAACTTCAGTTGGAAATTCATAAGGAAGATTGTATTCTAATAAAATAGAGTGTATCTCTGTATTATGATCTCCTGGTTTTCCAAGAATCGTCTTAATTTTACCAAAAGGATTTTTTGAATTATCTGGCCAATTTTGTAATTGAACTAATACTTTTTCACCATCTTTTGCTCCATTTAATTTCTTTTCAGGAACAAAAAAATCAGCATACATTTTTGAATCATCAGGAATAACAAAACCAAAGTTTTTATTCATTTGCAATACACCAACAAATTCAGTTTTAAAACGTGTGATAATTTCTACAATATCTCCTTCTTGCTTTTCATTTACTTTACGTTTATATACATACACTTTTACAATATCATTATGCAGTGCATGATTCATATTTCGAGAAGGAATATAGATATCATGTTCTAAATCTTCACATACTACATAACCATGTCCTTTAGTTGTTACATCTACTTTTCCTACATAATAATGCTCTTTTTTAATAATTTTATATTTTCCTGTACTTGTTTCTTCAAGTTTATTTAATTGTTTTAATTCACTTAATTTTTTAATTATTTGCTGTTTACCATTAGCATCAGTAATATTTATTTTTGATGCAACTTGCTTATAATTAAATGATTGTGATGAATTTTGATTAAATATTTTTAATACGTTTTCAGTTAATCTTTTAATAACTTTATTTTTCTTTTTGTAAATTTTTTTCTTTTTTTTTGACATAAATTAGTCTGATTTTTAACTGGTTAAAGGTACTGTATAATATTTTATCTTCGTGTTATAAAATTGTTATTTAATTTTTAACTTTTATAATAAAGTAGGGATTAGTAGTTTGAATTCGTTTTAACACTATAAAACACTCAATTAATATGAATAAAAAATACTTTAAAATAACGTGGATAATTATATTTTTATTAGTGTCAAACAATTTAAAAGCACAAACAAATAAGAATCCACTTCTAAACAAAACAAGTTTTATAACTATTACACCAAATCCTGCTTCGGATTATATTGTAATTAATGGGATTACTAACTCAGAAATTTACATTATTTATAATTTGTTAGGTAAACTAGTAATGAGCGGAAATATAAATAAAACTAATAAAATAATTGATATTAGTAACTTAATTAACGGATTATACTTAGTTAAAATTGGAAATAAGAAAACAATTAAAATTATTAAAAGATAAACTTTATAAACAACTATATAATTATAATTATTTTATTTAAAAAATTTTAAAAAAAGATTATTATTATAATAGTGTGTTAATATGTGCAAAAAGATAGTTTAATTTTATTTTGATAAGTCACTTATTAAAAACAATAAACAATTTATTAAAAGATAACTCCATTAAAATCAGTTAAAATTACACTCTTATACACCAATTGTTAATAACGCTATTAACTAATAAACTTAATAAGTAATTTTTAAAAGAATGTTTATAACTACCATTTTTTAAGTTGATAAATAACGGTTAAAAACTCATAAAAAAATTTGCATACTAAATAGTAAGTACTGTATTGTAATAATAAATTTAATAACAAAAAATACTTATCTTTTTTAAGTACTTTTTAGCTAACAATTCATTATTTAGTTACTTATATTAAGAATCAATCATTTATATAAAACGTATTAACAATCTATATTTTTATTGTTAATAAGCATTAATTTGTACTTTTGCTGAAAAAATAAAGCCTTAATATTATGACAATAGCAATAGGAAATGATCATGCAGGACCTGACTATAAATTTGAAATAATTAAATTTTTAGAATCACAAGATATAAAAGTTATTAATTATGGAACTGATACTTTAGATAGTGTAGATTATCCTGATTTTGTGCATCCTGTAGCAAAAGATGTAGATACAGCAAAAGTAACTTATGGGATTTTAATTTGTGGTAGTGGAAACGGCGTTGCTATGACTGCAAATAAATATAAAAATGTTCGTGCAGGTTTATGTTGGACTAAAGAAATAACAGAATTAACGCGATTACATAACAATGCTAATATTATTTGTATTCCAGCACGTTATACATCTATACCACAAGTAATAGCAATGGTTAAAACTTTTTTAGAAACAAAATTTGAAGGAGGAAGACATCAAAATAGAGTTGAAAAAATACCGATGTGTAAATAAATATGTATAAGACAGTTGTAAAAAAATTTGATGAATTAACAACAAACGAACTTTATTCTATATTAAAATTACGAAGTGAAGTATTTGTAGTTGAGCAAAATTGTGTTTATCAAGATGTAGATGATAAAGACCAAAAAGCAATTCATTTATTTTTTTCAGATCAAAATAAAATTATAGCGTATACACGATTGTTTAACAAAGGAGATTATTTTAATCAAGCAAGTATAGGAAGAGTCGTTATACAAGAAAAGTACCGAAAAAAAGGCTTAGGACACTTATTGATAAAAGCAAGTATAGATACTATTAATAAACAGTTTGATACAAATAAAATAACAATAAGCGCACAAACGTATTTAAAACAATTTTACGAAGCACATCATTTTAAACAAGTAGGAAACGAATATTTAGAAGATGGAATACCTCATATAAAAATGAAATTATAAAAAAGAAATAAGCCAATTCTTTTTTGTAATTTAGCATTTCAATATTAACATTTACACACAATTTTAATGGCAGCAGTAAACAAAGAAAAAGAAGCAAAATTAAAAGCACTACAACTTACATTAGATAAGTTAGATAAAGCTTATGGAAAAGGATCAGTAATGAAGTTAGGAGATGTTGCGCATCAAGATGTAGATGCAATATCATCAGGTTCTTTAGGATTAGATTTAGCCTTAGGAGTTGGAGGATATCCAAGAGGAAGAATTATTGAAATTTATGGGCCAGAATCATCAGGTAAAACAACCTTAGCAATTCATGCAATAGCTGAAGCACAAAAATTAGGTGGAATTGCTGCATTTATCGATGCAGAACATGCTTTTGACCGTTTTTATGCCGAAAATTTAGGTGTAGATATAGATAATCTTATAATTTCTCAACCTGATTACGGTGAACAAGCACTTGAAATTACTGAAAATTTAATACGTTCAGGAGCAATAGATATTATTGTAATTGATTCAGTTGCAGCACTTACACCAAAAAGTGAAATAGAAGGCGAAATGGGAGATTCAAAAATGGGATTACACGCTCGATTAATGTCTCAAGCCCTTCGTAAACTTACAGGAACTATCAGTAAAACGAACTGTACGGTAATATTTATTAATCAACTACGTGAAAAAATAGGTGTTATGTTTGGTAATCCTGAAGTAACAACAGGAGGAAATGCATTGAAGTTTTACGCATCTGTTCGTTTAGATATACGTAGAAGAACACAAATAAAAGACGGCGATAAAGTTTTAGGAAATTTAACCAAAGTAAAAGTTGTAAAAAATAAAGTTGCTCCACCATTTCAAGTTGCCGAATTTGATATTATGTACGGTAAAGGAATTTCAAAAGTTGGTGAAATTTTAGATCTTGCTGTAGATAGAGGAATTGTTAAAAAAAGTGGTTCATGGTTTAGTTATGGCGATACTAAATTAGGTCAAGGGAGAGATGCTGTTAAAGGTTTAATTGGTGATAATCCTGAACTTATGGAAGAATTAGAAACAAAAATATTTTCTTCATTAAAAGAAGAATAAAATTACAATACAAACCTTAAAATCCCGAAATTTTTCGGGATTTTTTTATTTTAAAAGCATATTATAAGTAATACCATTTTAAATTAATAATGTCGCGTTAAAAGCATTTAAATAATGATGATTACTCGTTATAGACTTTATGATTTTTTTATCCATTAGATTAACTGTTTCAT
>CAMZLV010000140.1 GCA_947311835.1 uncultured Lutibacter sp. | reverse complement strand
TTTAGAGCCGAAAACTCAAATACGACACGTCATCTTGCCGAATTTTGGATGATAGAACCAGAAGTGGCATTCAATGACCTTGATGCAAATATGGATTTAGGCGAAGATTTTATAAAATCAGTAATAAAAGATGTTTTAGAAATTTGTAAAGATGATATCGAATTTCTTGAGCAACGTTTACTACAAGAAGAAAAATCAAAACCTGCAAATCAACGCAGTGAAATGCCTCTTATTGAAAAATTAAAATTTGTGGTTGATAATAATTTCAAACGTGTAAGTTATACTGAAGCCTATGAAATACTACGCAATTGCAAACCAAATAAAAAGAAAAAATTTCAATTTCCAATCAACGAATGGGGAGTTGACTTACAAAGCGAACACGAACGATTTTTAGTTGAAAAACACTTTAAATGTCCTGTTATTTTATTCGATTATCCTGCAAGTATCAAAGCTTTTTATATGCGTTTAAATGATGATGGTAAAACAGTAAGAGCTATGGATATTTTATTTCCAGGAATTGGTGAAATCGTTGGAGGAAGCCAACGTGAAGAACGTTTAGACGTATTAAAACAAAAAATTAAAGCTCTTAATATAGACGAACAAGAATTATGGTGGTATCTTGATACTCGCAAGTTTGGTACGGCTGTACACAGTGGTTTTGGACTTGGTTTTGAGCGTCTTGTTCAGTTTGTTACAGGAATGGGAAATATTAGAGATGTAATACCATATCCTCGTACTCCACAAAATGCTGAATTTTAACGGTATTTTAGAGGTTCGCCCTTAGGCAAATCAATAAATTATTGTATTTTTGGTATTATGCTTAAACAACATCTATTATATAAACTTTCTCAAAAATTATCTCCTCAACAAATTCAGTTGATGAAGTTAATTCAATTGCCTACACAAGCTTTTGAACAAAAACTAAAGCAAGAAATTGAAGAAAATCCTGCCTTAGAAAATGGCAAAGATGAATCAAATGAGTTTGATGAATTTGAACAAAATGAATATGACGATGGTTTAGATACTGATACTATAGATACACAAGATATCAATATTGACGAGTATTTAAGTGATGATGAAACACCATCATACAAAACACAAACCAATAATTATTCTGCTGATGATGATGATAAAAGCATACCATATGCAGGAGGCACAACGTTTAATCAACATTTATTAAGCCAACTTGGCACATATCGTTTAAACGAACAAGAAAAAACGATTGCCGAATTTTTAATAGGAAGTATAGACGAAAGTGGTTATATACGCAGAGATATTGATGATTTAGTTGATGATTTGGCCTTTACTCAAAATGTTTTTACTGACAAAAAAGAGGTTTTAAAACTACTAGAAAAAGTTCAACAACTTGATCCTGCAGGTGTGGGAGCAAGAGACTTAAAAGAATGCCTTGTTATTCAATTAAAAAGAAAAAAAGAAAAACCTAGTAGAGAAATTGCTATTTCGATTTTAGAAACTGCCTTTGAGTCTTTTGCAAAAAAGCATTATAAAAAATTACTTCAAAAATTTGACATCACTGAAGATCAATTAAAAAATGCTATCAAAGAAATAGAAAAACTAAACCCAAAACCTGGAGGTTCATTCGCAGGTTCAAATAAAATTGCCGAACAAATTGTACCTGATTTTACAATACGAATCGTAGATGGTCAATTAGAACTCTCACTTAATGCGCGAAACGCTCCTGAACTACACGTTTCATCAACGTATAACAATATGTTGAAAGGGTATAAAGAGTCGAAAACAAAAACCAAATCTCAAAAGGATGCCGTACTCTTTATCAAACAAAAATTAGATGCAGCAAAATGGTTTATTGATGCAATAAAGCAACGTCAACAAACATTAATGCTTACAATGGGTTCAATAATGGAGCATCAAAAAGAATATTTTTTAACAGGCGATCAACGCAAGTTAAAACCGATGATATTAAAAGATATTGCTGATAAAATTAGTATGGATGTTTCTACTGTTTCTCGTGTAGCAAACAGCAAATATGTTGCAACACCTTATGGCACTAAATTGATTAAAGAGTTTTTCTCAGAATCAATGAAAAACGATCAAGGTGAAGATGTTTCTACTCGTGAAATCAAAAAAATATTAGAAACTGTTATTGCAAATGAAGATAAGAAAAAACCACTAACTGATGATAAATTATCGGCTGTATTAAAAGAAAAAGGATATCCTATTGCTCGTAGAACTATTGCAAAATATAGAGAACAACTAGATTTACCTGTTGCTCGATTACGTAAAAAACTATAAACAATGACTCTAAAATTAAGCAAGATAATTTCTTATACACTTCATCCAGTAGTATTTCCTATTATTGGTACATTATTATACTTTATATTTTTACCGCATCATATTGAGTCGAGTATAAAAAACAGATTAATTATGTATGTCTTTGTAGTAAGTTATATTATGCCTGTATTTTTTATGTTTTTACTAAAACGGTTAAAATTAATAGAAAATTACCGCATCGAAACAATTGATGAACGTAGGTTTCCATTGCTTTTTCTAACCGTATTATCATATTCTTTAAGTATTTTATTATACCGTTCTACTTTAGTTCCAGAATTAGCGGTTTTCTTTTTTGGAACAACCCTTACGCTGAGTATTGCATACTTTATGATTTATATAAACTTCAAAGTTAGTTTACACACCATTGGTTTTGGAGGTGTTATTGGTTTTTTAGCACTTATAAGTTATGCTTTTAGACTTAATTTAATCATCGTACTCTCACTTGGTTTTGTAATTGCAGGATACATTGCATCAGCACGTTTAAATTTAAAAGCACATACCGAAAAAGAAGTTTATTTTGGATTTTTAATAGGAGTTCTATCGCAATGTTTGGTATATATCGCGCTTTTATAATATATAAAATATAAATCCTACATTTAATTGTTTTAAATCAAGTTTTTTACCATCCAATACTGCATTGTTAAACAATGAATTAAGTCCATAATACACATGTAAATTCAAGGTATTATAGCCTGTTGAAAGTATTAAACCGTATTGTAGTTTTTGAAAATCTTGCATTCCTATGTTTTTCAACAACCCTAAGTCTCCAGAGTATTTAGATCTGTTATCAAACACATATCCTATTTTAGCACCTCCATATATACGCCAAAATTTATAATCTTTTGACGATGATGTTCTCCATCTAAATTCAATTGGAACTTCAATAGAATGGGTTAAAAATCGGTTTGTTTTATATGAATCACTCCCAACTATTTGATACGTTGTAGGTGAAGTGTCAGAAATTAATAAATTTTGAATAAATGCATTATAAGCATAGCCAACACCTATACCAATAGCAATATTGCGCTCTTTATTTAAAGGAATGTCTTTAATAAAACCAGCTGTCAAACCGCCAGAAAAACCATTTTGATTAAAATCAGTTGGTTTATTTCTTAAAACGTCATAGGTTAGTCCTAAGTAAATTTGATCTTCTAAATATTTATTATCTTTATAAATACTATCATTTTGAGCAACTAAACATTTAACAACTAATAAAGCAATAGCAACTAGTAAAAAATTATTTTTCATATACAAATATAACGAAAAAAGGCAACCAAAATTGGTTGCCTTTTGTGCTTTTTATAAAAAGTGAGTTATTTTTCACTACCTATTTTTGTTGCATAAGTAACTTTTAATGCATTGATATCTCTTAATTCTTTTTTGATATCATTAATAGTACCTATAGAACTTTTCATATCAGCTTTAATCAATGTAGTCATCGAACTTTGTTCGTCTAAAGCAACGCCATCTCTTTGTTTATAAATAAAGTTTTTTACTTCTTTTACAGTAGAAATTTTATCGTTTAATTGAATTTTATCTCCTCCTCCATCTTTTTTAGCATCTTTTGAAGGACCAACATAAATAGTACTTACTAAACGCTTTTCTGAAAGTTTTTTAACTTCAGTTGCGGTTGGCAAATCATTCCCTACCAGTACTGTTGTTTCTCTCATAGTTGTTGCAACCATAAAGAAAAATAATAGCATAAACACAATATCTGGTAATGATGCCGTATTAATTGGCGGTAGTCCTTTTTTCTTCTTATTAAATTTAGCCATAATCTTTTCGTTTTTTAAAATTTATTTTGATTCTGCTTCAGTAATAATTTCAGGATACATTGCTTTTATTTCCTTAATTCTATTCTTAAGTTTTTGACTTGGATTCGCTTTATTATTTAGGTCTTCCTTAACCATATCAGTATAAGTTTGACCATATTTTTTCTTAGCCAATCTATTTCTTAAGAATGTATAAGCAGCTCCTATTTCATTCTGAACAGCAATAAACGTTCCATAATCTGTACTTCTATCCGTTTTAATAGCAATAATTGCCTTATTAGGATGATCTGATGATAGTGGGTCTTTCTTTCCTTCACACCAAGTACATTCAGTACCTTCTGTTTCTCCAAATAATTTTATTGGATTTCCCTTCTTAGCACCATTATCAATAAACTTAATAGCTAATTCTTTAATTTTGTCAACTTTTGTGTATTCTCCTTCTACAAGTATTTCGTTATTTCTATTAACTATTACTTGAAAAACATTTCGTTCTTTAATAATTGGAGGCTTTACATTAGGCGGCGTTTTTTCAGGCAATCTTCGTGAGATACCTGCATCTACATCCATCGTGGTTGTTACTAAGAAAAATATCAATAGTAAGAATGCGATATCTGCCATAGATCCTGCATTAATTTCGGGTGTTTCTCTTCTTGCCATAATTAGTTATTGTTTTATTTAGAAAATAGTGACTTTACAGAACCCCAAACTACAGTTGCTAATCCAACCGCACCTAATATATAGGTATAGTATATTAAAGTTCCTACTCTTTTAGAAACAGGGCCAGCAGCTCCATCTTCTAAAATTGTTCCATATTTATCTGTTACTGCTCCATCATTTGACATAGCGTATGCTATTCCAAATAATATTCCTAAAACAACTAAACTCATTACAGCTTTCTTTAATGCTGCTGGGTTTTTAACTAATCCCCAAATTGAGAATCCTACTGCTAAAACCGTTGTGATAATCATCATCAAAAATGTGAATGACACAAATGGATCAACAGTTCTTTTTTGTACTGCTAAATCGTTTTTTACTGCTTCGTCTCCTGCAAGGAGTACTAAAACTAATAGTATAACTCCAATAACGCCTAATACAGCTGCACCGATTTTTGCTATTTTATATAACATATTATTATTCATAGTAGTTTTTATTTTTTGTGGTTAACTAATAAATCTACTAATGATATAGATGCATTTTCCATATTATTAACAATGCTATCAACTTTTGCTATAATATAATTATAAAAAATTTGTAATATAATTGCTACTACAAGACCAAATACTGTTGTTAATAAGGCTACTTGAATACCACCTGCAACAGTTGCTGGAGACATTTCGTTTGATACAGCGATATCATCAAATGCTTTAATCATACCAATTACAGTTCCCATGAACCCAAGCATTGGTGCTAGTGCAATAAATAAAGATAACCAAGAGATGTTTTTCTCTAATAATCCCATTTGTACACCACCATAACTTACTACTGCTTTTTCTACAGATTCAATTCCTTCATCAGAACGCATTAAACCTTGGTAAAAAATTGATGCAACAGGTCCTTTTGTGTTACGAGCAACTTCTTTTGCTGCCTCAACACCTCCTGAAGCTAGAGCTTCTTCAATATTACCAACTAACTTGTCAGTATTGGTTGATGCTAAATTTAAATAAATAATTCGTTCAATTGCAATAGCTAAACCTAATATTAAGGTAATTAATACAATTCCCATAAAAAATGGTCCTCCTTGAATAAAACGTTGTTTTAATTCTTGGTGAAAAGTTTGAGTTTGCTCTGTTTTTTCAGCTTCTTGCGCATACGTGCTTTGAGTAGTTCCTAAAAACAATAAACCTGTGATTGCTAGGATAGTAAAAAATTTTTTCATTGTGTAATAGTTAATTTAATTATTAGTTTACGGGTTAAATATATAACTTTTTTTGCAAAAACAAACATTCGGCGGAGAGAAAGGGATTCGAACCCTTGATACAGTTTCCTATATACACGCTTTCCAAGCGTGCGCCTTCGACCACTCGGCCACCTCTCCGATGCATTTTGCGATTGACAAGAAACAAAAAAATGTTGAGTTGCAAAAATTTAATTTTCAATTTAAATTAATTTAAATGATTTTATTTAAAAAATTAAATGTTAATTAACTGAAAATCAGTAGTTAAATGGACTGTATATTTTATTTGTTTTTGTGCAATTAATATCTAAAATAGATTGATTTATTCTAATAATTCTCCTCTTAAAGGGGTTTCAAAAACGTGTTTAAACTCCTTTTCTGGAATTTTTTGACCTAATAAGTACATTAATTTTGCCAAAGCGGCTTCTGTTGTAATATCTTTTCCACTTATTAATCCTATTTTTTGTAGCTGAACACTTGTTTCATATTGTCCTAATATTACTCTTCCTCCTGAACATTGCGTAACATCAATAATTTTTATTCCTTTTTTTAAGGCTTGTTTAAGTAAATTAACAAACCATTTACATGTTGGCGCATTTCCTGAGCCATACGTTTCAAGTACTACTCCCTTCAATCCGTCAATTTCTAAAATACTTTTTACTACATTTTCTGTAATTCCAGGAAATAGCTTTAATAAAACGATATTTTGCTCAAGTTCTTTTCTAATTTTTATTATCTTAGACCGTCTTGACTTATATAATAAGGATTCATCAAATTTTAAATGCACACCGCTTTCTGCAAGTGGCGGATAATTTGGAGATGCAAATGCTTGAAAATGTTCTGCATTAACCTTAGTAGTTCTATTCGCTCTATATAATTTGTATTCAAAATACAAACAAACTTCAGAAATTATAGGTTTACCATTTTTTTGTGATGCTGCAATTTCAATAGAAGTAATCATGTTTTCTTTAGCATCTGTACGTAAATCACCAATAGGTAATTGAGATCCAGTAAAAATTACGGGTTTCGAAAGGTTTTCAAACATAAAACTAATTGCTGATGCTGTATAAGACATCGTATCTGAACCGTGCAGTATGACAAAACCGTCAAATACCTCGTAATTTTCTTCAATAATTTCGGTGATTTTAATCCAATATTTCGGATTCATATTTGACGAATCTATCGGCCCTTCAAACGATGCACTATCAATTGTACAGTTTAAATGTTTTAATTCTGGTATGTGTTTTAATAGTTTATCAAAATTAAAAGCTTTTAATGCTCCTGTTTCATAATCGCGTGTCATTCCAATAGTTCCGCCTGTATAAATCAATAAAATATGTGGAATTTTTGCCATTATGTCGTGTCTTTTTTTTTGGAATAATTTATGCAGTAAAATTATTGAAAATAAAAGAACTATTTTTAATTAACTTTACAAAAAATTTAAAACTTTAAAATTATGATGTTTGGATATATAATATTTGGCTTAATTGCAGTTGTAGGTGGTCTTGTACAATCAAGACTAAAAAGCAAATTTAAAAAATACTCAAAATTAACCTTACAAAATGGCATGTCTGGAAGAGAAATTGCTGAAAAGATGTTACAAGACAACGGCATTTATGACGTACAAGTAATCTCTACTCCTGGAAGGTTGACCGACCATTACAACCCAAAAGATAAAACGGTAAACCTAAGCGAAGCTGTTTACAATCAGCGCAATGCTGCTGCAGCTGCGGTTGCCGCACACGAAGTTGGACATGCAGTACAACACGCAACTGCCTATTCTTGGTTGCAATTTAGATCAAACATGGTACCAATGGTTAGTATAGCAAGTAAATTATCAATGTGGATTATCATGGCAGGATTATTTATTCAATCATTTCCTGTTTTATTACCTTTAGGAATCGTTTTATTTGCAGCAACTGTAATTTTTAGTTTTGTTACGCTTCCTGTAGAATATGATGCAAGTAACAGAGCTTTGGCTTGGCTTAGCGACAAAAATATGCTTACAACTGAAGAACATGCTGGAGCTAAAGATGCTTTAAAATGGGCTGCAAGAACTTATGTTGTAGCTGCAATTGGCGCATTAACTACATTACTATATTATTTAATGATATATATGGGAAGAGATTAATTTTCTTTTGTGATATTTTACAACTGAATTTGCCTATCAATCTGTTGATCTAATGAAATAAAAGTTTCTGTTCGTGCAACTCCTTTTATTGATTGAATATCTTTGTTAAGTAAATTCATTAAATGTTCGTTATCACGACATAAAATTTTAATAAAAATAGCATAATTCCCTGTTGTATAGTGACTTTCTATTACTTCAGGGATTTCTTTTAATCGTTTTATTGCTGCTGAATACTTACTAGCAGAATCCAAAAAAATACCAACAAATGCCAATGTTTTATATCCTAAAACCTTAGGATTTAAAACAAACTTAGATCCTGAAATTAATCCAGAAGCTTCTAATTTTCGTAACCTTTGATGAATTGCTGCTCCCGAAATTCCAATTTCTCGTGCGATACTTAAAATTGGAGTACGTGCATCAGCAATTAAATTTTTTAGAATTATTTTATCAATACCATCAATATGTAAGGTTTTTTCATTCATTTGTTGTTAATTTGAAATCAAATATAAAAAAAAGGATACAATTTCTTGTATCCTTATACTTATTTATTGATAAATTTAATCTTCTAATGGTTTCATTTTAAAATCTTCCATAAATTTAGTAGTGTAGTTTCCTGCCACATAATCTGGATGATCCATCAATTGACGATGAAAAGGTATCGTTGTTTTAATTCCTTCAATATGAAATTCGTCTAAAGCGCGTTTCATTTTATTAATTGCTTCTTCACGTGTTTGCGCCGTAGTAATTAACTTTGCAATCATTGAATCGTAATTTGGCGGAATACTATATCCTGCATAAACGTGTGTGTCTAATCGAACTCCATGCCCTCCTGGAGCGTGTAAAACTTCTATTTTTCCTGGTGATGGACGGAAATCGTTATATGGATCTTCGGCGTTAATTCTACATTCTATTGAATGTAAATTTGGTTCGTAGTTTTTACCAGAAATTGGTACACCTGAAGCAACAAGAATTTGCTCACGTATTAAATCAAAATCAATTACTTGTTCTGTAATTGGATGCTCAACTTGAATACGAGTATTCATTTCCATAAAATAGAAATTTCGTTTTTTATCTACCAAAAACTCAACAGTTCCTGCTCCTTCATATGCAATGTATTCTGCTGCTTTAACTGCTGCTGCTCCCATTTTTTTACGAAGCGCTTTAGTCATAAATGGTGAAGGTACTTCTTCTGTTAATTTTTGATGACGGCGTTGAATTGAACAATCTCTTTCTGACAAGTGACATGCTTTACCGAAAGAATCACCTACAATTTGTATTTCAATATGTCGCGGTTCTTCTATGAGTTTTTCCATATACATATCGTCATTGTCAAAACATGCTTTTGATTCTTGGCGCGCATCATCCCATCCCTTTTTTAAGTCTTCTTTTTTCCAAATGGCACGCATACCTTTTCCTCCTCCTCCTGCTGATGCTTTTAACATTACAGGATATCCCATCTTATCGGCTAATTTTTCTGCATCTTCATACGTATCAAGCAATCCATCTGAACCTGGAACACAAGGTACTCCTGCTTCTTCCATTGTGGCTCTTGCTGATGCTTTATCTCCCATTCTGTTAATCATTTCAGGAGTTGCTCCAATAAATTTAATACCGTGCTCTTCACAAATTTTTGAAAATTTAGCGTTTTCTGCTAAAAATCCATATCCAGGATGAATGGCATCTGCATTTGTAATTTCGGCAGCAGCCATAATATTTGAAATTTTTAAATACGATTCGCTACTTGGTGCTGGACCTATACATACTGCTTCATCGGCAAATTTTACGTGTAAACTTTCAGCATCTGCAGTTGAATATACTGCTACTGATTTTACACCCATTTCTCTACAAGTTCTAATGATTCGTAAAGCTATTTCACCTCTATTTGCTATTAATATTTTTTTAAACATAATTCTATAGAAATTATGAATTACGAATTATGTATTCAGTTTTAAAATTTTCTGAATACGAATTCTAAATTCTGAATTATTAAGAAGGGTCAACTAAGAATAGAGGCTGACCAAATTCTACTGGTGATGCGTCATCAACCAATACTTTTACAATTTTACCTGATACTTCAGATTCTATTTCGTTAAATAACTTCATCGCCTCAATAACACAAACTATTGAATCTGGCTGAACTTCTGTTCCTACCTCAGCAAAATTTGGTTTATCTGGTGCAGGTTTTCTATAAAAAGTACCTATAATTGGTGAGGTAATTGCTATATATTTTGAATCATCATCTGCAGTTGTATTTGTTTCAACAGTTGCAGATGCTTGAGTTGGCGCTGCACTTATTGGCGCTTGTTGCATTGCTACAGGAGCCTGTTGAACAAATGTAGTTTCTGGAATTCCTTTTCCAGTTTTAATCGTAATTTTAAAGTCTTCTACTTCAAGTTTTACTTCGTTTACTCCAGATTTTGAAACAAATCGTATAAGACTTTGTATTTCTTTTAAATCCATAAATTAGTATTTTTAATAATTGGTTAGTTTCTTAATTTAATATGCCCATTTTAAATAGATTGCTCCCCAAGAGAAACCTCCTCCAAATGCAGCAAAAATAACAGTATCACCTTTTTTTAATTTCGACTCGTAATCTGCCATTAATAATGGTAGGGTTGCAGATGTAGTATTTCCATATTTTTCAATATTCATCATAACTTTATCATCATCTAAACCGATTCTACTTGCCGTTGCATCTATAATTCTTTTATTTGCTTGATGTGCTGCTAACCAAGATACATTTTCTTTTGTAAGGCTATTTCTTTCTAATATTTTTTCACAAACATCTGCCATATTAAACACAGCATTTTTAAATACTGTTTTTCCTTCTTGTTTCACAAAACTACCTTCGGTTTCGCCAAACACATCGCCTTTTTTATAAGGATTTACAGAGCCTCCTTTTTCCACCCTAAGAAATTCTCTTCCTGAACCATCTGTGCGCAAATATTCATCTTGCATCCCTAACCCTTCAGTATTTGGCTCAAAAAGAACAGCACCTGCTCCATCACCAAAAATAATACATGTTGCTCTGTCTGCATAATCTATCATAGATGAATTTTTGTCTGCACCTATCAATAATATTTTCTTATATCTTCCTGCTTCTATATACGCTGCTACTGTTGACATTCCAAACAAAAAACTAGAACATGCAGAATCTAAATCATATGCAAATGCGTTAGTCGCTCCAATTTCAGAGGCCACAAAAGCTGCAGTTGATGCTGCTTGCATATCTGGAGTTGCAGTTGCTACAATAACTAAGTCAATATCTTCTGATTTCTTTTTTGAATTTTTTAAAAGGTCTTCGACTGCTTTTATAGCCATAAACGAAGTTCCCTTTCCTTCTTCTTTAAGTATTCTACGTTCGCTTATTCCTGTTCTAGATACAATCCATTCATCGTTTGTATCTACCATTGTTTCCAATATCTTATTGGTCAATGTGTATTCTGGAACATACTTTCCAACAGCTGTAATTGCTGCAGTTCTTTTAGTCATAATTTTAAAAATTTTACTTTTAAAAGTTGCATCAAAGTAATGAAAAAAAAATCACAAAAACGCTAACTTTTATCATTTTTAACGTGTTTTTTATTAAAAAACACGAAAAAACCCTCAAATTTGAGGGTTTTTTCGTGTTTTCTGTATGTGTAAAAATTTATGCTTCAACAGTTTCTGCAGCATCAATAACAATTTGTCCTCTATAGTACAATTTGCCTTCGTGCCAATGAGCTCTGTGATATAAATGCGCTTCTCCTGTTGTTGGATCTACAGCGATTTGAGGAACAGATGCTTTGTAGTGTGTTCTTCTCTTGTCTCTTCTTGTTTTCGAAATTTTTCTCTTAGGATGTGCCATCGTTATTCTTTTTTATTCGATTGTAATTCTTTTAATTTTTCCCATCTTGGGTCAATTGTATTTTCTTTTACTTTATATTCTTCTAATTTTTTCAATACTTCTGATTGTAACGTACCATCTTCAACTCCAGGATGAATCCTTTTAATTGGTATTGATAGTACAATCATCTCAAAAATAAACTGCGATACATCTAATTGGAATTGATTATGAGGGATAATTAAAATCTCATCATTATCATCGTTATATTCTTCTCCAAACTTTACAATTAAAGGTAATTTACCATTAACTGCAAGATTAAAAGGTTCATTTGTAACGTCACAAGCAACTGTTACATCTCCTTTAAATTTGAATAAAAGATTAAACATATTATGTTTTTTCTCAAATTCTAAATCCACTTTTATATCAGCATTTTCAAACTCGTTGTATTGAAAATATTCAAAGAACGTATTGTTTATTTGATACTCAAACTGATGCTTACCTAACTTTAGTCCTGTAAAAGATATATAAAATTCTTTCAAGTCTTTCATTTCGTTTGTCAATTTGAGCGTGCAAATATATAAAAATATCTTATATATATACAATTGTTTTGCTTTTTTATTCATAGTAACATACAGTTAGTAAATACATTCGTTAAAAACGTAAAGGTGTTTTGATATGACATCTTTAAAATAAAATCTCTTATTTACCGTTTTACAATCACATAATTTAAAAATATACATCATGAAACAATTAATTTTTGCATTAACAATCACCCTCTTTTTCATATCTTGTGAAGAAGATACACCAACTACTTTACCTGTTGAAGAAACAATTACTTATGGAGAAGGCGGAGAGCATCAAATCGCCATTTACAATGAAGTAGGAGGACGCACTTCAGTATATTACCCTTCAGATATAGCAACAATGGAACAAAATACTCCTGTTATATTTTTTATTTCTGGTTGGTCGAACACTACAACTGCTGATAGATATGATATGCTATTTCGTTTTATAGCTAGTAGAGGTTATACTGCAATATATACACAACAAGGAGCAGTTGCTAATGCCACGCACGCTATTGAAGGGTTTACTGATTTTTTTAACAGTACAGATACGCTTGTACAAAACACTATTTTACCAAATTTAGACACTTCTAAAATTGGCGTTTTAGGGCATTCTGCTGGAGGTGGAATTACACTTACTGCATTAAAACATTTTTCAGATATGGGATTTGGAGAAAACGGGCGACTTGTCATGATGTTTGACCCTTGGTTTGCTTTTGAAATGAACGAAACTAATATTCAAGAGCTGCCTAGTAATACGAATGTTATTCTACAACAATATGGCAATAGAGGTAATAATGATGCTAACGGTACGGATGCTCGTATTCCTCTAACCTTATATTCGCTACTTACTTCTATTCCTGCTACACATAAAGATTATCAAGTTTATAATGAAGGTGGAAATATTGACCACGAATATCCTTACGCTACAGGCTCTAATTATTCAGAAAAACAAGGTATATTAAAACCTTTAGATGCTTTGATGTATTATACTTTTGAAAACAATCAAAATGAAGAAGCAAGAACAGTTGCTTTAGAAAACGGCAACGATGATCCGTATGATAATGGCAACGGTATCCAAGAAGTTTTACCTAATTACCCATACCCTTGTGATGGATCCAATACATTAATTGACTATTGTGCAATCGTTCCTTAATACTGAACAGTTGTTTTGAAATTCAAATAAAAACTTCTGTCATCTGTTTTTTTGATGACAGAAGTTTTTTGATTTGTATCGTATTTTTTAACTCCTCAGATTAAATTGTTTTTTTGATTTTAAAGGGTTTTGAGTTAATAAATCATGATTTAACCTTCTTTTATAAATCTCAATTGCATTAAAAAGCGCTTCTTTAAACGAACTTTCATCAGCTATTCCTTTTCCTGCTATTTCATACGCTGTTCCGTGATCAGGTGACGTTCTAATTTTATTTAAACCTGCAGTAAAATTAACCCCTTTCCCAAATGATAGTGTTTTAAATGGCGCCAATCCTTGATCGTGATACATTGCTAGCACTCCATCAAACTTCTTATAGGCTCCTGAACCAAAAAACCCATCAGCAGCATAAGGACCATAAACCAACTTTCCTTGATTTTTTATCTCTTCAATAGTTGGTCTAATTACCATGTCATCTTCCTTTCCAATAACACCTTTATCACCACAGTGTGGATTTAAGCCTAAAATTGCAATTTTAGGCTTTGATATTTCAAAGTCTTGAACCAATGTTTGGTGCATTATTTTTACTTTATCTTTAATACGTTCAGGAGTGATAGTTTGTGCCACTTCTGAAATAGGAATATGACCTGTAATCAATCCAACTCTTAATTTGTCAGTCATTAAAATCATTAAACTTTTCCCTTCCAACTCGTCCTCAAGGTATTCGGTATGACCTGCAAAATGAAATTCTTTTGATTGTATATTTTCTTTATTTATCGGCGCTGTAACCAACACGTCAACCAAACCTGATTTTAATGCCTCTACAGATTCTTTTAGGGACTTAAAAGCGTATTTACCTCCAATTTCATTTGATTTTCCAGGTGTAAGAGCAACTTCTTCAACCCACACATTTAATACATTTATTTTTCCCTCTAAAATTTTATTTAAATTAGAAATTCGATGAATTTGTATGTTTGAATTTACTATGTTTTTATAAAACGACATTATCTTAGTTGATCCAAAAACAACAGGTGTACAAAAATCTAACATTCGCTTATCTTCAAAAGTCTTTAAAATAACTTCTGCTCCTATCCCATTTATGTCTCCTATTGAAATACCAACTTTTATTTTATTTTCTTTATCCATCCGATGATTTTTTATGTATATCTTTGAGGCATCAAATGTAATCAATAAATCTGACACATATGTTTACCGGAATTATAGAAACCTTAGGTACTGTTAAAAAAATAGTATCTAACAATAAAAATCTAGATATCACAATTGAAAGTGACATTACGCATGAATTAAAAATTGATCAAAGTATTTCGCATAATGGAGTATGTTTGACTGTTATTGAAATTAACAATAAAACATATACCGTAACAGCAATTAAAGAAACTTTAAATAAAACCAATTTAGGTTTTTTAAAAGTAAATGATTTAGTTAATCTTGAACGCGCAATGAAATTAGGAAATAGGTTGGACGGACATATCGTTCAAGGTCACGTTGATCAAACAGCTATATGCACTTCTATAATTTCACAAAACGGAAGTCATCTTTTTACTTTTGAATATAACTCTAACAAAAATAATATAACGATAGAAAAAGGTTCTATTACTGTAAATGGAGTAAGTTTAACTGTAATTAATTCTTTGAAAAATAGTTTTACTGTAGCAATAATACCATATACTTTTGAGCATACCGTTTTTAAATCAATAAAAAAGGGAACTCTTGTTAATTTAGAATTTGATGTAATTGGTAAATACGTGGCTAGACTTATGTTAAAATAAAAATATGCTACTTTTTTTTATTCAGCTTACTCACTGCATAAACTAAACCTGACCCTAATAAGAAAGCAATACCGCCATCAATTGGTAAACCAACTGGTGGTGGTGGAGGACCTTGTGCAACAACACTAATAGGTATTACAACTGCTATCGCAATTAAAAAAAGTTTAAACAAACTCCTTTTCATATTTTTTAAGTTTGAGGCTATACAAATATAGAACTTTATTTCTAAAAATCCAATTTAAAACCTTTAATTTTTGTGGACCCAGAAGGGCTCGAACCTTCGACCCCCTGATTATGAGTCAGGTGCTCTAACCAACTGAGCTATGGGTCCCAAAACTGGGTGCAATATTACTATTTATTTATTTTATGTACAATCTTTTTCTAAACTTTTATTCTTCTTCTTAAAAAAAACTTTTTATCACCTTTTTTTACTAATTTTACAAAAATAATTGTTAAGAACAAAACATAATCATATGCTTAAGAACGTTTTTTTATTCTTTTTATTTCTTTTTATTTCAATCTTTAAGTTAACCGCACAAAAACAGGAAGTGAATTTTTGGGACAACGTTCGTTTTGGTGGCGGATTAAACGTTGGATTTAGTAGTAACAACACAACCATATCTGTATCACCAAGCGCTATTTATGACTTTTCAGATTCTTTTAGTTCTGGAATAAGTTTAAGTTATCTCTATTCTAATAATAAAACTTATAACTCCACCCTAAATGTATACGGAGCAAGTGTTATTACGTTGTTTGAACCCTTGTATAGTTTTCAATTATCAGCAGAATTTGAAGAAATGAAAATAAAAATAAACAACGGATTTAATCAAAATTATTATTGGAATCCTGCTCTGTATTTTGGTGGCGCATACAGAACTGGTAATATCTCTGTTGGTTTAAGGTATGATGTGCTATATAATGAAAATAAAAGCATTTACAGCTCACCAATAACACCTGTTTTTAGAATTTACTTCTAAAAAATACTTTTTGCCATTCCCTTTTTAAAATTAAATAGATATGTTGTTTTATCACATCTTCCAAATTAGATGAAGTAATGTTTTTTAAACTTTGTTCTGAAACATCTATTCTATAAAGTAAATTTGAATATTTATTAGAATGATTAACGTATAGAGCGCTAATTATTTTATATAATTTTTCTACCAATTCTGAAGGTTTTATATTTAATGAAAATTCTTCTGAAATAGTAGCCATTTGAAAATCTTTATTAAGTTGAATAATAAGATTTTTATAAATTTCACTATTTTGAAATGATGATAATAACTTTAATGAAACATCTAATTTTGACACTTTTGTTCTTTTTACAAATATACTAATATGCTGTATTTATTATTAAAACAAACAACATCATCCAACTTTTTTTTAAAAAATAATTGATTTTTGCTTAAAACAACTAATTTAACAAAAAATATCATTGTTATTTAGTTATTTTTCATACTTTTACACACATTTTATTAAAAAGAATATGAAAATAATAAATTCCAATTCAATACTATTGTTTTTACTTGTGCCAATAATTGGCTTTGGTCAATTATCAGTTAGGAATAGCGCATATGTTTATGTAACAAATGAAGTTGTTTTTGTAACTGATGACGTTAACATTGAAGAAACAACAGCAAATATTTATTTAAGAGACGAAGCACAATTAATTCAAGGGAGTGGAACTACTGGAAACTCAGGAATAGGAAAACTAAGTGTGTATCAAAAAGGTACTGTTAACGAGTACGCTTATAACTATTGGTGTTCACCTGTAGGAAACGTTGGAGCAAATGATAATACCAACAGAGCAATCGTTCCTAATCAACAATTTTATGATGTAAATACCGCTCCAATAACAAGCACTTTAGCTACTTTTACTAGCGCTTATAACGGAAGTTCAAATCCTTTAGTGATTTCAAGTGCATGGCTATACAGTTACAATCCAGGCACAGTTTATAATCAATGGGACTATGTTGGAGAAAGTGGGAATGTAGCTTCTGGTTATGGTTTTACTATGAAAGGAACTAGCGGATCAGGAGATAATCAATTATATGATTTTAGAGGAAAACCAAATAATGGTGATATTCAAGTTAATGTTGTTGCAGATCAATTTACACTTGTTGGAAACCCGTATCCTTCAGCATTAGATGCTGTAGATTTTATTCACGACACAACAAATAAAACGCTCATGACAGGTAACCTGTATTATTGGGAGCAAGCTCCGGCGGCATCTTCTCATTTTCTAGAAGCTTATATTGGTGGATATGCAACATATACCATATCGTCAGATGGCGTAACAGAAACATTTGTTCCGGCAACTTTTAAAACATATAATGGAGATGGAACGATTAACAATACATCAGCAGGTAATGGTACTAAAGCAGCAAAAAGATACATACCAATAGGTCAAGGCTTTATGATTTTAGGTCAAGCAGGAATCGCTGCTTCTAACCTAACTTTTAAAAATTCGCAAAGAACTTATTATAAACAATCAGGTGCTGAGAGTTACTTTTTTAGGGGAACAAATACGAACACATCGAGTAATAATACAGAGACCACTCAATACAATAATTTTGGTAGTATCGTAACAAATGAATATAAAAGATTCAGACTAAATGTCGACTTTAACAATTTATATACTCGTCAAATGGTTATGAACTTTCACGATTCAGCAACTGATGGTTTTGATTATGGTTTAGAAGGTAGGTCTCCTGGACTTTTAAGTTCTGATGCTCATTGGACAATTGATGATATGCCTTATGTAATTCAAGCATTAAAATTCGACACAACTATAACAATCCCTTTAACAGTTATATCAGAAGACAGTCAACCAATAAACTTTAGAATTGTTGATATTCAAAATTTTGATGCAAATCAACCAATTTATATACATGATATTGAAACAAATGAATATGCAAACCTAAGAGATGGTGTTTATAGTATAAACCTTCCTACTGGAACTTATACCGATAAATATGAAATCACTTTTACAAACGATAGCGTACTTGCTCTAGAGGATAATACGTTTGAAAACTTCACTGTTTATCAAAACAATAATGATGCTGTATTAACCATTAACAATCCGAACGGTTTGGATATCGACTCAGTTTCTCTTTTCGATATATTAGGAAAACAAGCGTTCAATAAAACGAAATTAGAGACTAATTCTCGCTACACCTTTTCAACAAAAAACTTAAGCGATGGTGTTTATATTGCTAAGGTAACTGATGTTAATTCAAAAGTATTTACTAAGAAAATTATTGTAGCTAACATTAAATAGTGATAATTTATATCCCATAAAAAAATCCCATTTTAAATAAAATGGGATTTTTTTTGTATTGTATTTATTATCTTACTTAAATACTCCTATCCATTAACTGCAAACCGAAATTGCGCAACAATTGCTTTTTATCTTTAGCAATTGAAATCGTTTCTAAAATAGCAAATGCCTTTTCTGTATAGAATTTTATTGCTGATTTAGTTTGGTTAGCAGCATTTGAATTAACAAAAATTAATTTTACGCTGTCTATTTTCTGTTGGTTCTTCTCTAATTTTCTTGAAAATAACGTTTCTAATTCTATTTTGTCGTTTTCATTACACAATTCAAGTGCTTTTATATATAAAAATGTTTTTTTATTCTCTATAATATCACCTCCTACTTGTTTACCAAATGTTTTAGGATTACCAAAAGCGTCTAAATAATCGTCTTGTAATTGAAAAGCAATACCCAAATTCATACCAAAATCATACATTTTTTGAGCTTCTTCTTTAGATACTTTTGCTATAATTGCTCCCATTTTTAAAGATGAAGCTACTAAAACAGCCGTTTTTAGTCTAATCATCTCTAAATATTCATCAATAGTAACATCATCTCTA
This sequence comes from uncultured Lutibacter sp., assembly GCA_947311835.1. Lineage (GTDB taxonomy): Bacteria > Bacteroidota > Bacteroidia > Flavobacteriales > Flavobacteriaceae > Urechidicola. The sequence continues at coordinate 2,823 of CAMZLV010000140.1, read as the reverse complement.
GTTTCAAAATCAATATCTAACTGTTGCCCTTCACATACCTCAATGCCTGTTTTGCTAAATAATTGTGTTAATTCTTTAAAAATAATTGGCTCGTAACTTTCAAGTTGCTGATACGCTAATATTAACATTGCATCGCCAGATAAAATACCAATATTAGTATTCCATTTTTCATGAACAGTAATTTCACCTCTCCTGAGCGGAGCGGCATCCATAATATCATCATGAATTAATGTGAAATTGTGAAAAATTTCTATAGCTAATGCAACATCTAACGCTTTTTTTGGATCGACATCAAACGCATCAGTTGCTAATAATGCAAGAATAGGACGTAATTTTTTACCTCCTAAACTCAATATATATTGAATTGGCTCATATAAATTTTTAGGCTCTTTTATAGTGGTTTTATTTTCTAAATAATCTAAAAATAGTGTTTTATAAACAGATAACATACTTAAAATTTTTGTAAAAATAATTTGAAGATATCAATAAAACGACAAAAAAGACAAAAACTTTGGAAACTTTTTGTGTGTTTAGAGTTTCCTTTATACATTTGCAGTCTATTTAGTGTTAACTATGAAAGATAAAATATTAGAAAAAGCTATAGAACTATTTTTAAACTTTGGGTTTAAAAGCGTAACTATGGATGATATTTCTAAAGAACTAGGCATATCAAAAAAAACGATTTATGCCAATTTTAAAAACAAAACTAAATTAATTGAAGCCACAACTTTGCGTATTTTCGATTCAATATCAAATGGAATTAATACCATTTGCGAATTAGAAAAAAATCCAATTGAAGAGTTTTATGCGATTAAAACTTTTGTGATGAAAATTTTAAAAAACGAAAAAACTTCACCACAATATCAATTACAAAAATATTATCCTGAATTATACCAAACACTCAAAAAAAAACAATTTGATATTATGCAAGATTGCGTAATTCATAATTTAGAAAGAGGGATTGAAGAAGGTGTTTTTAGAAAAGAAATCAATATAAATTTTATATCAAGAATTTACTTTATTGGAGTATTAGGAATAAAAGATGAAGAAACTTTTCCGCATACTATATTTACTCCTTCACATTTGATAGATGATTTTCTTGAATATCATATTAGAGCAATTGCCACTACAAAAGGATTACAAATCATGAAAAAATTAGTATCTAAAAATGAAAATTAAATTTATTATACTCACGCTATTTAGCACCATTGTACTGAACGCTCAAAACAATAATTCGTTCAGTTTAGACCAAGCAATAAACTTTGCTTTAAAAAACAATAGAACGTCCAAAAATGCCATTAGAGATATTGAAGCTGCAAAAAAAAGAAAATGGGAAACTACAACTATGGGTTTGCCTCAAATAAATGCATCTATAGATTATAAAAACTGGATAAAGCAACAAATATCATTGATTCCTGCCGAATTTTTTGGAGGTATGCAAGGACAATTTGCAGAAGTTTCTTTTGGTACAAAACAAACGATGAGCGCAAGTGCAACGGTTAGTCAATTATTGTTTGATGGATCATACTTAGTTGGGCTACAATCAGCTAAAGTTTTTCTTGAAATATCAAAAAACGCTAAAGAAAAAACGGATTTAGAAATTAGAAAAATGGTTGTAAACGCTTATGGAAATGTTTTATTATTAGAAGAAAGCACAAAAATTATGAATCGTAATATTACGGTTTTAAAAAAGAATCTATTTGAAACTACTCAAATTTTTAAAAATGGATTAACTGAAGAGGAAAGTGTAGAACAGTTACAAATTACTTTATCAAATTTAGAAAACAATTTAACAAATTTAAATCGATTAAAAACAATTGCTTATAAGATGGTAAATATCTCTCTTGGATTGGATGTTGAAACAACTATTAATCTGACAGATAATTTGGAAACATTAACTACTCAAAACACCGTATTAACATTACTTGATAGTAAAAAAAAGGTAGAAAACACCATTGATTACAAAATGGCTACAAATAATAAACGAGCAAAAGAATTATTGTTAAAATTAGAAAAAAGTAAAGCGTTGCCAAGATTAAATGCTTTTATAAATGGAGCATACAATGGTAATTCTGAAACATTTTCATTTACACAAAAAGACCAAAAATGGTTTGGCTCTTCATTATTTGGCGTAAGTATGAATATACCAATATTTAGTTCAGGATTAAGAAGTGCCGCAACGCAACGAGCACAAATAAACCTTGAAAAGGCAGTGGAAAACCTTACGGAAACTGAACAGCAATTAAAACTACAAATATCAGCAGCAAAGAGCAACTACCAGTTTGCAATAGAAGATTATCAAAACAAAAAAGAAAATTTAAATTTATCAGAAAGGATAGAGAAAAAAAATCAGATTAAATTTTTTGAAGGTGTTTCTTCTAGTTTTGAACTGCGTCAAGCACAACTTCAACTTTATACTGCGCAGCAACAATATCTTCAGGCAATGCTTGATGTAATTACCAAAAAAGTTGAATTAGAAACTGTTTTAAATACCAAATCAAACTAAACTTCAAAAAGAAAATGAAAAATATATCAGCAGTTATAGCAATCGTTCTACTTACAATTTCTTGCAATAATAAGAATGAACTTTCAAAAGATTTACAAGAATTAAACAAACAGAAAACAACTATCAAATCTAAAATAGATAGTTTAAATAAAAAACTAAAAACCATCGAAGTTGCTATTAAGAAACTCGATACCGTTAAAAAATTGGCAGTAGTTACTTCAATTTCTCCAAAAAATGGTGTTTTTCAACATTATATTGAAGTGCAAGGAACTGTAAAAGCTGACAAAAGTGTTGAAATTCATCCAGAGTTAGGAGGT